>DASTMP010000284.1:0-78421 GCA_035714085.1 Blastocatellia bacterium
GGGCGCATCCTGCTCATTGGCAAAATAGAGAAACGAAGGCAGCGTCGGAACCGCGCCGACTTCCCCTTCGGCGATGAGTTGCGGGATGTCGAAGACGTGAATAGGCGGGGTGTCGCCGGTCACCGGCTCCCGCGTGTCGACATATGCGACGGCTGAATTAGTCGTGCCAAGGTCAATTCCAATTAGATAGCGGCTTGATACTTCCATGCGCTGCTAAGGCTTACTTCTTTGCGTACCACTCATCCGTCAAAAACTCTCTCGGTATTTCCTGGTTTGAAGGGCTATCGTAACCAAGAACCTCAAGGGTTCTAAACCACTGATCACGTTTAGAGGCGGGCAGTTTTGCGCCACACCAAGGACAGTAGTCGATCGCTTGAACTGAAGAGCCACCATCGTGAATAACCAATCCATACTCGTCGAACTTGGGAGAGTAATGAATCAGACTGTCTGGACAGTCGAACGGATGCCGATGCTGAGAGCACTGATGATTCAATGCTTCTGACATTGCTTGACAGCAAAAACGCTTCGGGCCAGAACTATGCATCGTCCTTCTCCCGAATATTGAATTCCAGCTTCCACCGTTGCTGTCCGTCGCGCGAGACGCACCAGAGTTCGAGCGTGCCGATCTCGGTGACGCGGCTCTCCAATCGCACCGGCAGCACTGTCTCTTCCTGCCCGTCGACCTTGAGCGTGACTTCGAGCGGGCTTATCTCTTGAATTTCATCAGCGCCCCAATCATCAACCATTCCACCGATCTGATCCTGTTTGCGAATGGTCGAACTCAGGAAGCGGAACTCCGCTGGTTCGCCGACGACCAGGCCGAATTCGCGGTTAGGAATTTTGGCCTCCGTCCCCTCTTCCATTCCGAACGGAACGACGCAGAGCGCTTTGAGCGGAGCGGGCAGCCCAGGGACAGCGGGCATCGCGCTTTCGATGCCGATGTAGTAGGCGCGCGAAGCGCCGCTGCGGATGCGAACGCCGCGACCGCCACGGGCGCGACCGTAATAAGCCGCGCCTCGCGCCACAGCGTGGTCGAGGTCTGGCGCGTCCAATACTTCTTTCGCGCCAAGCGGCTCGAAGCCTTCGGCGACTAGCCAGTTGTTGAGCGCATCGACCAGACGATCGCGCAGCAGCGACGCTTTCATTACGCCGCCGTTGAAAAGAATGTGCGTCGGGCAGGCGAATCCGCTCTTGCCGCGCCTGATCGCTGCGGATTCGGGGGCGTTGGCCGCCTGCTGCGCGAGGAAACGGGCGAGGTGTTTGGTGACCGCAGGATCGGCCGCGTAAGGCAGGCCGAGTTCCTGAAAACCGATACGGCGCTGTCGCACGGGCATCTCGGTATTCGCCACGAGCGGGAAGAAGCCTTCCACCAAGGCTTGCTCGACGTCTTCGCGCAGAAGTTCAGTTTTGATCGTCCCGCCGACCAGCTTCGTGCCTTTGCCGAGAACTGTGATCGGATGCTTTTTGCTCCTCGGCTCCGAGAAGAGCTTTTCTTTCGCGATCCGCGCCTGATGCCAGAGCGATTGCAATTGCCAGGTGTCTATGCGATGGCCCTCGTCTTCCAATCGCTGCTGCAACAATCGCGCGAGCGACAAATCCATATTATCGCCGCCTAGCAGGATGTGATCGCCAACAGCGACGCGGCGGAGCGCCAGTTCCCCATTCTCTTCCGAAACGGTGATCAGGCTGAAGTCGGTCGTGCCGCCGCCCACGTCGCAAACCAGAATCAGGTCGCCGACCTTGACGCGTTTGCGCCAGGCTTCGCCATGAGTCTCGATCCAGGCGTAGAAAGCGGCCTGAGGCTCTTCCAGCAGCGTGACCCGGCGCAATCCTGCCTGCTCGGCGGCGCGCAGCGTCAATTCGCGCGCCTCTTCATCGAACGACGCCGGGACGGTCAGGAAGATCTGCTGCTCGCTAAGCGCGAGTTCCGGCGCTTTTTTCGCCACCCGGTTGTCCCACATGCTGCGAAGGTATTCGAGGTAGCGCGCCGAAGCGTCAACGGGGGATAGCTTCGGAACCTCGTCCGGCGCTTGCCAGGGCAGGATCGCAGCGGCGCGGTTGACCGCGGCGTATGAAAGCCAGGACTTGGCCGACGAGATCAGCCTCGCGGGGTTCTCAGCCCCGCGTTTGCGCGCCAGTTCGCCGATCACGAACTGCGGATTTCGATCCCAGGGCAGATTCAGACTTCCCTTCGGGAAATCCATTTCGCCGGGAACGAAGAGGAACGAAGGCAGCAGTGAGCGGTCTTCCACTTCGCCAGGATTGACTAGTTGCGGGACGCCGCCAACCTCGATGCGCGCAGCCTCTTCCGGCGCCGCGTTATCGACATAAGCCAGGGCGGAATTGGTCGTGCCCAGATCAATACCAACTATATATCGCGTATCCACAATTTCCCTCCGGGAGTGGGGAATGGGGAATGGGGAATGGGAAGAAAGGTCTTTTCCTTATTCCCCACTCCCCACTCCCCACTCCCCTCACATTATTTCCACTTCGGCCGGCGCAATGATCAAGCGACCGTCGCTCTCGGGTAGCGGCGGCAGATTTACTCGCGCGACGCGCCATCCGCGATGGCGCAACAACCCGCGGAGCGGCGGATGTCCTGTCACATTACCGATCAACTTAATCGCCGCCGGGTCAAAGCCCGGCTCGACGGTCACCGGTTGCCCTTCTTCGGAGGCGATCACCGGTTCGAGCGTGAGGTAATGATCAATCGCCTTCCGGCAACTTTCATGCACGTCGCGCGCGGCGGCGCCTATCTGCGCGTCCTGATAGGGCGCAATGTCCTCGGTGATGAAATCTATCAACCGTCCGTCGCGCTGCAATAAGGCGAGCATCTGCACGGCCCGATCCACCGACTCTGGCGCAGGCGTCTCAAGCTCCTGCGCCCGTTCAAAAACCGGAGCGGGTCGCCCCAGCTCCGGGACCAATTCCGGAGCGATCTCAGCAGGGATTTCCCCGTTTGAAAGCACCGAAAAGAAACACCGAAAGGCGTATGACAAACGTTGTCCGAATCCCATCATTTCTACACCCCTAAGGATTAGGCAGAGCTGAATTGATTCCCTACACAATGAATTACTATGCTACGAGCCATTGCAGGCTTTAGCAATGGGGCAAAAATTCGATATTTACTCATCAAATTACGTTCCAATAACCTCAGGATTTGTTCACAAAGTCATTGACATGGGCCGGGCCGCTACTTAGAGTGCGCCCTGTCCTTTGTCGTGTTCCAAAATGGTAGCCGTTCATTTTCGGCCAAGTTAGTGAATACCCTCGGAATTAAACAATCGTCTCTGCCACTAATACAAAAGGAGGCTTGCCTATGTTTGGGCTGCAGATACTTGATATCGCGATCGGGCTGATTTTTGTTTACCTGCTGCTAGCGCTGATCTGCACTACGGCCAGTGAACTTCTCGCGGGCTTGTTCAATCGGCGCTCTCGCAATCTGTTCATCGGGATTCGGGGACTACTCGAAGAAGAGACCGTCAGGCGCGAGAATCCTAAAGACCCCGACGACCTGAAGGGCAAGGGTCTGGTGGATTTGTTCTACGCGCACCCGCTGATCAAGGCGCTACACGGCCAGAGGATATGGGGCGAAGGTAAGTCCAAACCGTCCTACATTCCTTCGCGTACTTTCGCGCTCGCCCTGTTGGACATTATCGATCCCGCCAACCCTGATAGGGATAGGAAGATTGATGACATCCGATGGGCGATTAAGGCGTTGCCCGGCGACTCGGATATCCGAAGAACGCTGCTTATCTTGCTGGACGAGGCCAAATCAGACCTGGGGAAGTTACAGCGGGGTATCGAAGCCTGGTTCAACAATGCGATGGACAGGGCTTCAGGATGGTACAAACGGCGGACACAAGTAATCGTCTTCGTCATCGCAGTGGTAATGACGACGGCGGTTAACGCCGACACCATCCAGATCGCCAAAACCCTCGCCAACGACCCGGCCCTGCGCGAAGCTCTGGTGGCCCAGGCGCAGGAATTCGCCAAGAATCCTCCGCCAGCGTCTCAAGGCTCCGGCGCGCAGCCACAAGCCAACTCGGCAGGCGGCGCCGCAACCGGCGCGGCCATATCCCATGTCGAGCTCATCAAGGAGAACACCGCGGCGCTGCAAAACCTGGGCTTGAAACTGGGTTGGCAGGATGAGTCCAAGGCGCGGATTGACTGGGTCAACAAGATCTTTGGCCTGCTGTTGACGGCGCTGGCGGTTTCGATGGGCGCGCCCTTCTGGTTCGATATGCTGAACAAGATCATCTCTGTCCGCGCTACCGGCAAGCCGCCGAAGGAAGCGACTGAGGCGCAGGGGGCGTCAGCCCAAAAGTAGGATGTGGGTCCAACCAGATTGTCGGGACACATTTACAGAATCAACTTCTTCCATTCGAATGCGAAGGGAAGCAAAAAAGGCAAAGAGGACAAAAAAAGCAAAATTCAGGCTTTTTTTGCACTCTTTGCTTTTTTTGCCTTTTTTTGCTTCCCCTTACCATTTGCGCCAAAACGATTAGCTCATTTGCCGACCGTCGGCGAGGGCGACGGCGATAGTGTTGGCTGTGGCATTGGCAGCGGCTTGGTTTCAATGACTCCGGCGCCTTCTCTCACGACATAAAGCTGATTGGCTGCGAGGTCGGTCAGTTTGTCCGCCTTCCCGCTGGGCCAGTCGATTTCGACGCGCGCGATCTTGTCGTTGCGGCCGAGCCCGAACGTCAACGGCAATTCGCTCTGCGAGCAGTAACTCGACCCGCTGTGCGCCATCTGCCACTGCTTCGATCCGTCGGCCAGAGTGATAGTGATCTTCGCGCCGATGCCGTCGCGGTTCGATTTGTCGCCGACGGTTTTGAACCGGACGAAGCGCGCCTGATTGCCGTTGTCGTTGCGCAGCAGATAGGCCGGGCCGCCGTTGGTCGTCAGCAGGATGTCGAGATCGCCGTCATTATCGTAATCGCCGTAAGCCGCGCCGCGCGCGACTACGGCTCTCTGGAACGGGCGCCCCGCGCGAGCCGTCGCCTCGGTGAATCTGGCTTTGCCATCGTTGCGGAAGAGCTGAGGTTTCATCGCATAAGTGATCTTCGGCTGAACCTTGTTAATGTCGTCGGCGACGTGGCCGTTGGCCATAAAGAAGTCCGGCTTGCCATCGAGATCGTAATCGAAAAAGAAGAGGCCGAAAGTCAGAGAAAGCATCGTCGCCTGGCCGACGTTTGACGAGGGCGCCTGGTCAATGAACAGCCCCTTGCCCTGATTGCGGAAGAGGGCCAGCATATCGTTCGAGAAGTTGCCGACGATGATGCTCGGATTGCCCGACCCGTCAATGTCCGCGAAATCAGTCCCCATCCCGCCGCGAGCCTTCCCTTCCTCGCTGAGCGCCACGCCGGCGGTCAGAGCCGATTCGGTGAACGTCCCTTTGCCGCCGTTGTTTTTGTAGAGCTTGTTCGGTTGCGTGTCGTTGGCGACGAAGATGTCGGGCCAGCCGTCACGGTCGTAATCGACAATCGCCACGCCTAGCGATTTGCCCGTAGGGTCGAGCAGCCCGGCCTTCTCGGTGACGTCGACGAACTTCCCGCCGACGTTGTGATAGAGCCGTGAGCTCTGGCCCTTATATTTCTCAGGCGTGCAGTAACTCTTGTTGACGTTGTCGAGCGCGCAGAAGACGTCGGTCTCCGGCGACCATTCGACGTAGTTGCAGAGGAAGAGGTCTAGCCGCCCGTCCTTGTCGTAATCGAAGAACGCCGCCGATGAAGAGAAATATCCCGGCGACGTCAGCCCGACTTTCGCTGTCACATCGATAAATTTCCCTGCGCCGTTGTTGCGAAAGAGCCTGCTCTGACCCAATGCGGTGACGAAGATGTCTACGAAGCCGTCGTTGTCATAATCTCCAACCGCCACGCCTTGCCCGTAAATCGGCTTCGCCAATCCGGCCGCCCTTGTGACGTCGGTGAAAGTCCCGTTCTGATTGTTGTGATAGAGCGCCATCACGGAATTGATCGTCTTCGGCGCATCGGCGAAACTGGTTGAATTGATCAGCAGAATATCCTGCCAGCCGTCATTGTCGTAATCTAGAAACGCGCAACCCGAACCGTTCGTCTCCGGCAAATATTTTTTGCCGAACGCGCCGTTGTTGTGCTTGAAGCGAATCCCGGCCTGAGAAGTCACATCCGTGAATGTCACTTCGGCAAATTTGGGGGGCAATGGCGGCAGAGCTGATGATGATGGAGAGGCCGAAGCATCAGGCGTTGGAGTCCCAGTTGTCGATGTTGCTGTCGCTGCGGCAGTCGGCGCTCCGGCGTTTTCGGTTGCGGATTTGTTCTGACAGGCAAATGTGAAAAGGGTTGCCGAAATGGCGATCAGCAAGGTAAATCGAAAAATCATTTTTTACCGCTCTCTTATGAGCCTGCGGAGCAGGCGACAGCATATAGCCTGGGGCGCGAGCCCCAGGTGAATGGTAGTAAAGTACTCAAAGCCCACGAAGTGGGCGACAGCCGAGGAAGCCGCCGCCCGTTTCACGGGCTCGGCGCCGCTCCTAACCTGACCCGGGGTTCCGCTTTCAGCTCCACCCCCGGCTTTATGCTGACGGGCGGCTGCGGCGGGCTTTAGAAAAGAACTTTTAAAACACGCTCTCAGACAAAAACTGTACACCCACGTTCCTCCAGTAGTCGAACCCAGTCGGGGAGGATTAATCGCTTGTTCCATCTCAAATCCAGCTTCTCAAGGTTCGTCAACTCCCCGAGACCACAGGGCAGATTGACCAACTTGTTCGCGCGCAAATCCAGATGCCTGAGATGCGCCAATTTCCCCAGCGAATCAGGAAGCGCCTCCAAGCTGTTATTTCTCAGATCAAGATCTGTGAGATTTGCCAGCTCGCCGAGCGACTCAGGAAGCGATGTTAACTGGTTCCCCTGCAAGATCAGCTTCCTCAAGTTCTTCAAGCCTCCCAGCGCCTCAGGAAGGGACATCAGTTTGTTGTCCATCAAATGCAATTCTCTCAGTTTGCTCAATCGGCCCAGCGAATCGGGGAGAGAGGAAAGTTGATTGTTGTAAAGCCGAAGCTCGATCAGGCGCGCCAAATTTCCGACGGCGTCGGGAAGCGACGACAGTTGATTGTCCGTTATATTCAAGTAGAGGAGGCCGTCCAGATCCCACAGCGAGCCGGGCAAAGATGTCAGGCGATTATTACTGGCGTAGAGAAAAGATAGATTTTGTAGATTCCCGATCGCTTCGGGCAGAAAAGCCAGTTCGTTATGTCCCAAATCCAACATTCGAAGCTCGGTCAAATTTCCAATGCCTTCGGGGAGAAAGGAGAAACGATTTTCCGCCAGGTTCAATATCTGAAGGTCGGTCAACCGCCACACCGAATCTGGAAGAGAGGCCAACCGGTTATTGTATAAGCTCAAGCTCTTCAGGTTAGCCATCTGCCCGATGCTCGCAGGCAGAGAAACCAACTGATTCCTGTCCAAATCCAGTTCTTCCAACAGAGCCATGTGGCCAAGGGATTCGGGGATCGTGGTCAATTGCCCGCCTGCCAAGTCCAATACTCCTTCCCTACGCAGGTCGTCAACTGAACGCGGAAGATTGCCCGTCATAATTTTCTGTCCCACATCTTTCTGTTTTCCTGCTTTCTCGTAGTCCACCAGGTTTCAAACGCGATCGCTGCCGGGCCGACGATCGTCAGCGCGTAATACGGCGCGTGAATGTTCTCGGCCAATCGCAGGACCGTCTCCATCGCGGCAACTAGGACCGCCACCAGGCACTGCGCCCATTTCGTTTTCACCGTCGTCCTCGGATCTGTGATCATAAAAAAGATGAAGAGCTGATACATCGGCCCGGTGATCGGCGCTACCTCGGCCAGGAAGCCGTGGCCATTGATCAGCCCGCGCAGCGCCGCGAAGGCGCAGAAAGAAAGCACATAGGTCGCCGTGATGTGGAACCGCTTCACGCGCCAGGTGATGAGCGCCCCCAGCGTCCACACGATCAGCAACGGCAAGCTGTTGTTTCCCCATTGAATGCTCAGCGTCGAGAAATATGTCGGCGCCAGCAACAGCAACGTACAGATGGCGAAGTTCGACGGATTCCACAGATGGCGCCCCTTCCAGCGAATCACATACTTCGACGTTATCGCGATGGCGCTGCACAAGGCGAATGGCCAGACCGCCGGCGAACGAGTCAGAATGCCGACGCTGATGCCGGTAATGTATGAGCTGGCCAGGTTCGGGAACTTGCCGAAAAACAACCTCCCCAACACGAGTTCACACAACATGGCCGCGACGATGGCCAGAGCCATTTGAGTGAAGCTTTCCAGCAATCCGTACGAAATCTGGCCCACCAGCAGAATAGTCGTAATCAGCATCGGGGCAAGATAGCGATTCTCGGGGCTGAAGAATCGCGACAGCGCGGACGCCTGTGTCGACTGCGCGGCGGCTTGCGAGGACGCCGCGGCCGCGACCTCGGCTGTCATACTGGTTCCTGTGACTGTCTTAGCCATCAGATTACGCCTCCTTCAGTTTGTGAATTTTGTTGACCTCCGGCGCGCGGATGGTCTGCGTTTTGCCGGAAGGCCAGAGAATCTCGACTCTATCAACATTCGCGTTTTTTCCGAGGCCGAAATGCAGACGCCTCTGATTCTGCGCGCAGAAGCCGCTGCCGCCCGTCACTTCCTGCGCCTGCCGCTGGCCGTTCCAGAAGACCCGCACCTGAGCGCCTATGGCGCTGCGATTGCTCGCCGAGCCTTCCAGATCGAAGTCGATCCATTTGTTATCAGGCGCGACGGTGTTTTTATAAAGCAGCGCGGGGCCTTTCTGGTTTGCGATCACCGCGTCGAGCTTGCCGCTGTTGGTGAAATCGGCCAGCGCGACCGAGCGCCCGTCGTAGACATCTGTTACGCCGACGAGCTGCGCGACCTCTTTGAATTGGCCCGCGCCATCGTTGATCCAGACTCGCTTTTGCTGATAACCCGACAGGCTGCGGTTGTTCATCGGCGGCCAGTTCTTCGCGTCGGAGATGATCGTCGAGTTGCCACCGGTGACCTTCGAATAGTCGTACCAGTAGCTGCTGCTCCTTTCCGCCGAGATGTAGCCGTTGACCAGATAGATGTCCTGATAGCCGTCGTTGTTCAGATCGCCGAATTGCGCGCCCCAGCTCCATCCTCCAAGCTCGACGCCGAGGTCGCGCGCCAGGTTGTCGAACTTCAGGCTGTCGCCCGAAGTCCCAGCGCGCGGAACCCAGAGGTTGTTGCCCTGGATCAGCACGCTCTCTTCGGAAATGTTCGAGACATAGATCGCAAAATCTCCGCGATTGAGCGGGTCGCCGATCGCCGCCGTCATCCCGCTCTTCGGCGCGAAGCCGATGCCCGTCTCTTTGCCGACCTCGCGAAACTTCTTGCCGCCTTCATTGAAGAACAGCTCCGAGACGCCGTAATCGTTGGCGATGAACAGATCGGGATAACCCGTCCCACGCAGATCCGCCGCGACCGCTGCCAGCGCCCAGCGGCGCGACTTGATTCCGAGCTGTTCGGCGACCTCTTCAAATTTGCCGCCGCCCAGATTGTGGAAGAGGTATTTGCGGCCGCCGTTCTGCGCGTACTCGAAGCTCTCGGGCATCATCTTCGTGTCTTTGAGATTCCACAGGTCGAACTTCTCGTCGTAATAACCGGCGACGAAGAGGTCGAGCTTCCCGTCGCGGTCGTAATCGAACCAGATCGCGCTGTTGGCGTTGATCCATTTAGGAAACCCTGTCTGCCCACTCACGCGCGTGAAGCTTTTGCCACCGTCGTTATGGTAAAGCTCCGGCTTCCCCCACTTGTAAACGAAGAGGTCTTCGTACCCATCGTTGTCATAATCTCCCCAGACCGCGCCCATCGAAACGCCGTTCTCGCGCGAGTTCTCCCCATTTCCCCAATTGTCGCCGAGCATCTCACGGAACTGACCGTTACCAAGGTTTTTGTAGAGGATATTACTTTTGCCCTCGCTGCTGTTGGTCAGATAAATATCCTGCCAGCCGTCGCGGTCGAAATCCACCACCGAGACCGCAGCGCCCATCGAAGCGATCTGCGGCATGATGTGATCGAGCTTCGGGTCGAGCTTCGGCGCCACGTGAGTGAAGTCGATGCCCGAAGCTTTTGCAGCTTCCTGGAAACTAAGTCCATAGCGGGAGAGCCCCGTCGTAGGATTTGCGGAAGGTGTCGTGGCCTCTTTGCCCGCCGAGAGACGTTTTATGAGGAACGGCGTAGCGAGCAGTCCGATGAAGAAGACAGTCAGAATGATTCGTAGAGTGCGACTTTGCATATTTTCTTTAGTCACGAATGAACACGAATTCGCGCCCATTTGCGTTCATTCGTGACTGAAAATGTGTTTAGTTCCTTAACGCCTTCAGGAAAAACTCCGGCGTCACATAGCGTGTGTGATATGTTTGCCAGTCTTGTGGATGCCGTTTGTAAGCCGGATCGTCCTCGAGACGGCCTGGAGGAGTATTGTAATCCTTCAGCCCGTGATACGGCAGCGGCAGCACCGTCTTTGAAAACGTCGAGTTCAGATCGCCGTCCTTGATCCAGCCGTCGCCAATCATTACGTAATCGCGCGTCCAGCCGGCGGGCGGCGCCGGCAACGCGGCGAATTTCAAACGGAGTTCATCGCCCGCGCAGGTGATCACCATGCGGTCGTCAATCTTTTCGAGCAGTTCGCGCACGTCGCCGAGTCGGGTGTAATAGCCAATCAGGTCGCGCCACTTCTGAGTGGTCCCCTCAAACTGGTTGTAATCGGGCAGTTCGGGAGATGAATCATCGGCCTGCGAGAATCTTGAAAAGCCTCGCCGGCGTAGTTCGGCGGACGACAGGTTAATCCGCTGCGTTTTGAAAATCGTCTCGGGCAGCGCTTCAGCCCATTCCAGCCTGTCCCAATAAATCTCCATGCTTGTCCGCAATCGCAGCTTGCGCTGAGCGCCTGGGTGAAAGACATTGTCCAGATCGAGCACGACGGTCTTCAGCTTGCCCGCAGGAAACCCCAGGCCCGATTTCGCGGTAGCCCAATTGCCCTGCGCGTCGGGCGTCTCAATACTCAACCCTTGCGGCGGCGGATAGCTGGTCTGGCCGTAAGCCACGTTGATCGAACCGTCGGTCGGATGAACGAAGCCGTCGCCGATCAGGTAAAGATGTTTGTCGCGCGGCGCGTCGGCGGGCAATTCAAGCTCGACCCAGTGATCGCGCGTGATGCCCTGATAACGGCCTTTGCCAAACGTGCCGAGATACTTCTGATCGAGATCGCGCACGACGGCCGACACATCCTGGCCTAGATCGTCTTTCGCATTGGCAAAGGCTTTTGGCGCGCTCGTCGCGTAAATCTTCAATGGCGGCGGCGGCGCGGCGAAGCGTTCATCGGCGAAGACTTCGGTTCCCTGCGGATGATCCACGACCATCAGCGAGTAATGATCGATGTAATAGACTTCCCACAACTCCGCCGTCACGCGCAGGTCATAATAGCTTCCAGACGGGTCGGCGCGCGGCGCGATTTTGTCGCCCGGAATCTTGAACCACTCTTCGGTCTGGTAAATGCCCGCGACCACCTGCGCGTTTATATGCAGCCCCAACGCGGGCGACCATGGCGCGGTGTCTTTGACGTAGCTGATCCGCCTCCCATCCCACGCGAACAGCATCGGGCACGAGCCTTTCAATCGCTGCTCGGCCAACACCGATTGATCCGCCTTCAATTCAAACTCGGCCTGCACCGAACCGTTCGGCCAGACGATGCGCGCGACGTCGGTCTGCGTGTTCTCGCCCAGACCGAAATGAAGAATTGGAGACGTGATGACTTGCTTCTGGGTCAGCAGCCCGGAGCGAATTTCGATCTCGCCGCCGATGCCGAAAGAGTTGATGCGCTGATCGCCGGTGGATTTGGCGGCGCGGGTGCGGATGGTTTGGTAGTGATAGTTCTTGGCGCCGCGATTGACCAATCGTACCGGCTGCAACTGCGGGGTGAAGGCCAACAAGTCTACGCGACCATCCCCCGTCAGGTCGCCAGCGGCCATGGCGTATGAATATCCCGGATCAAGGGGAGGTAATTTCCTGGCCGGCGAACCGTTCAACCAAATCCTATTGCCGGCTACCACATCGAGCGCACCGTTATTATCAAAATCATAGATCAGTAGTGACCCAGAGCCGGGAGTTGGCGGGACGGGCTCGCCTTCCGCCTGCCGTCCAAATACCTCTGCCATCTCCCAACCAGCGCCGCCGCCTTTATCAGACAGACGCTTCAGCGAGTCGTAGGTATCCAGCAACAACAGATCCAGAATGCCGTCACTATTGATGTCAGCCGCTCCGATCTCGAAGATAGCCCCAATCCCCTCCGGGATGGCGCGCTCGCGGAAAGTCCCAAGCCGCTCGTTACTAAAAACTTTCACCCTGAAACTATTGTCGAGCAGCGCAGCATCCGGATCGCCATCGCCGTCGAAATCCGCATAAACGAAGTCCCGCAATTTTTCCACGCCCGTGAATGGCCGTAACTCCTTGAAAGTCCCGTCGCCGTTATTTCTCAGCGCAATCGGCTCTCCCTCAGCCGCGCCTAGCACGATGTCCAGGTCGCCGTCGAGGTCAATGTCCGCCGCCCAAGCTCCTTCATAGGGAGCGGTGATAAGCCCTGGCGGCAAGCCCATTTTGGATGTGACATCGGTGAATTTATCACGCGATTCCTGGCGATAAAGTTTCAGTCCACCTTTGCCCGCCATGAATAAATCGGTCTTGAAATCATAGTCATAATCGAGACCGACGACGCCATTAGACAAGGATTCAGATTCGGCTGTGCCAGGAAAAGGTAGCGACACATTGCCCACCCGCGCCTCGCGACCATTCGCCACAACCACCGTTGGCGGGCCTTCACCATCAAGCGATACCAATCCTGCCCAATACCACTTCCCCGCGCCGGCATTGATCGGCTCGACGTTGAAAGAGATCGCCATATCCGGCGCCGCGGGCTCGGAACTCGGACTGGGCAGCTTGATGAACGTCATAAACGGCTCGCCCACAAACTCAGCCGGCGTCTTCACCGCGTTCAGGCTCTGCCGGTAATCGGGCACGCGCGCCAGCACGTTGCGCAGGAACGCGACCTGCGGCGCGGCGGAGCGCGGATTCTCGCCGGACGCCGCCTGCTGTAACGCGGCCATCTGCTGCTTCGCTTCGTCGGGCCACGATGGGGATTTTTCGGCGAGCTTCGCGACGGTCTTTTTCAACGTCTCGCCGTCGCCGCGTTTGGCGGCCAATCGCGTGACATCCAGCAACACTGCCAGATTATCGGGCTGCGTTTCGAGAATCTTTTGGAGCAAGGCTTGAGCTTCGGCGTCGCTGGTTTCAGCGCCCTGGCGCTCGGTCTCCTGGGCGAGAGCGTAGAGCGCCCGCAGATTTTTCGGGTCCAGCTCGACGGCTCTTTTCAAATGCGCGGCGGCTTCTGGCAGCTTGCCGCGACGGCTTTCGATCAACCCGAGCAGGGCTTCGATCTGGCTGTTGTCGGGCGCGAGCGTGCGGGCTTTTTCGACCTTTTCATAGGCCGTGTCGAACTCCTGTTGTCGCACGGCGAGCAATCCCAGATTAGCCCAGCCAGCAGGTTCCCCTGGCGCGATTTCTGTGGCGCGAGTCAACTTTTCTTTCGCGCGAACGTCCTCGCCGGTCTGCAATCCGGCCAGGCCGACGTAAAACGCGGTGACCAGATCGCGGTACTCTTGTGATCCGGTTTTGGGCAAGCCGGCGTTGCGCTCACAGGCGGCGCCAACCAGAAGAAGAGCGCTGAGAATGATTGCGCGATAAAGCCCGCGAACGCGGGCGGCAGAATAAAGCCTGGGGTGGAGCGCAGCGGAACCCCAGGTATGACAGGGATTCATCAGGCCAGCCCGCGAAGCGGGCGACAGCCATTGGCCCAACCTCAATAATGATGTGATGGCGAATAACAAAAAGCTGCCGCCCGCTTCGCGGGCTTGATGTGCGCTTACGCCATATTCCTGGGGTTCCGCGCTACCGCGCTTCACCCCAGGCTTTATTCTGTCGCCTGCTCCGCAGGCTGAAGATGTGAACATCCATTTCGCGCAAAAGTTTGGGTAATGACAAGCTTTTAAGGCCGGGGAGGCCGCATCAATATCCTCACCCAGTCGCGTCAGCGACGGTTGAAACAGGCGACCGATTGATTCAATCGTCGCTGACGCGACTGGATTGATTTGGGATTCGCTCTTCCCGGCCTTAAAAGGCCGGGCTACAGTCATTCGCCGCTGACGCGGCTTGGGATTTGAACTCAGAACAAACGACCGATTCATTCCGTCGGGTACCAGTCTTCCCTCTTCCCGCGGCCAACGCCCAGCGCGTCGGCGACGCGGTTGATATAATTGAACCAGGATGCGATTAGAGTGATTTGCAGGATGGCGGTATCGTCGAAACCGACCTCACGCAATTTATCATGATCCAGCGGCGTCAGGCGAGTCGCATCCCTGGTCAATTGCACGACGAAATCAAGCATCGCGCGATCTTGTTGGCTGATTGGCGCGCGGGTGTAATCTTCGCGCAGACTGGCTACGAGCTTTTCGTCTAATGTCACCATACGCAGAAACTCTGCGTGCGATTCCACTCAGTAAAAACAGCGGTTCACGACCGAGACCATCGTTGCGATCATCTCGTGCTGGGCCCGGCTCAATGGCAGGTCGGTCGCCATCATGGCGCCGAAGGCGCTGAAGATGTGATAGAGCGCGTCGGGCATCAGCGTGTGCGAAGCGACGACGCTGTCGCCGCCGGGCGAGACCGGCGAGGCGTATTCTTTCGGATACATCGCGCGCTGCGATTCCATCATCCGCTGCAGCTTCTCGTCGGCGTCTTCTATTCGAATCGTGCGAATCCAGGTCATTGCTTGTTCTCCCGCGAAAATAGACAGGATTTACAGGATATCTCAGGATTCAACTCAATTCGCCGCAATCCTGAAAAATCGTGTAAATCCTGTCTATTTTCATCGTTTCTTCCATGTCGCTCAATGTGGAACGGGCGACTTCTCCCGAAAAGTCCGAAAAGTGGGATAAGCGCTGAGTCGCAACATTAACAGCGCGGCGACCACCGTGGCCACGCCGCAGGAGAGTAACACCAGCCGGTAAGAACCCCAGCGATCGAATCCGGCGCCCATCAACACAGGCCCGAGCGCGCCTCCGAGCGGCACTGTAATAAACAGGTAACTGTAGATTTCGCCGAACGACCGCAGCCCGAAATAACGTCCGACCAGATACGGTATCGTCGCCGACTCAGAGCCATAGCCGAAGCCGATCAGCATCGCCGCGAAATAGGCGCCGCTGCCGGTCGCCCCGGCAAAGAGCATAAAGATTCCTGCGGCGACCACGCTGAAAGCGATCGTTGGCACGCGCTCAGCGGGCAGCAGGTCGAGCAGGTAGCCCACTCCCAGCCGCCCGATCATTCCCGCAGCGCCCATCAACGACGCTGCGAAGGCCGCGTTCACGGCCGTCATCCCGCGATCCTTCAGCATCGGGATGAGATGAATCATGCAGGCCTGAATGCTCATGGAGATGATGAAAAAGGCGATGAGCAACAACCACAGCAAGCTGCCACCGAGCGCCTCGCCGCGCGTAAGCCCGGTCGCCTGCTCGTCAGTGGCAGCCTGTTTGCTTTGTTTGTCATGCTTGCCCTGTTCAGATGATTGGTCAGGCGCCGAAGGCTCTTTGAGAAACAGCATCAGCAGCGGAACCGCAACCAACAAGACCGCTCCGCCTGAGATCGCATAAGCGTTGCGCCAGCCGAACCGATCCATCAAGTTCTGCGTCACCCAGGGCCAGATGACGCCGCCCGTCGCCGTGCCGCACATCGCCAGCCCGAGCGCCAGTCCGCGACGTTCTGTGAACCACCGCGAAATCAGACTGGCGTGCGGCACCGCTGAAGTCCCAGGCCCTACCAGCCCGAGCAGGAGAAAGACCGCGTACAGATGCCATAGATGCGGCGTTAGAAACAACAACGAAGCGTATAGCGCGCCGAACGCCGCCATGCAGATGAGGATCGGGCGACGCGAGCCGAAGCGATCAGTCAGCCATCCGGTCAACGGCATCGCAAGCATCGCCGTCAGCGTCGCCAGCGTGAACGCGAATGAAACCTCCCCGCGCGACCAGTGGAATTGATCGCACAGCGTCGTCAGAAATACGCCGAACGCGTTGACCAGCAATGATCCGAAATGGAGAAACAGCCCGAAGGACGAAACCGCGACCACCAGCCACGCCGAACGCCGTTTCGCCGTCTCCATCGTTGTTCCTACAGAAATCGTTTCGACTGTTTGCATAGGGATTCAGAATTCCAAAACAAAGGATCAAGGGGTCAAAGAACAGTTTGACCCCTTGATCCTTTGATCCTTTGTGTTTCTCCTGCTTTGGCTTCTAAAACCTCCGCGAATAGCCGATCAACAGCAGGTTGTCGGCGAACGCGGCGTCGCCATGCCGTCCATCCGCGATGTCTGGCACGCTTCGGCGGCGGTTGCGTTCCAAGGCAACGTATCTCTTCTGCGCCATATTGTTTCTGGCCTCCATATTGTTTTAATCGTTATGTCAGCGGGTCAGCAGCGAAATTATCTCAGTCTGATTTGCCAGAATCTTCGACTGATTAGCCTGAATCGCTTCCTGGTTGGCCAGCAGAGCGTCAAGCTTCTCCTGGTTGGCTTTGATGATTTCCTGGTTCTCCTTGATGATCTTCTGATTCTCGATGATCGTGTTGAGATTGGCGATCACTTCTTCTGTGGTCATGAAATTGCCCCCTTTAACTGGGAATGGATTGATGATTCGTCCACGAAGTCACTCGAAGAGGACCAAGGATCGAGGATCGCCTTACGCGCTTAGGACGCGATATTCGATCCTCTATTCTTGATCCTCGATCTTCAATCCTCTATTTCTATTTGCGTCACTTCGTGTGACTTAGTGGATTGAGTTTTCTTCCCGGCAAAAGCCTTTGGCCTATAACCCATCTGGCGCCTGACCAGCAATTGGCTGGCCGTGACTGTGGTTCCACACGGCGGCTTGCGGCCAAACCCTTCAAGAACAAAGAATAAATTTTTTCCGACGGCGATAGGGTTTCCCCGCCCGCATTTGGCGCCGTAGCGACATAGCGCTAAAGTGGCGATATTTCGCGCGCCTGTTCGATATATCGCGGAGCGAGTAAATCGACTAGCCTGACGACAATTGAATCATTTCACGAAGTCGGTTATTTTTGCGGCGGAATGGGGCCAGTCTTCTAATCGCGCCTATCTCGGCGAGACCAAATGGCTCGAGGGTGAGAAAGAAATGTTTGTTGTTTCCAGGGGGGTTGAGCACAAACCTGTTGCTGAGAGCGAGTGCAAGATACTGCTGGTTGAACCTGTGGGTACGGTCAACACTGGCGACGCCGGCGGCGCCCTGACGGCGGAAAACAATGTCTGGATCTGAGTTTTCAGGAAACAAATGAGGAGCGATTTCGACCTTGCCATCATCGGTTCAGGATTTTCCGGCTCGCTGCTGGCGATGATCGCGGGGCGTGTGGGGCGATCCGTCATGCTGCTCGACCGGGGCGTACATCCGCGCTTCGCCATCGGCGAATCCACCTCGCCATTGTTGAACCTGGTCATCGAGCAAGTGGCCGATCGCTACGACCTGCCTCGACTGAAACCGTTGACCTCGTGGGGTGAGTGGCAGCGGACCTATCCGCAAGTGGTCGGCGGGTTGAAACGCGGCTCCACCTATTTCAAGCATGAATCGGGCGCGAGGTACCTGACTGCGCCGGATCGTTCGAATCAATTGCTAGTCTCCACATGCCTTAACGACGAAGCCGCCGACACGCATTGGCTGCGCTCCGACGTGGATTATTTCCTGCTGCGGGAGGCCATCGCATCCGGCGCGGACTTTCTCGATCAGACGGAGCTACATTCCATCGAACTGGCGAATGGCGGCGGGGCCACGCTCTGGGGCGGGCGGCGCGGACGGGCGCTGAAGCTGCGCGCGCGACTGGTCGTGGACGCTAGCGGCCCGCGCGGATTCTTGAGTCGCGCGCTAGGGCTCGGCGAAAAGCGCTTCGATGATTTTCCGGCCACACAGGCGCTCTATTCGCACTTCATAGGCGTCCACCGCTGCGACTCGATGCCGGATTACGAGGTCGCGGGCGCCACGCCGCATACGCCCTTCCCTATGGATGACGCCGCCGTGCATCACGTCTTCGACGGTGGATGGATGTGGGCGCTGCGCTTCAACAATGGCGTGACCAGCGCCGGGATTGTCGTCACGGAGGAGACAGCGAAAGAGTTAGAACTGTCGGAGGGCGAAGCCGCATGGCGGCGATTTCTCGCGCGCTTCCCTTCCATCGCCGCGCAGTTCGCCGACGCGAAGGCGATCCGCGAATTCACCTGGGCGCCGCATCTGCCGTACGCGGCGGAGGCGGCCGCCGGAGAAGGCTGGGCGATGCTGCCGGCGGCGGCGGCGTTCGTGGATCCGCTCTTCGGACCCGGCATGCCGATGACGGCGCTCGGCGTCGAGCGGCTGGGCCGTTTGCTTGAAGAAGACCTCGGAGAGGATGAACTCAATGAGCGGCTGCGCGAATATGGCCGGATTACGCTCACGGAGGCTGATCACACCGCCGATTTCATAGCGGGCTGTTATACGGCGTTCCCTCGGTTCGAACTATTTACCTCTCTTTCAATGGTCTACTTCGCGGCCGCGGGCTATTGCGAGATGGCGCGCAGACTGGGGCGCAACCACCTGGCGCAAAGTTTCCTGGCGGCGGACCACCCAACATTTGCGGAAGGCGCCAGCCGCCTGAGTCAGACACTGCGCCGCAACGACCGATTCGACTCCGCCAACTTCGCCGCTCAGGTGAAACAGAAGATCGATTGTCTGAACGTGGCCGGACTGTGCGACAGGCGCAAACGAAACTGGTACGACGTCGATCTGGATGACGTAATCGCTGGCGCCGAAAAGTTGGAAATAACGTCGGATGAGATGCGCAGATTTTTGCTGACCTCGAACTGGGCGCAAACAGCCGTCAATCTGCGACGGCGCAGCCTGAACCAGCCGCATCAGTCAATCCCGACGGGCCCGTCGGGCCGGCCAAATCGAACGGATGTCTACCTAAATCGCCTCACCGATGAATATGACCCGGTGGGCGAGTTGGTCGGCGCCAGCCCGGCCTATAAGCGGATGCTCGAAGACGCCTCGAACGTCGCCCCTACCGATACCACCGTTCTGCTGCAGGGAGAGACCGGGACGGGCAAGGAACTGCTCGCCTACGCGATTCACCAGCGCAGCTTGCGCAACCGCGGCCCCTTCATCGTCGTCAACTGCGCGGCGCTTCCGGCATCGCTGATCGAGAGTGAGTTGTTCGGGTACGAGAAGGGAGCCTTCACCGGCGCGCAGACGCCAAAGCCGGGACGCTTCGAGCTGGCCGACGGCGGCACGATCTTTCTGGATGAGATCGGCGAGGTCCCTCTGGAGATACAGGGACGGTTCTTGCGTGTGCTGCAGACCGGCGTCTTCGAGCGGTTGGGCAGCACAAAGAGCGTTCGCGTCAAAATCCGCGTCATAGCCGCGACCAATCAACCGCTCGAGCGATTGGTCAACGAACGCAAATTCCGCGCCGACCTATTTTATCGCCTCAATGTCTTCCCGATCACTCTGCCTCCTCTGCGCGATCGGTTGAGCGACCTTCCTTTGCTGACGCGCCATTTCGTCGAAAAGTACAACACGCGATTCAACCGTTCGATCACCTCGATCAGCGAACAGTCGCTCCGGGCGCTCGAACAGTACCATTGGCCCGGCAATATCCGTGAACTCGAAAACCTGGTGGAGCGCGCTGTGCTGTCCGCCGGCGGCGCCATTTTGAAGATCGTTCCACCCTCGATCCGCGTCGAACCAGCCATATCAATTAACGACAAACCGCCGGAGACTGCGACCGCTATGCCCGATAACGGCGCTAGGCGGCTGCTATCGCTGACGGAAAACGAGGAGGCTCACATTCGCACGGTGTTGCGCCATACCGGCGGTCGGATTTCAGGACCCCGAGGGGCCGCGGCGATTCTCGGCGTTCCTCCATCCACGCTTCGCAGCCGAATCAAAAAACTCGGATTGAAAATCCACTTGGCCGATTAGCTGTGAAGAGTCGCCGCGAGCTCTTCAACTCATCAGGCGCCGCCTTCCGGCTGTGATCATCGTTTCGGTAACTACGACTAGTTTAGATCCCGGCGCAACACCGCATAAGCTGCCTGGGCCATCGCCTCGTAGCCTGCGTCGTTCGGATGAATATTGTCGCCGCTATTGTAAGCTGGGAGAATAATCGTGGGGTTGTTCGGGTCACGAATGGCGGCATCGAAATCGATAACCGCGTCGTACTCGCCACTGGTGCGGATCCATTCATTAATCGTCTGGCGATCCGCCTCGAGGATTCCGGTCACTCTTACCGGAGTAAGTGTGCCGCCAAAGACCTTGATGCCCTGCGCATGCGCCCGGATGATCAATTGCTTCTGTCCAGCGATTACCTGGTCTGCTGCCATCCCGCCGGTGAAAAAAATATCGTTGAGGCCGATGAGCACGATGAGATGTGTGACGCCGGGTTGGGACAGGACATCACGATCGAACCGCGCCTGGGCGTTCTGGCCACCGCCGACAAAACTGGCAAGCACTCGATTGCCGGCGAGCCCCTGATTGAGCGCCGCCATTTTGAGCCGTCCGTGCGAGGCGGCGAGCAGCCGCGCTAGCTGGTTCGGATAGGTGTTACTGGCGTCGGGCGTAGACCCGGGACCGTCGGTGATCGAGTCGCCGAAGGCTACGACGACGCCGGTCTTATCGGTTGCTTGAACTTCAACGCTCTTCAAAAAGAAGTAGCTTTGTATGGTGGACGATGTCGGCAGCAGTGGCTCTCCGACGTGGTTTCCGACAGACGAAATATATGTTGTATGAAGACCGACGCTATGCCAGGTAACCGGTCCGGTGCTCCCTGGCGCGTAAATGTCGACAGCGAGGGCGCCTGTATCCGGAACCTGCAACGGCGCCGGATCGCTCACGACCTGAGCATTCGGAACGATGGTGATCGACGATTGGCCTCCGAACGTCAGCGCTCGTTCGGATCCGGCCTCTATCGCGCCGTTCGGAGCGGCTATCGCCACTTGCGCGGCTCCGATGTTCAACGGCCGATCGCTGAACTCATTCGTAAACCGTACACGCACGAAGGCGCCGCCGAGGCTGGTGAATACGATTTGCCGCAAGGTCTGATCGGTGAACCCTGTCATCGATAAGCCCCCTGGGAACGGCGCCTGTGGGCTCGCAGCCCAACTGGCGATCCAGGAATGGTCTCTATGATGATGCCCATGCCGGCCGTCTATGTCAGTGGACGCCGACGGCGTGGTAACCGCCAAACCGAACATAATTGCAGACGCGATGGCTATGAAACTGCGTCTGTGAAATGACCGCAATCGTTCCACGAAAATCATAGTGATTCCTCCTTTAAAGTGATTTCTGTAGGCGAAATAGATTTCAATCAAAGCTATGGCTGCCTACTCCTTAGACCTTCGTGAAAGAATCGTTGACGCCGTCGAACGCAATTTTGGAACAAGAAGCGAAGAGGTATGCCTGCGGTCAGAGTAAGCGCTGGATAGCATTGAAACCATGCGTTCTGTCTCTGCTCAAATCCCCCTCCGATAATTGATGTAAAAATCGGAAAAGTATTTCACGGAAATGTGATCAGAAATTATTCCGGCCACAGCCCATCTTTCATTTCACGCAGGTTCAGTTTGCGCGGATCAATCACAACGTGTTTCACCTTCTTGCGCTTCCACGTGTATGTGATGTGAACCAATCCGTCGCGGGTCTGGATCACCGCGGGGTAGGAATATTCCGCCTCGGGCGGGCCGGTTTCGAGCGTGAGGGCCGCTTTCCAGGTCTTGCCGTCCTCGCTGATCGCGACGTTGAGCGGCGCCCGTCTGCCCGATTTGCCAGGCTGCGCGCTGACGTGGTTGTAGACCAATAGATGACGGCCGTCCTTGAGCGTCACGCCATCAATGCCGGAGTTCGGATTGGGCAGAGTCGTCGCGCTGAGCTTGCCCCACGTCCTGCCGTTGTCGTCCGACCACGATTCGACGATCTTTCCCTGACGGCTGCGCATCAACGCCTGTAGCCTTACCCCATTTTGGCCTCCCTTGTGGAAAAAGACGGTCGGCTGAATCACGCCGAACTCTTTGCCGTCATTGATCTCGTCTGTGCGCTGCCACGTCTTTCCGAGATCGGAAGTTCGCTCGAAATGGACGCGCCAGCCGTTGTCTTCCGTGCTGGACGGGCAAAGCAGGGCGCCATCGCCAAGCTGGACCGGTTTGTTCTTGATCGGCCCGGCGATGCCGTCGGGAAGCCGCCGCGGCTTGCTCCATGTCTTTCCGCCATCCTCCGAAGTCATCATCATTCCCCACCAGGTGGATGGGCTGGGACCGACCTTGTAAAAGAGCAGCAGCGGCCCGGACTTCTGCTGATAGAGCGCGGGGTTCCATGTCGGATAACGTTTTTCAGGCGACTCGACGCCGTTGGCGACTTCAACCGGCGCAGTCCATTTGCCGTGTTCCAAGCGTGACACCCAAATGCCGACATCCGGATTCTTCTCCTTCGTCCCGCCGAACCAGGCCGCGATAAGCCCGCCTTTCGATTCCGCGATGGTCGAGGCGTGACATTCGGGAAACGGCGCAGTTTCGTAAATGAACTCGCTCTTGATGACGCCGGGCGCGTGGCTTTGCGCCAGCGTCGTAAAGGCCAAGGCTGTGATCAATGAAGTGGAAGACAGTCTTCTCAATAGGCGCATTGGGTTGTTGCTCTCCATTTTTCTTGTTCAGGATTTCCCGTATTTTCCCTCTGCTCCGTAACCTTTTTCGCCCTCGCTAGGAGCGCACATATTCGAAATCGAAGGACTGGTGATTAGTTCCGGTCGCAGGCGGCGCGATCCAATTGGCGATCTTCCCCCTCTCGGTCACAGGCGTCATCAAACTGAGGACGTATTCGCGATCCTGCGCGGTCGGCAGCCATTCGGACGCGCGGCGCTCGAATACGTCCCGTGGAATCAAGGCGCCGTGGATGTCGAAACAGTGTTTGGCGTATTCGCCGACGCGGCGATGGAAACGGCGGCTCGGCAGGTAGAGCCTTTCCGCGACGCCTTCATCGGCGAGGATTTTATTCCATCGCGCCAGCCCGCGCTCGCAATCCTTCGTGTATTCTCCGCGCAGAACTTCGTTGAGGGCGTTGCGTAGTGGCGTCTCGCGGCTCTTCACCTGATCGTTTTCGATAATTTCAATCTGCAGAACTCCGTCAGCCGCGACGTGATCCTCGAACAGCTCCCTCTCGCGGTAGCGGCCTTTCAACCCCGCGGCGAAGAAGTCCGCCGAATTCGAACTGATCTCGCCGCCGAAGAGGTCGAGCGAATAGGAGTACCAGAAATTGATGTATTTCTGGATGACGTCAAGCGGAACGCCGCCAAGATCGCGCGCGTCCTCGTTTCCGCTCTCTTTCATCAACTGAGCGCTGCGCCTGACTATCCGCCCGACGCCGGCTTCACCGACGAACATATGGTAAGCCTCTTCGGTCAGCATGAACTTGCAGGTGCGAGCCAGAGGCTCGAACCCCGATTCGGCCAGCGCGCAGAGCTGATACTTGCCGTCGCGGTCGGTGAACATCGTGAAGCAATAAAAATTCAACCAGTCGTCGCACGGTTGATTGAACGCTTGCAGGATGCGCGGCTTGTCGAGATCGCCGCTGCGTCGCCGCAGCAACTCCTCCGCTTCTTCGCGCCCGTCGCGCCCGAAAAATCCATGCAGCAGGTAAACCATGGCCCACAGGTGGCGTCCTTCCTCCACATTCACCTGAAATAGATTGCGCAGGTCGTAAAGCGACGGGCAGGTATGGCCGAGTTGTCGCTGTTGTTCGACAGAGGCCGGCTCGGTGTCGCCTTGCGTGACGACGATGCGGCGCAGCGGATTGCGGAATTCGCCGGGAACCTCTTGATACGCGGGTGTGCCGCAGTTGTCGCCGAAGCCGATCTTCGCCTCCGGCTCGGGCGGCGCCAAAAAGATGCCCCATCGGTAATCGGGCATCTTCACGTAATCGTAATGCGCCCATCCGTCCGGCTCGACGCTGATGGCCGTGCGCAGATAAACGTCTTTCTCTTGAAATCCGGCGGGCCCCATCTCGCGCCACCAGTCGAGGTAATTCGGCAGCCACTTTTCCAACGCGCGCTGCAGGCGCGGGTCTTCAGCGAGATTGACGTTGTTGGGAATACGATCGTGCAGGTTCATATGAATAAACATTGAAGAACAGGAAAATGTGGGAGAGGAAAATAAGAAGAAAAATTAGTGATAGAAAGAATGGAAAAGCAGAATCGGGGCTTGGGGCTTCTTATTTTCCTCTCCCACATTTTCCTGTTTTTATGTTCGTTTGAAATCAAATTTCGGCTTTGTGGGCTTGCCGTAATTCGTCAGCGCGCCGTGTTCGCCGACCGCGTTGGGGCGTTGGAAGATCCAGTTTTGCCACGCCGTCAATCGCCCGAAGATTTTGGTTTCCATCGTCTCCGGCCCCGCGAAACGCAACGAAGCCTCCATACCAGTCAGCGCGTCCGGCGAGAGCGAGGCGCGCTCTTCGATCGCGACGCGAATCTCGTCGTCCCAATCCAGGTCATCCGGCGCGAAAGTTATCAAACCGGCCTCGTCAGCCGCTTCCGCGTCGAACGCGGCGGCGTGACGCGACACTTCACCAACCCTTTCCGGCCGGGCGAGGAAGCGGGACTCAAGGCGAGTCAGGCCGTTACTCATCGGCAGCGCGCCGCCGTTCATCGCGCCGGTCGCTATGACGACCCGTCGCCGCGGATCGTTGAGCATGTAGCTGCGATCAGCCGCAAGCGCGAGTTCGAGCAGATTGCCCGCGAAGCAACTGCCCGGCCCGATCATCGCAAAGAAGCTCTTCGCCGTCAGGTCAAGTCGCCGCAACACGCGCGCCATATGCAGCCGTATTTCGCGCGCCAGCCAATAATCGTGGTTGCCGGCGAGCGCGCGGTCAACGGACAACACGTTCTCGATCTCGCCCTCCGTCCGCAGACAGACCAGCCCGATCTCCGGCTCGTTGAATCGCAGATGCAGCAGCGCGTCATCGAGTTCGCGGTAAGCTTGAAGGGGCCAGTAAGCGTCGCCGAGTTTGCGCATCTCCGCCGGCTCGGTCGGCGAATCGCCCGCAGGCCCGCGGACGATCAGGTCGGCGTAGCGCTTGTCGCGGTTCAGTCGCAGGCTGACATAACCGTACTCGCGCGCGTCGGCCGTCGCTTCGACGCGCAGCGCATTCAGTTTGACGCCGGGGCCTTCTTTCCACTCCGCGCGGGCGGGTATCAGCTCGTTGACGCGGGCGGATATCGCGTTCTCGAATCCGGCGCCTGGAAAGCAATCGTCAATCACTCCCCACTCTTTCGCCCGCTTGCCGCGCAGCCCCTCGGCCAGCGTCGAAAAGACGTCCGCTCGGTCGCGGCGAACCTTGCGCTTGTCCACCAAACGCGTCAGCCCGCCCGTGCCAGGCAGCACGCCGAGCAGCGGCGTTTCGGGCAGCGACACCGCCGCATTGCCGTCGTCCACCAGGTAGACCTCATCGCACGCCAGCGCCAACTCATAGCCGCCGCCCGAGGCCGAGCCGTTGAGCGCGGCGATGTAACGAAGCCCCGAATGTCGCGAAGAGTCCTCGATCGCGCACCGAGTCTCGTTCGTGAACTTGCAGAAATTGACCTTGCGCGCATGCGAAGATGCGCCGAGCATGTAAATGTTCGCGCCAGCGCAGAAAATGCGCGGTTTGAGGCTGGTGATGACGACGACCTTGACTTCGGGATGCTCGAAGCGCAGTCGCTCGACGGCGTCCGCAAGCTCGATGTCAACGCCCAGGTCGTAGGAGTTGAGCTTCAGCTTGTAGCCCCCCTCCAGCGTCTCGTCTTCATCGACGTCCATCGCCAACGTCGCCGACGCGCCGTCAATCTTCAATTTCCAGTGCCGGTACTCGGCGGGCGAGGTTTCAAATTCGATCATTCGCGCACTCTCCGATTTGAACTGATAATTCGCGACCTGTTGCCGCTTGTGGCACTATACTGCCGTTTGAGCCATTCACGTAGTCTTTCGCGACACCATGGAAGAATGGAAAGATGATACCTGAAAAGTACAACGCAGGAACCTTGATCGACGCCAATCTCGAAGCCGGTCGCGGCGAAAAGACGGCGATCTATTTCGGCGACGAGCGGATCACGTATAAGGACCTCTTCAATCGCGTCTGCGCAATTGGGCGCGCGCTGCGGGCGCTCGGCGTCGCGCGTGAAAATCGAGTCCTGCTCATACTCGGCGATACTCCGGCGTTTCCGTCGGCATTCTTCGGCGCGATGCGCATCGGCGCGGTTCCGGTCCCGATCAACCCATTGTACAAAGCGTCCGATTACCGCTTCTTTCTCGATGACAGTTACGCTCGCGTTGTCATCACCGAAACCGCCCATCTAGATAAACTGTCGCAGGCGCTTGACGGTTACGACGAAGAGGTCATAGTCATCGTGGCCGACGGCGCCACGCAGGCCGCGCATTCCATGGCCGAATTGATCGCGGCGCATGGCGGGGAGACGCCCGCAGCCGGCGTCCATCGTGACGACATGGCTTTCTGGCTATACAGCTCCGGCTCGACGGGCAGGCCGAAGGGCGTCGTCCATCTGCATCAGGACACCCAGATCATCTGTGACACATACGCCAGGCGCGTCCTGCGACTGACCGAAGACGACATCGTCTTCGGTCGCGTGCTGTTTCACGCATACGGGCTCGGCGCAGCGCTCGCATTCCCCTTCAGTTGCGGCGCCTCGACCGCGCTCGCGCCCGGACGGCCCACGCCGCGCGCCATTCTCGATGTCGTCGAGAGGCGCCGCCCGACCGCGATGTTTCTGGTGCCTACGCTCTATAACGCGATCCTCAACGATGAAGGCTCGGCGGCGCGCGATCTCTCTTCGCTCCGCCTCTGCGTCTCCGCCGCCGAACCGCTCGCGCCAGAAACGTGGCGGCGATGGAAAGACACCTTCGGCCAGACCATCCTCGACGGAATCGGCTCGACCGAAATGCTGCACATCTTCTGTTCGAACACGCCGGAAGAGCATAGGCCCGGTTCCAGCGGCAAACCCGTGCCCGGATATGAGCTGCGCATTCTCGACGATGATGGAAGGCCAGTGGCCGTGGGCGACGCCGGGAATCTGTTCGTGAAAGGCGCGAGCGCCGCGCCTTTTTACTGGCGTCAGCGCGAAAAGAGCCGTCGCACGATGCAGGGCGATTGGACGGCGACGGGCGACCGATATCGGATGGATGAAGATGGCTTCTACTGGTACGAAGGGCGCGCCGACGACATGCTCAAAGTCGGCGGCGAGTGGGTCTCCCCGATCGAGATCGAGAACGCGTTGATGTCGCATCCGGCTGTGCGCGAAGCCGCCGTCGTCGGAGTTCCCGTCGACGGCGTAATGCGCGTCCGCGCCGTGATCATTACCGACTCAAGGCAAACTTCCGAGGCGTCGCTCAAAGCGGAGCTTCAGGAATGGTGCAAGACGCGGCTCCAACGATTTCAATATCCGCACATCATTGATTTCGTCGATGAACTGCCCAAGACGGCCTCCGGCAAGATACAGAGGTTCAGATTGCGTGAAGCCGATTGCGTCAGCGACGATTGAGCCTGTTATTGCGCCTTCCGGCGCCGGCGACGCAATTTGCGATAGCGCGCTTCGGCGCAGATGATTCAATCGTCGATGACGCAACGGGAACGGGCCGGCGATGAGCCGGCCGCGCGTTAATCGTCCCAATCCCCCCACCATGGCCGGAACCTATACGGACGCCGATCCCGAAATCCAACCCCAAAGGGACAGGAAAACGCCGGAGTCGCAACCGGAACCGTAACGACAGGAACCGGGGCCGGACACGAGATCACAGGAGCCGGAGCCGGACACGAGATCACAGGGGCCGGAGCCGGACACGAAATCACAGGAGCCGGACAAGCTACCGGGCACGGAGCCGGACAAGCTACCGGACACGGAGCCGGGCAGCATCCGCCAAATCCGGCGCCCCAAAATCTGTGTCGATGTCTCGCTTCCACGCTCGAATCAAATCCAGCGAGCCCAATGATAATCGGCGCCAGCGCGATTAAGACGAAATACCTTCTTCTACTCGTCATAGTTTTCCTCCATTGATCTGACAGTTTCTCAGGAGGTGATGGGTATGAATCGCCGAAGTAGAGACTATGATCGCGCATGTGATATTTTGGCTGACCGTTCGTTGCGACGCGAGGCGGATTGTCGATTTGCAATGGCGTCAGCGGCGATGGGATTTGATCGTCGCTGGCGCGATGCAGTTTGTTTATACCGCCTTTTCCAGGCGTTTCAACTCCGGTTCAGCGCTATGCGGCAAGGCTACTCGGGATTACACTTTCATCACCGCCAATTCCCTATACTTCGGCATGCCGCCGCCACCAGCCCTCTACCGCTTGTGGAAGCGGCTAAATTGCTTCGGCCTTATCAAGGCGCCTAAATACCATCCGACTGCCAGCAAGCCCGGCGCCAACCGCCTAGACGCGCCTATCAATATCCCGAATAGCCAGTTTTGCCGCACATTCGACGCCCACGTCGTACAGGAGGCTGTATCGCTTCGTGTACAACGCCGCTCTCATAGCATCTGTGTTTTGTCTGATTTCACTCAAGTACAGGAGCTATGCTGAGAACCGCTCGCAATAGCCGACGAACTCGCGCGCCAGTTCCAGCGCGGCCTGCGCCGACGCTTCATCGGCCTCGCCTGTCTTCAAATTCTCGAAAGTATTCCAGAGGTCATTCCAGGAACCGCCCGTCTGGCCGGACAAAACAAAGATGTTTTCGAACTCCCACAACGCTTCGAGCGAAGTGAACGGATCGACCAGCCGCTGGTATAGAGGGACGCGCGCGGCGGCGGCGGCGGCCTCGTAGGCTTCGATCAGCGTCTGTTCGTAATTGCCGTGATGGACGTATGCGGCGGCCTGTTGAAGCCGTTCGTGCGCCGTCGCGAAGACCGGAACCACTTCGGCGATAGTCGTCCCCGCGCATTCGCCGCGCACGCCCGAACGCACCGTGAAGCGTTCATTCTCGTGGCCGTAATCGTCGTAGAACTGCGGATCGTCTTCAAAAGCCGGAATGGCTCGCAGCGGCTCCAGCGCTTCTTTTACCCGCTGATCGCCGATGCGCGCGATGAATGAGTTGAAATCCTCGCCGGGCGCCGACTGCTCGTGATGCAACCTGAAAAGCGTCTCGACGACTTTAATGGAGCTGCGCGCCGGGAACTTGCCCATCACTTTGGCCGCCTGTGAGCCTCTGTGATTGGCATGGTTGGCCTGGCCGCCGAGGAAGAGCAGATGCGCGGGGACGTTGCGCCCGTCCTGCGTCATCGCCGCCGCGTGAAACCCGATGTTGGCCAGGGCGTGTTGGGCGCAGCCGTTCGGGCAGCCTGAGATTTTGATTCGCAGGTCGCGGTTGCTTTCACGATACCCGGCCAAAGGGCCGTCGAAGAAAGCTTCGGAGATCGCGCTGCCCAATCCTTTGGCCGAAGCGATGCCCAGGCGGCAGGTGTCGGCCCCGGGGCAAGCCGTCACGTCGGCGACCGTCTCCGCGCCGGCGTCGCCGTGCGAGATCCGCAGTAACGCCTTGTAAAGTTCGGGCAGGTCTTCGACGCGCACCCACGGGAGGAAGAGGTTCTGTTCAATCGAGACCCGCAGTTCGCCGGCGGAGAAGCGTCGCGCCACACCGGCGAGCGCCCGCGCGTTGTCGGCGGTGACGTCGCCCAGTTTGGTGCGAACGTGAACGCCGCGCAGTCCCGGAATGCGGTGCTCGATGACCGAATCGCGCGCCCATTGCCGAAAACCCGGATCGTTCGTCCATGAGTCCAGCTGGGGGTTGAGCGTGGTCAACCCGGGGGCGACGGCGGTGAATTCGGGCTCGGTCGGTTCTTCGAGGAAATCGGCGATGGACGGCAGTGGGCCGATGATTTCGCGCTCGGCGTCCACGGCGGCGCGGAACTTCTCCCAGCCCATCGTCTGCACCAGGAACTTCATCCGCGCCTTCATCCGCTGCTTCCGCTCGCCGTAGCGGTCGAAGACGCGGATCACAGCGGTCGAGAAATTGAAAAGCTCCTCGATCGGTAGGAAATCGGCGTAAATATGCGCGATGTGAGGGCCGCTGCCCATTCCGCCGCCGACATAAACGCGAAAGCCGCGGCGCGTTTCGCCATCCTCCTCGCGCTCCACGGCGTGGAATCCCAGATCGTGAAAGGCGAGCGCGGAATGATCCTCGGCGCAGCCTTCAAAGGCGATCTTGAATTTGCGCCCCATGTTCTGGTTGAACTTGTTGCGCACCAGATAGCGGAAGAGCGCCTGCGCGTAGGGGTAGACGTTGAAGATTTCGGTGTGCGAGACGCCGGCGCGGTAACAGGCGGTTATGTTGCGCACGGTGTTTCCGCAGGCCTCGCGCGTGGTGACGCCGACTTCGGCAAGGGCTCGAAGCAGGGCCGGCGCTTCTTCCAATCGCAGGTAATAAAGCTGCGCGTCCTCGCGGGTCGTGAAGTGGATAAAGCTGCTGGCGTAGCGGTCGGCGGCGTCGGCCAGTCGCGTCAACTGGTCGGCGGTCAGGTAACCGCCGGGAATCTTGATCCGCTGCATCTGTACGCCCTCCTGCCGCTGGGCGTAGGTGCCGAACTGTAGGCGGAGCTTCTGCATCTTGGTCTCGCCCAGCTCCCCGGCGCGATACTTTTTGATTTGCTGTTCGTAATAGGCCAGCTCGTCCTCGACGTAGTCCGGGATGATCCGGGCTGGCGATTCTTCCATCTTGGTTGAAGTGGCGTCCATGCTCTCTCCTGTATGTGCTTTCTCCTGTCTGGGCTCTCTACTGCCTGACGCTCGGCGCCGAGCGCAAATAAAAACGCCCCGGCTCCTGTCGGAACCGGGGCGCTGCGAGCCTTTTATTAATGCTGTGATCTCAGGTTTGAATGATTACACGCATTGGCGGCCGGTTCCGATGGAAACGGGACGGACAACAACAACACGCGCAGGTAGCGCTGCGCTTAGCGCAAATCATCTCAGCCGCCATTGTAGAATAAATGTTCAAGATCCTCTTCCGTCCAATATTTATAAGTGAGACGCGCCAACGGTACAGCCGCTTAATCGGATTGTCAACGCAAACGTTGACACCTTTATCTGTACCGCCTAGACTTTGCGCCCGAGAGTACCACTATAGATCCATTCAAGACCGCTGATCATTGAACAGATTCTGAGATGAGCGGTAGACAGATTTATCAGACCGCCACGCGGCGACATTATCGCTCATCGCCGACATAGTTTTGCTGGGGTTTAAACTCAATGCGACTGGTTTGCCCGAAGGGGGGCGAGCCTCTTCGGGCTGACGTTATCAACTATCAACCAGCGATCTCAGTGAGATCCCAAGGGAGGATGCTATGTCTGGAGAATACCGTTCCCGCCTTTCAGGCCTTACCATATACCCGCTGCTCATCTGTCTGCTTGCGCTGTTATGGCCGACGCAGGCCGCCGCGCAGGCTGTAAGCGGCACGATCCTCGGATCGGCTACCGATGCGAGTGGCGCCGCGATGGCCGGCGTCAAAATCTCTCTCACCCACACTCAAACCGGCTTGACGCGGGTCGTCACCAGCGATTCGGAGGGCGAGTATGTCGCGCCATCGCTGCCGCCCGGCGCGTATACGATTTCCGCCGAGATGCCAGGCTTTAAGAAGCTGGTGCTCGGCAACGTGGAACTCAACGTTGACCAGAAAGCGCGTGTAGACCTGAAGATGGAGGTCGGCGCAACGACCGAAGCGGTCACTGTCGAAGGCTCGACGCCGCTGGTGCAAACCGAAAGTTCCGACCTGAGCGGAACTGTCAACGAGAGGCAGATCAAAAACCTGCCGCTCAACGGTCGCGATTTCGTCCAGTTGACGCGCACGCTGCCCGGCGTGATGCGCGGGATTCCCGGCGCGAACATTGACGGCGCGGGCAGTCTGGCCTGGCGCGCTTCGGCGTCGTTCTCGGCCAACGGCATGCGTACGCGCGATAACAACTTCCTGCTCGACGGCGTGGACAACAACGAGACATGGCTGAATTCGGTCGTCATCTTCCCGAGCATTGATGCGCTCGAAGAGTTCAAAGTCCAGACCAGCACCTACTCCGCCGAATTCGGGCGGTCGAGCGGCGGCGTGGTCAATATCCAGATCAAATCGGGCCAGAACGCCCTTCACGGCAGCGGCTTCGAATTCCTGCGCAACGACGCGATCGACGCCAACAACTTTTTCAATAACAAAAATGGTCGCGCCAAACCGCCTTACAAGCAGAACCAGTTCGGCGGCACGCTAGGTGGACCGATCCGCCGCGACAAGATGTTTTTCTTCGGCGATTACCAGGGTGGCCGAATTCGCGATAGCCAGACTTTTCTTTCGAACGTGCCGTCCGATAATATGCGCGTCGGTAATTTTTCGGAATTGCTTGGCGCCAACCTATGCACGAACGCTTCAGGCCTCCCTGGCGTTTGCGGCGGCGCTTTCTCTAGCCCATTGATGGTAACTGACACAACCAACGCCACCCTTCAGGCGCGCGTGGGGATGATTTTCGATCCGCTGACCAGACGTCAGTTCGCGGGCAACATCATTCCGGTCAATAGCTTTGATCCGGCGTCAAAAAACATCATCGAGCAACTTTATCCTAAAGCAAACGTCGCTGGAACGAAGTCGGCGACCGGACAGATCATCAACAACTATCTCAACAATCCCGTGCTGGCTCGTGAAGACGATCAATTCGACGTGAAGATTGACAACTACTTTTCGCAGAACAATCACTTCTTCGGCAGGTACAGCTTCGAGCGCACCCATCGTTTCCTACCGGCGACTTTGCCGCATGGCGATTCCGGGACGACCTTCGGCGCTGGAACCGGTTTGATTCGCGGGCAGAGCCTGGCGCTCAACGACACATACACCATCAGCCCACGCTGGCTGAATGAAGCCCGCATCGGCTTCAGCCGCATCGGTTTCAAGGTGACTTCGATTGACGCGGGCACGAACCTGGCGCAGACGGTCGGCATTCCCGGTATCAACATCGGCGACACGTCGACGGCCATGTCGCAGATTCAATTTACGCCAGGCGACATTCGCAACCTGGGCGCGAACTCGAATCAGCCGCTGCTGACCTTCCTGGACACGTTTCAGCTCTTCGACAACGTAACGCACACGCGCGGAGCGCACACGTTGAAGATGGGCGCGAGCCTGACGCGGCGGCGGCGAAACGTTTTCAATGTGGACAACATCGTCGGCAATTTCAACTTTCAATCGTCCATCACCTCCAACTGCGGTGGCAGCGCGGTGAAATGCGATATCGCTCCAGGCACCGGCTTTTCGTTTGCGAGTTTCGTGCTGGGCTATCCGACCACCGTCACTCGCGGATTGATGCAGGGCGTGGTCGGCGAGCGGCGGCCCGAATACGGCGCGTACATTCAGGATGATTGGCGCGTCAGCAGCAAGCTGACGCTCAACATCGGTTTGCGCTACGACCTCTTCGCGCCCTACGTTGAAGTGTTTGACAGGCAATCGAACTTCGATACCAGCACGGGCAAATTCGTCGTCGCTTCCGACGACGCCACGATCAAAGGCATCGATGTCGGGCGCGCGTTGCAAACCACGCCGACGAAAGATTTCGCGCCGCGCTTCGGTTTCGCTTACGACTTGTTCGGCAAAGGCCAGACGGTGGTGCGCGGCGGTTACGGCATCTTCTGGAACAACCCGCTGACCGGCACCTCATCGCAGAAACCGTCGAATCCGCCGTTCCTGTTGTCGAACTCGCTCACGACCACGCTGCTGCCGACACTGCGGCTCAGCAACGGCATCCCCGCGCCCCCACCGGTCGATCCCAATCGCGCGCCATCCGGCACGACGCGCTCGATCTTCGACCCCGAGTTCACGGACGGTTACGCGCAGCAGTGGAATCTGAACGTCTCACAGCAGTTCGGCAGGAATTACGCGCTGGAGGTCTCTTACGTCGGATCGAAAGGCACGCACCTGGTGATCAAACAGGACATTAACCAGGCGCCGCCCGTCGTCGGCGTCAGTGACTCGAACATCAATCGCCCGTTCATCAAACTAGCGCCCGGCTTGCGCTCGCTGTCGCAGGTGCAGAGTCGCGGCGATTCGAACCACCATGCGCTGTTGGCTAAGTTCTCCAATCGTTTCAGCAATGGGCTGTCTTTCGTCAACTCTTACACCTTCGGCAAGACAATTGACTTCGTCTCCGATACCGAAGGGGCGACGCAGAACGCCTACGACTTTGCGCGCGACCGCGCCGTCTCAGATTTCGACATCAAGCACACGTTCACTTCGAGCTGGACCTACGATTTGCCCTTTGGTAAAGGTAAATTGATCGGCGGCGGCGCCGGAGCGCTGGCGAACAAGTTCATCGGCGGCTGGCAACTGAGTGGGATTCTGCTCCTGCGTTCGGGCCTGCCGTTCAGCGTCAACCAGTCGCTGAACTTGCTCTCCACCGGCACGGGCAACCGCCCGAACCGGATCGGGTCGGGCGAGCTCGATAATCCGACGATTGATCGCTGGTTCGATCTGAACGCATTCGTCCCGACGACCGACAACACGGGAACCTATGGCAACTCCGGGCGCAACATCCTGCGCGCCCCCGGACAGGCGAACGTGGACTTCTCGCTCGTCAAGGTGACGCGCTTCCGCGAACGCTTCGAGAGCCAGCTCAAATTCGAGTTCTTCAACGCCTTCAACCACGCGCAATTCGCCGCGCCGGGCAACACCATCGGCACAGGGACCGCAGGCCAGATTACGAGCCTGCTCTTCGGCGCGACGGCGCGTCAGATCCAGGTGGCGATGAAGCTCAGTTTCTGAGCGGGTCAACCCGATAACGACTAGCAGAGAAGGTTTGGAGCGCGGTCTTCGGACGTCGTTCCAGACCTTCTTTTTTCATGCCTCGTATGCGTGGAATTGACACCGTTATCGGTAACGCCTAGACTGCCGCCGAAGCCGATAAAGATGTCAAAAATTCTTGTCGGCAGCCTCTCACAGCAATAGACATTCACAATAACAGGCGCTCACAGACTGATCGGCGCCTGAAGACCGGCTTTGCCAGGGTGATCGCTCGTTAACAGGCTGGGGGCGCGGCGCCGCCCCTCACGATAACTCAGCGACAGGAGGACATCATGTCTACAATCAAGTATCAGCGGTTCGTATGGCCAGTGTTGCTGTGCGCTTTGTTGTGCGCTCAATACGCGGTCGCGCAGACGGTTACAGGCGTCATCTCAGGCACAGTCGTAGACGCGTCGGGTAACGCCCTCGCCGGGGCCGCGGTCAGGCTCATCAACGAGCGAACCAACGACGCCCGCGTTCTCACGACCAACGAATCTGGCGACTTCCGTTTCACGGCGGCGCTCCCCGGGACTTACACGATCAAAGTAGAGCAGAAGGGCTTCAGCTCCTTCGAGCGCCGGGGCAATGTGCTGACGGCCAATGAACATCTGGCGGTGGGCGAACTGGCGATGAAGGTCGGCGAGCTGAGCGATGTCGTGACGACCGTCGCCGAGGGCACGCCGGTGCAGACAGAGAGCACGGAGCATTCGGCGCTCCTCTCGTCTAAACAGCTCGAACTTATCTCGCAGCGCGGGCGCGACGTGACCACGCTGCTGAAAATTCTGCCCGGCGTCTCATACGGGGGCGAGAGCGAGACGGCGGGCAGCGGATTCGGCAGCGGCATCCCGCAAATTCAGGGCGGGCGAAACACCCAGAGCACATTCAACGTGGACGGCGTGCGCGGGAACGATCTGGGCAGTCCGAGCACTTTTTCGAGCACCGTCAACTTCGACGCCATCGGCGAAGTCAAAGTGTTGCTCAACGGCTACCAGGCTGAATACGCCAGTAACTCCTCGGCGAGCGTCAACATCATAACTAAATCCGGGTCGAGCCAGTATCACGGCGGCGGTTACTGGTACAAACGTCACGAGATGTTCAACGCCAACAAATTTTTCAACAACAACACGCTCTTCACTTCGCCGCTGACCGGCCAGACCACCACTGTGCCCAAGCCGCGTTATCGCTACAACACTCTCGGCGCCACATTCGGCGGGCCGGTCTGGCTGCCGAAAGTGGGCAAGAAGGTGAAAGACAAGTTGTTCTTTTTCTATTCGTACGAGAATCAGCAGACCTTGAATCCACAGGATCTTCGGCAGGTGACAGTGCCGACCGCGCTCGAGCGCCAGGGCGATTTCTCGAAGTCGTTCACCACGCTCAACAGCGCCGGCCAGCCTGTGCTGCTCTTCATCCGCGACCCGACCAAGAATGGGAATTGCAGCGCCACCGATAAGACGGCCTGCTTCCCCGGCAACGTCATCCCCGCGAATAGCATCAACCCCGCGAATAGCATCAACAAGAACGGCCAGGCCCTGCTGAACGTCTTTCCGCTGCCGAACGCGACCGACCTGACGATTACGAAGGGGCAGTACAATTACGTCTTCCAGGAGAGCATCAAGGTTCCGAAGCAGCAGAACCTCTTCCGCGTCGACTACAAGCCGTCCGAGAAGAACAGCTTCTACGTGCGCGGCTCGATGTGGTATGCCGACAATCAAGGCATCGCCGTTCCGGCGGGGACGGCCAACTGGGGGCTGGCCGGTCTGCATTACACCTTCACCGACAATGGAATTCTCGGCAATTGGACGCGCGTCATCACGCCGCGTCTCGTCAACGAAGCCTCTCTCGGCGTGCGCCACAGCGTCGAGAAAGGGCCGCCCTTGAGCGACGCCGAGCTGGCCAAGTTGCAGGCCGCGACCTACGGCTACACGCTCGGCCAGTTCAACCCGCAAATCAACCCACTCGACTTGATCCCGACGGTTTCATTCGGCAACCCCATTCCCAACTCGGCGGCGATCAGTTACGACGGGCGCACGCCGCTGCGCGGCGCGGACACGCTGATCAGTTTCTCCGACAACATTTCCTACACGCTCGGCTCGCACAGCTTCAAAGCTGGCGTTTATGCCGAACGCGCCCGCAACTACGAAGGCGCGACTTCGACCTTCGCGGGCGCGTTCAGCTTCACCAACGACGCGAACAACCCGCTCAACACCGGCTTCCAATACGCCAATGCCCTGTTGGGCAACTTCACTCAGTACAGCGAATCCGACACGCGGCCCAGCGGCGAAGGCCGCCAGAGCCTGTTCGACTTCTTTGTACAGGATTCATGGAAGGCGACGCGCCGGCTGAGTTTTGAATTCGGCGTGCGCTTCGGCTGGTACAACCAATGGTATCAGGACACAAAGAACGCCGCGGCTTTCTCGCTGGAGCGCTACGCCCCCAATCGCGCTCCGCAATTCTACCAACCGGCTTGCGCCGTCGCGGTCGCGCCCACCGCGACTTGCTCTCAGGCCAACCGGCGCGCGCGCAATCCGGTCACCGGGGAGTTGCTTTCCGCTCCGCTGATCGGCGCGTTGGTTCCCGGCACGGGCGATCCGTACAACGGCATGGTGGTCAAGGGAGACAGCGATTATCCTAGCAGCTTCCGCAATCAGGAGCCGATCCAGGTCCAACCGCGCTTCGGCTTCTCATGGGATATCACGGGCTCCGGTAAGACGGCGCTGCGCGGCAGCTTCGGCGCTTTCGCGCAAACGCGCATCAGCGCGAACGCCATCTGGAACGACGTTTCGCGCAACCCACCGATTACGAACACCCCGCGCATCTTCTACAGCAACATGGACACGCTGCTTTCCTCCAAGGGCACGCTCTTCCCAAGCGGCGTGGCCGGGTTCGACCGCGACAGCCCGACGCCAATGACCTATTACTACTCGCTCGGCATTCAGCGCGACGTCGGCTTCGGCGCGGTCGTAGACGTCGCTTATGTCGGCTCGCAAAGCCACCATTTGCAACAGGCGCGCAACATCAACCAGATTCCGTACGGCGTCAACTTCACCAGGGCCGCGCAAGATCCGACACGCTTTCCGGGCGGCGTCGTGCCCGCCTGCGACACGACGATCAGTCAGCCATACAAGGACGCCGGCCTCTGTTTCGACGGCTCAAAGGCGCTGCCGTCCGACTTCCTGCGCCCCTATCCGGGTTACGGCGGCATCACATACTACGAGATGGGCGGCCTGTCGAACTACAACGCGCTGCAAGTGGCGGTCAATCGCCGCTTCACGCGCGGTCTGCAATTCGGGGTGGCTTACACCTACTCGAAGACGATGGATTACACCGACGGCGATCGGGACACCCTGGCGACTTACCGCCCGCTGCGCGTCTGGAATTATGGCCCGGCCGGTTTCGACCAGACGCACGTGCTGGTCATCAACTACACGTATGACCTGCCTCGCGCGACCCGGCTGTGGGACAACAAAGTGGTTAAGGCGGTCTTCGACGACTGGCAATTGTCTGGGGTCACCGCCTTCGCCAGCGGTACGCCGAGCGGCGTCGGTTTTACAACGACGAACAGCACTGACATCACCGGCGGCGGCGACGGCTCGCGCCTGGTGATGTTGGGCGACCCAACGTTGGACAGTAGTGACCGGAATCCGGTAACGCTCAGCAATGGCCTGATCGGCCCTCCGCAATGGATCAATGCGGCGGCCTTCGCGCTGCCGGCCAAAGGCGACTTCGGCAACGCGCCGAAAGACGTGTTCCGGCTGCCGGGCACGAACAACTGGGACATCTCGCTCTTTAAGAAGATCCCACTCAAGAGCGAGACTCGTTACTTGCAATTTCGGTGGGAAATATACAACGTCTTCAACCACACCCAATTTTCGGGCGTGAACACCACCGCGCGGTTTGACGACAACCCAGCTTCAGCGACCTATAAACAACAGGTCAACACGGCATTCGGGCAAGTGAACGCAGCCCGCAACGCGCGCGTGATGCAGGGGTCGCTCCGGTTGACCTTCTGATTTCCATATGCCATATGCGGTATGACATCTGACAGATGTCATACCGCATATGGAGGAAACTTTAAATGTCGAATTCGATGACGGAGCGGGAGGCTCTGCGCAACACTCTGCAAGGCGCCTTTGATTTCGCGCATAGTCAGGCGCAATCGCTGCTGCAAAAATATCCGCCCGATTACTACCCGATGTACACCGTCGGGGGCAAATTCGGCCACGACCGCAAACGCTGGACGCACTGGTGCGACGGTTTCTATCCGGGCCTGATGTTCATTTTCGCCGAAGCCACCGGCGACGGCGCATGGCTCGACAAGGCCGTCGCCTACGCCACTCCGCTCGAAGAACGGCAATACGACCGAGCCGTTCACGACCTCGGCTTTCTCTTCCTTTCGACGCATCTGCGCTGGCTCGGCCTGGGCGGCCCCGCGGACCGCATAGAGCCGTTGCTGATTCAGGCCGGCAAGACGATGGCCATGCGATTTATGGAGAGAGGCCAGTACCTGCGATCGTTCGTCGAACCCGCGTCGCTCTTCATTGACATCATGATGAATGTCGGGGTGATCTTTTACGCCGGACTCAAGACGGGCGACGAGCGGCTGCTCGACGTCGCTCATAAGCATTGCCTGACGACGCGGCGCACGCTGGTGCGAGGCGATGGCTCCACGTCGCACGAAGCGATCTTCGACATCGAGACGGGGGAGTGCCTGCGCCAATCGACGCATCAGGGCTATCGCGGCGACTCATGTTGGAGCCGCGGCCTGGCCTGGTCGCTCTATGGCTTCACGCGCTCGTATTTGCAGACAGGGAGAGCCGAGTATCTCGAGACGGCGATGCTCAACGCCGGTTACTATCTTGAGAACACGGCGTCCAACATCTTGGGCGGCGTGACGCCGTGGGATTACGACGCGCCTGAAAACGGGCCGCTCTCGCGCTCGCAGGTGGACACTTCCGCGTGCGCCATCGCCGCGTCGGGGTTGCTCGACCTGGCCGACGCCGCGCCCGACGGCGTCAGGGCGCGGGCCTATCGCGATTTCGCGCTGACTTCGCTCGGCACGCTCTCCGAAAAATACCTGGGCAATCTGACGCCGGGCTTTGAAGGCATACTGAACGGCGGCGTCTACCACATCCACAAAAACCTAGGCGTTCACGAGGCTGTGATGTTCGGCGAATATTTCTTCGTCGAGGCGCTCAACAAGGCGCTGAAGACGCTTCGCCGCAACGCGACGCCGCAACGAGTGAAGTCTTATCCCGAAGATTCGCTGCCCGCCTGGGCGCGTAAATGGCATGACGGCCCGACAGAAGAGGATATGCTTGCGCCGTAGCAGGTGTCAGGTTCCAGGTGTTAGGTTCCAGGTTTCAGTAAAAGAATGATGCCGCAGGTTCCAACCTGACACCTGACACCTGGAACCTAACACCTGGAACCTGACACCTGGAACCTGACACCTGACACCTGACACTTATGAATAATCGTCCTGTTTCTCTTGTGACCGGCGCGGGGCGCGGCATCGGGCGCGGCATCGCCATCGAGCTTGCGAAGCTGGGCCATGCGGTGATCGTCAATTACGCCGGCAACGCCGACGCGGCCGAAGAATGTCTGCGGCTGGCGCGCGAAGCGGGCGGCGACGGCATCACCGCGCAGGCGGACGTTTCCGTCCCGGCCGACCGCGAACGACTTGTAAAGGAGACGCTCGACGCCTACGGACGCATCGATCTGCTGGTCAATAACGCCGGCGTCGCGCCGAACGTGCGGGCCGATCTGCTGGAGGCGAGCGAAGAGTCGTTCGACCGTCTGATCAAAATCAACCTGAAGGGGCCGTATTTTCTGACGCAGATCGTGGCGCTGCGAATGATCGATCAGGTAAGTCGCGGCGACGTGAGCGCCTTCGGGTTGCCGCGCATAGTCACGGTCACCTCGGTCTCGGCGTACGCCGCTTCGGTCAATCGCGGCGATTACTGCGTGGCCAAGGCGGGGCTGGCGATGATGACCGCCCTCTACGCCGCGCGGCTGGCCGAATACGGCATCAACGTTTACGAGGTTCGCCCCGGGGTCATCGCCACCGATATGACCGAAGGCGTGAAGGAGAAATACGACGGGATGATCGAGCAAGGCGCGTGGCCGATCCGCCGGTGGGGACAGCCGGAGGATATAGGACGCGCGGTGGCGGCCATCGCGCGCGGCGACTTTCCTTATTCGACAGGTGAAGTGATCAACATAGACGGCGGTTTCCATCTACGAACTCTTTAGACCGGTTTGCAATTGCGTATGGGGAAAAGATAGCAGTGAATCGAATGTCGTCATGCCAGAAATAGAAACTTCCAGACTCTATTTACGCCAATTCTCCATGTCTGATCTCAATGATCTATCGGTCATTCGTTCCGACCAGGATGTGATGAGATTCATAGGCGCAGGCCAGCCGCATTCCATGGATCAAGTCAGAGAGGCATTAGAGAATATACTCTCTGTTTGGAAACAACATGGCTTTGGACGCTGGGCCGTTGTTCATAAGCAGGACAAGAAACTGATCGGATGGTGTGGCCTGGCATTCCTCGATAAAACAGAGGAGATAGAGATCGGTTATGGGATTGCGAAGGAGTATTGGGGCAAAGGATTTACCACGGAAGCGGCGGCGGCGACCATAAGATTCGGGTTTGAAGAGCTGAAATTGAATCGGATAGTGGCGGTAGCGATGCTAGAGAACATGGCTTCTCGACGAGTGATGGAAAAAATCGGCATGAGGTATGAGAAAACAGGCCATTGGTATGAAGCAGAGTTGGTCTACTATGTCATTTCACAAGATGAGTACGAGCCGGGCACTGGTGTTTATCACCTGAAATGCGAGGTTTGATATGTTCAATCGAAGAAAGTTCGTTGGGGCGATGGCGACGGCCTCGCTGGCAAGTATGTGCGGGAAGAGTCATGCGGAGAAAGCGTCCGCCATGGCCCCTGACTTAGATGAGTTGGATAAAGCAGCGGCGGCTCCGGTATTGAAACTGGATAAGCTGAAGGCGCCGGTAATTATCGAGTCAATCAAATTGCTAAAGATGAATGAGGAGTACTTCGTCCACGTGCGGTCTAAAGACGGAGCGGAAGGCGTCGCGCTGACCAACCCGCCGCGCGAGCAGTACCTGGACAAGATTCTCAAACAACTGGTGATCCCGTTTTTTATAGGTAAGGACGCGCGCGATCTGGAAAACCTGCTCTGGGAGCTTTACCGCTGGAATGACAACTACAAGCTCTATGGTCTGGCCCTGTGGAGCCCGCAAGCCTGGGTGGAGTTCGCGATCCTGGACATGCTAGGGCGAATTGCGGGCCAGCCAATGGGGGCTTTGCTGGGAGAGATCCTGCGGCAGGACGTGGCCATCTACGTGGCCAGTGGGAGGCGGGACACGACGCCGGAGCAGGAGGTAGAGTACCTGCAAAAACTGGTAGAACAATCGGGCGCCAAAGCGGTGAAATTCCGCTTGGGTGGGCGGATGAGCCGAAACGAGGACGCGATGCCCGGGCGAACGGAGAGGCTGATTCCGCTCGTACGGAAGACGTTTGGGGATGCCATTGACATTCATGGTGATTCCAACAGCTCATACGACGCGGCGCATGCCATCAAAGTGGGGCGCATGCTCGAAGAGGTCAAGGCAGTCTACTTCGAGGAGCCATGTCAGTTCGATCATCTGGAGGAGACCAAGGCGGTGGCGGACGCCTTGACTATTCCTGTGGCGGCCGGAGAGCAGGAATACAGCGACTGGCGCTTCCGGTGGATGATCGCCAACCGCGGCGTAGATATTGTGCAACCAGACCTGCACTATTACGGAGGGATGATCCGGTCGGTGCGCGTGGCGCGGATGGCGCAGGTCGCGAAGATGCCGACGACCGTGCATATTTCGGGTGGGTTTGGGTTCGTCTACATGTTGCATTTCGCCTCGTGCACGCCGGATGTCGGGCGTTATCAGGAGTACAAGATGGGGAGCGAGAAATACGGAAGCTGGTTCGATTCGCCGATCAGGGTGAAGGACGGGAAGATGTCTATTCCCAGCGGGCCGGGTGTCGGGATCAAAGATGTGGCGGGATTATTGAAAGGGGCGAAGGAAGCGTAACACCTCATTTCTTCCACGTCGCGTTGCGGCGCGCTGAAACGATGAAAACGCGCCATGTAGGCGCCGAATAATGGTCTTTGAAAAAATAGTGCAACCACACTCCGCTCCTCTTCTGCCGCGGCAGCGGCGATTGAACCTAGCCCGGCTTTTCAAAGCCGGGGGACCGGTTAGATAGTCGTTTCAGTCGCGGCAGCGACGGTTGAAACTGATCGGCAATCTCAACCGTCGCTGCCGCGACTGAGGTTTGGTATCCGATTGTCCCGGCTTTGAAAAGCCGGGCTAGGCTCACGCGGTCGCTGCGGCGATCACGAAGGCAGTTGTCGCATTTATTTCTCAAAGACCATAATTCGTTACGGCGTGGTTATTTCCTGAGGGAAAATCGATGTGTAAGTTGGTCCGCTTCGGAGTGAGCGCCTTTCCACAAAAATCTTCCCAGGCGATCGGCGAGGCAAAAACGTAGACACTCACACATCTGATCGCGGTCGAGAACGGCGGAACATCCGGCACATTAGCTCGGGGCCTATGGCGCTGGTCATGAGGCGTTCTTTGCTGTCACCGAGTAAACGTTGTGTCCAGTTGACGAAACCGCCGTCAGCAAGAGCAAACACCTCGCCGCGATCGTTCTTCGCTTTGATGTGAAAACATGGACCTTCGTAATACCCGAGCCCGGTCAGACGACGTAGATTAAAACTCAAACGGACCCCATTGCGCTCCTCGCGCAATGGGGCGCATACCTGCCGATCGAGCAAATCCAGTTGTAATATCAGATGCTTCGGTAAATCGAATTGCGCCAGATCCTGCAAAGGTTCAGCGACTGACCCGGGCCAGGAGCCTGAGCGCTTTTCCAGCAATCGCTCCGAACTTTCAGGGTCGCGCGCGCGCACGGAAGCTCTAATTTCATCCCTGCTAATTCTGAACGCGGCGCAGAGATGCGCGACAACGCGCGTATCGGAAAGTTCGACCTCAACATCATCGAACCCGAAGTCCATTGCCGCCAGTCTCGCTAAAAGCGACAGATAAGACCCGATATGTTCTCGTAGGGCGGCGGTCTCGAATGAAAAAGAGCCGGTGTCGCGCGCCGCGCTCACCAGACTGAACAACTTGAAATGAGCCGTAAAACCCGCCTTCTTTGGCGCAGGAAACCTGACTACACGCTGGCTGGCGCATAGTCGCATGGTCTCTTTTCTGCCTGCGAAATCTTTGCGGCGGCGGGCGCACTCAAGCGCCAATCCAATGGTCGGATCAGAGGCGCACTCAAAGGCCCTGATTGCGCTTAAGACATTCCCTTGATCCAACCCGGTGAGCGCCGCAATCGCCCCCAGCGGCGCCAGAGGCGACAACTCCACCGCTTCGAATTGTGGCGCAGCGCTGTAACTAACACGTTCCACTTCGTTCAATAGCCGCCCGTCCAATTCACAGGCTTGAGTGACTGCGTTGGGATGAGTCAGATGAGATGATTCAATCTTGCCGACTCGCCTCTTTAACACAGTCAGCAATAAGGAATGGAGCTCTGCCCCTGACAGTTTTTCAGAAAGGAGGTCTACCAAATCGGCCATTCCCAGGTCTCTGATAATTCGCTGCGCTATTTGTTCGCTCATAATCTCCAGTATATCCGTTGTTGTCGCCGACGCGCCTGAACTATCCACACCTCGCCGAACTTTCGGGCGGACACCCGACATCGGGGCGCTACGACGGATTCAGATGGCCTCGATGTTGACGTTCTGAATTTACGCGACATCATCTCTACTGGCTTGTTGATTTCTGCAACTGTTTTGTTTACGATCTTGATCCCTTCCCCCAGTCAGCCTAAACTGTTTGACATGAATAGACTTTCTGTAATGATCCATTGCACCCCTGGCTGCAAAGGAGGAGGCAAAAAAAATATGAACGCTAATGAAATCAAGAGACTGCGACCATTTGCCGTGGTTTGCAGTTTGGCGCTGTTATTGGCGGCGTCAACAGTTTTCGGACAACAATCGACACCACCCGCCAAAAACACTGTAAAACCGACCGTAAACATACAATCCATTCCGAACGGCGCGAAGGTCAGGTTTAAAGGCGTCGTCATTACCCGCGACGCCGATACATTTACGCTGCGCGACCGGAATCGTACGGATTATCAGGTCCTCTTGACTGGCGAGACGAGCGTCAAGACTTATGGGGGCCTACTTCGCTTAGGCGTCGGCAAGAAATACCCCGTCACTGACCTCATACGAGGACTGATCGTGGAGGTAGAGGGACGCGGCAATTCGCAAGGCCAACTCGTAGCCGACAAAGTCAGGTTCAATGAATCGGACATGCGAGCCGCGATTACGACCGACTCGCGCGTCAATCCGGTCGAGGAGAATCAGGAGCGCCTGTCCGGACAGATGGATGAGTTGGCCACCATCGCCGCCGAGGCCAGAAACGAAGTGCGCGTGGCGAATGAACGCATCTCATCTCTGGACGATTACGACGTGCAGGAAACCGCCACGGTGAACTTCAGATTGAACAGCGCGGTTCTCTCGCCCGAGGCCAGGCAAAAACTCGACACCCTGGCGCAAAAAGCGCTCAGCGCCAAGTGGTATATGATCGAGGTCGGCGGGTATGCCGACTCGACCGGCAACGAAGCCAGAAACTTCGCGCTCAGCCGGCAGCGCGCCGAAGCAGTGATTCAATACCTGGCGGTCACTCACAAAATTCCTGTACGCCGCTTCGTCACGCCGATGGGTTATGGCGAGACGGCGGCGGTGGCGGATAACAAGACCTCAACGGGACGCGCGCAAAATCGTCGAGTGGAAGTTAAGGTGCTACTCAATCGCGGCATGAGTCAAGGCTCGTCAACGCCCTCCGCCGCTAAGCAGTGATCGAAACTTGAAGTTAGAAGATCGAGGATCGAAAGTAGAGGATCGAAGATCGCGTCATCCATTCTATCCTTGATCTCCAATCCCGGCGTTGGTCGTCATTTCGGCCATCGGACAGAAAAATGGGGGACGGAAAAATAACATCTATTTTTCCGTCCCCCATTTTTTCTATCGGCGGCTTTCGGTAGCCGAAACGACGATCTTCGATCCTCTATCCTCGATCTTCGATCCTCCGCGCTATTTGATCGTCACGGGCGTATCCTGTTTCAGCTCGATGCTGTTGCTAGAGAGCGTCGTCGCTATGACGCGCTGCAGATTGGAGATGGCGATGTTGTAATCGGCCTGCGCCTGCAGAGTGCTGAGCTGAGCCACCGAGAGCTGGTTCTGGCGGTCCAGGACGAAGAAGGTGCTCTGTAGACCCGCCTGGAACTTCTTCTCCTCGCCTTCGAGCTGCAGCCGGGCGTACCGCTCCGCCGCCTGCGCCGCGTCAATGCGCATCTTCGCCGTCTCGACCGCCTGCACGGCGTTTCGGACATCGACCTCGATATTCTGCATCGTCTGGCGCATCTGCAGGTCTAGCTGTCGTTCCGTCTCGAGCGCCTTGCCCAGGTTGGCCTTCGCGGTTCGATTGCGAAGCGGCAGGCTGAACGCAACTCCGACGCTCCAGGTGCGGAATTCGTTCCTGAAAAGGTTGCTGAGCGCCGTGCCATAGCCACCGATAAATTGGTTGGTTATTTGCGACGTCTGAGTGAAAGGCACGGCCGGGTCGAAGGGGAACGTGTTAACCGTCGGAATGAAATTGCCTGCCGCATCCCTTCCCACCATGAGTTCGTTGCATACAAGGCCGCTGTTTGGGTCACCAGCGACTCTCAATACTGGGGTGGTCGAGCAGTTGGGCGCCGTACCGGTGGTAACAGCAGGCGTCCCACCTAATCCATTAGTGGAGTAATTGGCAATAAGGTCAATCTGTGGCTTTGCTTGATTGCGGAAGAAATCAATGCCGATCTTATTGATCTCTTTGTTCAGATTCTGTTGCCTGATCTCAGGGCGATTCTCTTGCGCGAGCTTGATGGCGTCATCGACCGGAATCGAGGTTGCTTTGATTTCGAACGGGTCAACCGGCTCAATGACCGATGACCATAGCTCATCGGTCTGGCCGCCGGCGGTCAGATTCTTGAGCGCATTCTCCGCCTGTCCCACAGAATTTATCGCCTGAAAGACCGATACTCGGCGCGATTCGAGCGAGGTCGCGGCGGAGACGACTTCAATCGGCGCGAGCGTGCCGACTTCGACCTGGCGCTTGGTGTTATTGAGGAGAGTCTCGGCCACCCCGACCGACTCCCGTTGAACTTTCTCGTTCCTGATCGCCAGCGACAGGGTCCAGTAAGCCTGCTCCACCTGAGAGATGATCTGGATCACCATCTGTCGGAACTGGGCGTCGTTCAGGTCCAGGGTCTTCTTGGCGACTTTGATCTGATAGCGCGTCTCGTCAATCCCGAAGCCCTTGAACATCGGCTGGGTAAGCCGGAATGTCAGCGACGGCGAGTATAGCGTGCTCAGGTTACTCGTGTTCGAAACCGAACGGTTATTGTTGAAATTGGCGCTAACAATGCTGCCCCAGCGCTCGAAATTCTTAGACATGCCGAAATTGTATGTGAGCGATTGGTTGCTGATGGCGTTAGCGTCGGTGCCTGAAAAGCGTTGCGCGTTCGGACTGGAGGCCCTGTTGTAGAGGATGGTCGAGGTAGTCATTGGGTCGTAGAACCCCTGCGTCGCGATCAGGCCGTATTGCGTCATACGCACCCTCTCCCTCTCGAGCTCGATATCAACGTTCTTTTCGAGCGCGGCCAGGATGGCGTCTTTCCGCGTCCATCTCACAATCTTGCCCGGCGCCAGACCGGAAGTGCGTTCCGGGATCGGGCGCGAGACGATGTCTTGAGTTTGTATCGTAGAGGTCGGCGTCGCCTGTGTATCTTGCGCTGCGGCGGGCATCGAGATTAAAGATGCGAAAAAGACAGCGCAGAACACGGTTAAACAAGGGGGCAGGCTAATAAATTCGCGGGCGACGGCCCGCAGCCGATTAATAATCATCTCTCTTCTCCATGTTAAAACCGCTTACAGAAAACTGATTCGGGTTAAGTTGACTTACGTCAGCCTTTACGCGGCCAAGACAGTAAGAGTTGCAAGAAACTTGGAAGCGGTGGTTAGTGGTTAGTGGCTGGTTCATTAATTACCAGCCACTAGCCACCAACCACTAATCACTAATTCACGACCGATAATCCGCGTTAATATGAACGTAATTTTCGGTCAAATCGCACGTCCATTCGGTGATTTCGGCTTCACCCTGACGCATGTCGAAGGTGATGGTCACTTCGTCACGTTTCAGGATTTCGAGAGCGCGCGCTTCGCTGAACGGCAATCCCATCCCGCGTCGCGCAACGGCAAGGTCGCCAAGTTTAATCTCGATTTTTGAAGGATCGAACTTCACGCCGCTGCGCCCGGCCGCGGCCAGAATCCGCCCCCAATTCGCGTCGGCGCCGGCGATGGCGGTCTTGACCAGCAAGCTGGCGCCGATGGTCGCGGCGATTATTGCGGCGTCGCGCTCGTTGGGGGCGCGACGGACGCGAATCGTGATCAGCTTGCGGGCGCCTTCACCGTCGCGCGCCACCTGAATCGCGAGGTCGCGGCAAACTTCGGTCAGAGTCTCTGCGAACAGCTCGAAATCCGCGCCTTCAGGTTTTGCGATCGACTCGTTCTCGGCCGCGCCGTTGGCCAACACGGCCAACATATCATTGGTCGAAGTGTCGCCGTCCACAGAGACGCGGTTGAAACTCCGATCGACCGCGCGCTTCAAAGCAGTGTTCAGCGCCGCTTTGCCGATCGCCGCGTCCGTCGTGACGAAGGAGAGCAGCGTGGCCATATTCGGATTAATCATCCCCGAACCTTTGGCGACGCCGGCGATCTTCACTACCCTGTCGCCGAGTTTGACGCTTCTGACAGAGCGCTTCGGCTTCGTGTCGGTGGTCATCATCGCTTCGGCGACTTGAAAACCGGACTCGCGCGAGAGCCGCCCGGTGGCTTCACGCACGCCGCTCGCGATCTTGTCCATGTCCAACTTAACGCCGATCACGCCCGTCGAGGCGACCAACACTTCGCGATCGTCGCAGTTGAAATATTCCGCGACCATTCGGGCGGTCGCGCGAGCGTCATTCAATCCCGGATCGCCAGTGCAGGCGTTCGCCCCGCCAGAATTGACGACGATCGCGTGATGGGTCTTGAACCGCAGATGCTCTCGGGAAACCAGCACGGGCGCAGCCTGTACGAGGTTTTGCGTGAAGACGGCGGCGGCGACCGCCGGGCGCACCGAGAAAATTATCGCCAGATCGTCTCCGGCCTTTTTCAAACCACATCGGGCCGTGCCCGCCAGAAAGCCTTTCGGCGCCGTGACCGAAAGCCGCTCCGAAGTTTTCCTCTCACCCATCTTTACCTGAAACGAAGCTTACAGTCATTGATTAACCGCCGGCCTCGTTTTCCCTTCTCCTTAGAAGATCATCCACAAAGCCACACAAAGAATCACGAAGATCAAATCAACCCCTGGTGTCTCTTCGTGTAGCTTTGTGGATGAGATCTTCATTGTTTTCTTTCCAAATCGCGTGCCATTCGGTCGCGGCGCTTCAATTGATCGAATAATTCGACTTAGCTCCGGCGCCTATACGCCACAGGCCCACAGATCGATCCTCGATTGTTCGATTTTGGAAATTGAGTGTCCAGAATCGGGAATCAAGCGCAAAGTCGCTACCGCTCGCGGTACTGACTCACCTGTTCGAGGCATCAAGTTTAACGATCGGGATGTTTACTTGACTGACATCGAAAGGTTCCGGTTGCGCGCCTTCGACCAGATCGTAAACCATCGCCACCTCATCGCAGCAATTAAATTTGTGGCAATTGATGCAATCCATCCAGGTCTTGCGCGGCATCGATTCGTGAGGAACCACGCGGAATCCGAGTTTGGCGAAGAAATCGACGACGTAAGTAAACGCGTATACTTGCACCAGCCCGTGCTGTCGCGCCTCGTCGATGTTGGCCTCGACCAGCGCGCGCCCTAGCCCACGGCGTCCAGCGTTCTCGTCAACAGCGAGCGAACGCACTTCGGCCATATCCCCCCAGGTGAAATGCAGCGCGGAACAGCCGAGCACATGATCGCCTTCCGCCGCCACGTAAAAATCCCGGATGTTCTCGTAGATGCTGAGCAAGGTGCGCGGCAGCATCTGCTCCTCTTTAGCGTATTTGTTGATGAGCGCGTGAATCTGAATCGCGTCTTTCGTTCTGGCTTTGCGTATCTCCATCTTATTCAAAAGAAAACAGACGGGATTTACAGGATTATCACAGGATTGTCATAAGAACCCTATCCTGAAAAATCCTGTCAATCCTGTCGCTGCCGGTTTGATTCTTCGACAATAACTTCTTCCAGGTTGGCCAGCATCTCTTTGATCTCCGGTTTGCGGATGATGTAAGGCGGCAGGAAGCGCAGCACGGTGTCGTGCGTGCAGTTCATCAAGAAGCCGCGCTCCATCATTTTCGCCACAACGCCTTTGCCGTTGAACGTCAGTTCGGCGGCGACCATCAATCCGAGCCCGCGCGTCTCTTTGATCAAACCGGGCTGGCGGCGCTGCAACCGGCGAAGTTGTTTTCTGAAGTAATTGCCGACCTCCGTCACGCGCTGGAGCAGATTCTCTTCTTCAAGCATCCGCATAAATTCGAGGCTCAGCCGGCAGGCGAGCGGTCCGCCGCCGAAAGTCGTCCCGTGGTCTCCGGCCTTCAGCCCGTCGACGGCTTTCTCGGCGACGATGAAGGCGCCAAGCGGAACGCCCAATCCAAGCGGCTTCGCCACGCAAAGAACGTCGGGTTTGATCGAAGTGTTTTCGAAGGCGAAGATCTTGCCGGTGCGCCCCAGACCGCATTGCACTTCGTCGAGTATCAGCAGCGCGTCGACGCGGTCGCAAGCCTCGCGCACGCCCTTCAGAAAATCGTCGTCGATCGGACGGACGCCCGATTCGCCCTGGATCGTCTCGATAATGACGGCGGCGGTCTTCTCGTTGATCGCCTCGCGCCCGAAATCGTTCGCGCTGTTGTTCGGATCGATGAAGCTGACGCCCGGGATCAGCGGTTCGAACGGCTTGCGGTACTTCTCTTGCTCGGTGATCGAGAGCGCGCCCATGGTCCGGCCATGAAACGAATTGACGAGCGCGACGAATTCGGTCTTGCCTTCGCGCCCCTGCCGGCGCTGCCACGCTCGCGCCAGCTTCAACGCGCCCTCGTTCGCCTCCGCGCCGGTGTTGCAGAAGAAGACGCGCGACAGCCCCGATGCCCTCACGAGGCGCTCTGCGAGCTGCCCTTGATACGGATGATAATAAAGGTTCGATGTGTGCAGCAGGTTCGCCTGATCGCGCAACGTTCTTCGCACTCGCGGGTGATCGTATCCCAGAACATTGACGCCGATGCCCGCGATGAAATCGAGATAACTCTTGCCCTTGTCGTCGTAGAGCGTCGAACCTTTCCCGCGCGCTAACATGACTGGACCGCGAGCGTAAGTCTGCATCAAGTACTGCGCTTCGAGTTGTTGGACCTGTTCGAGAGCAGGCGATTCCGTCCTGACCTCATCAATTTTCGCTTCCGCTTCCGCGTACATCTTTTTTAGGACTCCTTCTTAGACTTTTTAGCTTTCGATGCCATAAATAATCTCCGCTTCTGATCAGTTCATCCGATGAAACGTGCCAATTATAAACGTAAATCCAACACACGAGTTTTGAATCGTCTTTAAGCGTGACCTTGCACTTGCGGCGCACAAAGAGGCTCGATTCGGGGTATCGCGCATCGAAGCCTTCATAGGCGTCCATCGCCGCGAGCGTCAGGTCGTCATCGGGCAGTTGAAATACTTCGCCCTTGATTTCTGTATCGCAATCCAAATCGAGGACGGCGCCCGGATAGGCATCCAGATCATAAAGCCGTCCTGGCGTGGAGCCCCTCCCCATATAACGCATCTTTTTCATAAGATGCGCCAATCTCGGAGGGGCCATCCTCGGTCGCAACGTGCCGTAGACGAATAAATACTCAGACATATCCTTGTGATTACGCGCGCGGGGAAGCTGACCCACACACTTTTGAAAAACTGTTCAGGGGCGAGCTTCGAGAATCATATTGAAAGGCGTTTCGGTCGCGCGGCGGAACCGCGTGAAGCCGCCTTTCATCACCACATCGCGCAACCGCGCCTCGCCGGCCTGAGCGCCGAGCGCCAGCCCGACCTCCTGCGCCAGCGAGGCCGGCGTGCAGATGAACGTCGAAGCGCAATAATAGATCCGCCCGATAGGGTTCAGGTTCTGCTCGACTCGGTCGCCCGCCATCGGCTCGACGATCATCCAGGTTCCGTCAGCGTCGAGCGTCTCCAGAACATGCGCCGCAGCGCCGACCGGATCGCCCATGTCATGCAGGCAATCGAAGAAGGCCACGAAGTCGTACCCTTTCCCCGGATAATCCTTCGCCCTCGCCACTTCAAAACTCACGCGGTCCGCAACGCCTGCGGCGGCGGCCTTCTCGCGGGCCGTATGGATCGAGGGCTCGTGATAATCGAAGCCGCTGAAAGTTGAGTTCGGATAGGACTGCGCCATCAGGATGGTCGAAACGCCGTGCCCGCAACCGACGTCGGCCACGCGCGCGCCGCGTTTCAGCTTCTCCTCCACGCCGTCGAGCGCGGGAATCCACGAGTTGACAAGATTGGCCGCGTAGCCGGGGCGGAAGAAGCGCTCGGTCCCATGGAACAAACCCGGGTCGTGCTCGTGCCAGCCCACGCCGGCGCCAGTGCGGAAGGCTTCGGTGATCTTCGGCTCCGCCTTGATCGCCGCGGTGGCCGCTTCAAAACAACCTGGCATAAACGCCGGACTGTTCTCGTCGGCCATCAGGAACGCTTGCTCTTCCGAGAGGTTGTAGCGACCAGTCTGCGGATCGTAATCGACGTAACCGCCTGCGGCCTGCCCCGCCAGCCATTCTCGCGCGTAACGTTCGGCGATCCCGGCGCGTTCAGCCAGCTCTTCTGAAGACATCGGCCCTGCCCCGGCCATCGCCTTGTATAGCCCGAGCTTATCACCGACGACGATCAACGCGGCGCTCAGCGTCGCCCCGGCGTCGACCAGACCTTTTTGAATAAGCTGATTCAATTTCGCTTCATCAATAGCCATAACCTTACCTCCTCAAGAAATAGACAGGATTTACAGGATTGCTCAGGATTTTGCTCATTGAATTGAATCCTGAGCAATCCTGTAAATCCTGTCTATTTTCATTGTTTCCGGGCGTCGCCTACTTTGGCAAGTTGCGGAATCAAAAGATTCGTGTGCCGAGCGATTCGCCCGATTTCATAACTCGCGTCAGTGAATTCTCCTGTTCCGCGCCGACGATGGCAATGTTTCTAACGCCAGCTTCGAGCGCTTCCAGGCAGGCGCGCAGCTTCGGACGCATCCCCCCCGTCGCCACGCCGCAGCTCATCAGATCGTCAATACGCGCCCGGTCAAGCTCGGCGATCCGCCTGCCATCCCCGTCGCGCACAGCGCCGACGTCAGTGACGAAGACCAGGTTTTCAGCCTTGCATCCGGCGGCGACCGCCGCGGCCATCTGATCCCCGTTGACGTTGTAGTATTCGAAATCGGAAACGCCGAGCGCCAGACACGCCACAACCGGCGTGACGCCGGCGCTCAAGATCCCCGCCATCAGACGGTCGTCCGTCTTCACGATTCGACCGACGTAACCGAGATCGGTTCCGTCTTCGGCGTTCATCTTTTCTGCGAGGAAACTCGATCCGTCGCCGCCCGCGACGCTGGCCGCAGCGACTCCGATTTTCGCAAGCTCTGCCACCAAATCTTTCCCGACCTGTCCCGCGAGGACCATCTGCGCGACATCGCGCGCTGCCTTGTCGGTGACGCGCAATCCGTCGTGGAACCGCGATTCGATGGCCAGCCTGTTGAGCAAAGCCGCGATCTGTTTGCCGCCGCCGTGAACCAGGATCAATTCGAATCCCGCGCTTTTAAGCTCTGCGATCTGGGTGATCAGCGCCCGGCGAAGCGCGGCGTCAAGAAGGACGCTGCCGCCGAGTTTAATTACAGTTCTCATCAGCTACCTATAACGTTTTTCGCTTGCGTGTTCGGAAAAAGCAGAGACGCAAGAGATTGCCACGCCACTGACGACTGATTACTGACAACTGACGACTGAAAACGAATACACCAGCGCTCGAAAATGAACGCTTGTTGTTTATTTGTACCCAGTGGTCAGTCCCCAGTCGCCAGTTATCAGTTATATCGCAATCCTGAACACTCATATCAAGAGCGCTGCAAAAATAGAAACGAAAACGCTTTACTAGTCGCCATCATGATCACAATCCTTTTAAACGAGGCCATCGCGTTCATCGAATCCGAGCGCGACGTTGGCGTTCTGCAGCGCCTGGCTCGCGGCGCCCTTGAGCAGGTTGTCGAGGGCCGAGACGATGATCGCCTGGCCGGTCGATTCATCGACCGCGCAGCCGATGTCGCAGAACGGCGTGTTGGCGGCGAATTTGATCTCCGGCATTTGAGCGTCGGCGAAAACGCGCACGAACGGGGCGTCTTCAAAGGCGCTCCGCCACGCGCCCAAAATGTCGTGTCGCGCGACTCCCTTTTTCAGCTTCACATAGATGGTCGATAGGATGCCGCGATTGATCGGCAGTAGATGCGGGGTGAAGATCACCGCGCGCGATTCGCTCGCCACACCCAATCCCTGCGCGATTTCGGGCGCGTGGCGATGTTTAAAGATGTTGTAGGTTTTGAAGCTCTCGCTGACTTCGACGAAATGAGTGTCGGCGGTCAGCGACTTCCCCGCCCCAGTCACGCCGGATTTCGAATCGCAGATGATCGGTTGCCCTTCAGAACCATTTTGGACGGCGACCAGACCGGCGCGAAGCAGCGGGATCATCGGAGTGAGTATTGATGTCGGATAGCAGCCGGGGTTAGAGACTAGCTTCGCCCCGCGCAAACGTTCGTGAGCGAATTCGGTCAGACCGTAAACGGCCTGTTGCAGCAGGTCGGGGCGCGTGTGCTCGAAGCCATAAAACTTCGGGTAGAGCGCCGCGTCGCGCAACCTGAACGCGCCGCTCAGGTCTACAACCGTCGCGCCCGCATCGAGCGACGCCGGCGCGACTTCATGCGAGAACTCATTCGGCGTCGCGAGAAAGACCAGGTCGGGTTTGAGCTTCGCGATCGCCTCCTCATCGAAGGGCTGACAATCGAGTTTGGTCAATCCCGTCAACTGCGGATGAATCGCGGCGAGCGGAGTCGCCTCGGCGGAACGTGACGCGAACGCGCCGACGAGATTGATCCGCGGATGGTCGAGCAGCAATCTGATCAGGTCTCGCCCCGAATACCCTGTGGCGCCCGCGACAATGGCGCGGACGGGCCTGCTCTTCACCTTAATGACGCGGACCTGACTGCTCATTACCTTCCTTCCTGCGACCTATGGGACTTATAGGTCCTCTAGGTCCTATAAGTCCAATTCATAACGAAATGACGAAACAAAGAGTTTACACCATCTTTCAGGCTCGCTGAAACCCCTTCTCGATTTCTCTCGAGGTGATCCGCAAGATGATCGGGCGACCGTGCGGGCAGGTAGCTGGGTTTTCCATCTTCAGTAATTCGTCGATCAGCCAGCGCATTTTTTCACGCGCTAACTCCATGTTGATCTTGATCGCCGCGCGGCAGGCTAACCCGGCGGCGACCTCGGCTCTCAACTCGTCGAGCGACAATCCCTTTCGATCCTCTTCAATCGCGTCGAGCAATTCGACGAGCAGCGATTGGGCCACGCTCGGCGCGAGCATCGCCGGAACCGCTTTGATCGTAACCGTGCGGCCCGATAATCGCCCAAGCTCGAAGCCGTTCTCTTCCAACTCCGGCAGCATTTGATCGAAGGCCGAAGCCTGCGCCGGCGTCAGATCAATCGTTTCGGGGATCAACATTCGCTGAACCTCGACACGTTTGCCGCGGAGCGCGCGCCAGTGCTGTTCAAACAGAATGCGCTCGTGCGCGACGTGCTGGTCGATCAAGAGCAGTCCCGCGCGGTCCGCCGCGATGATAAAGCTGTTGTGCAATTGGCTGATCGGATTGATCTCATCGGCGACGAGCGTCAGGTTCTGCGCGGGTTTGAGCTGCGAGCTTGTCGAGTCGACGCCCCGAGCGCCCAGGCAGCCGATGCGATTACCGTACTGCGCTGGCTCGGCGCCGGCTGAAGCGCCAGGTTCTGTCTCCTCTATCGGCGCCGCCGGGATACCGGGCGCCGGGGACGAGCCGCTCGCAGCGCTGAAGCGCTCCGGCTCAGGTTGCGCGTTGAAGCCGAGGTCAATCTTTTGTTGTTGCGGTTGTCTGACCGGCGGAGCCTGAAATCTGAAAGCCGAGCGCAACTCTTCGCGCGAAAGCGACGGTTGTCCCTCTCGAAAGAGATCGTCAGCCTGCGGACTCTCGGCAGGCTCCGGAGCGACCTGCTCGATTTTTTTCTCGACGAACGGGGTCGCCCCCGCCTTGGCCGAGCCGATCGCGGCGCGCACGGCGTCGCGGATTAGATCGTGAACGATGGTTCCGCGCACGAATCGCACTTCGGTCTTTGCCGGGTGCACGTTGACGTCGACTTCGTGCGGCGGCAATTCGACGAACAACATCGCCGAAGGGTATACGCCCGACGGGATCATCGCTCGATAGGCATCGGACAAAGCTTTGCCGATGATCTTGTCGCGCACGTAGCGGCCGTTAATAAAGAAGTACTGGCTGTCTCTGTTCGTTCGCGTGACCGACGGCGACGAGACGAAACCGCGCGCCCGCATCCCGCCCGATTCGGCCAGAACTTCGATCAAGTCGCCGATGAATTCGCCTCCGAAGATCTGATAAGCGCGTTCGCGCAAATCGGCGGCGGGGGTCACGCGCAGGCTCTCGCGGTTGTTGTTCATCAGCGTGAAAGACAACTGCGGATTGGCCAGCGCGTAATGCGTTATCAGATTTGCGATGTGATAACTTTCGGTGGCTTCGGTTTTCAGGAATTTTTGGCGCGCCGGGACATTGAAGAAGAGGTCGCGGATTTCGAACTCGGCGCCCCGCGAAAAGGCTATGTCGCGCACGTTGAGCAGTCGTCCGGCGCTGATCTCGACCTCAGTTCCGGACAGGTCGCCTTCCCTCTGCGTGCGCAAACGAACCTTCGCGACCGAGGCGATCGAAGACAACGCCTCGCCTCGAAAACCGAGTGTCATAATCGCCCCGAGGTCTTCGGCGGTTTTGATCTTGCTTGTCGCATGGCGTTCGAAGGCCAATATGGCGTCGTCGCGCGCCATGCCCTCGCCGTCGTCGCTGACTCGGATCAATCGCCGGCCGCCTGATTCGACTGTGACCTCTATCCGTCGCGCCCCGGCGTCAATCGAATTCTCGATCAACTCTTTGACGATGGACGCGGGCCGCTCGACCACCTCTCCGGCGGCGATCTTGTTCGCAAGGCTGTCTGGAAGAACCTGGATTTTCGACATTATTAGAAGCCGATCCTGAGTGATTTCAGCGCATTAGCCCGAACGTAAGTGCGGGCGTGGGTATCGAAACCGCGCCTTCACTCACAATCGGGCTACCGCAAAAAATGACCTCGTAAGTTTAACTGAAATGTGCATAATTTACAGGCCTCCTAATTTAACTCCCCCCACCAAGTAAGGAGTATAGTCACGATGAAAAGCAGTAAGAAATTTTGTTTCCCGGCGTTGCTGCTGCTGATTTTCGCCTTTGCGCCTGCTGTCTTTGCGCAAGAGCACGAACTGGCTCTGGTGGTCGGGCGTTTAAAACCCAGCGACCGCTCACTGTCATTGAACCCTGTCCAAACGGCGGACGCGGCATTCAGCGGAGCGGCGACTTATCAAATCAACTATGCGAACAGGATAATCAATGGCGAGGTCATGTCGCTGCATTTTGAGATTCCGGTTATCGTCGCGCCTCGAACTGGCGTCAAATCGGACAACTTCTTGTTGCCGCGAACCTACTCCACGTTGATTTTTACGCCCGGATTGAAACTGAAGGTATTTCCCCGCGGCGGTTTTTCGCCCTACATTGTTAGCGGCGTCGGCCTGGGCCGATTCTCACTGAGCGATACGAACATCAACGGCACCCCAGTCACTGGGGATCGCACGAACACCAGCTTTGTGTTCAATTTCGGCGGCGGAGTCGATTTGAACGTGCTCGGCCCGCTCGCGGTTCGCGGCGAGGTGAGAGATTTTATGACCGGGACTCCGAGCTTCAGCACGCCGTTTTTGAATGACAGGCAACACAACCTCTATGTGGGGGCCGGGATCGTTCTGAAGTGGTAGAGAGTCAGGCTGACCGATCTTCGACTGGTAGTACGGAACGGTCAGTAAATCACGAAATGGATCTCTTCGTCCATTTCGTGATTTACTGACCGTTCCGTTAGCTCAGCTATCAACACATTTCTGGCGCCCAGCGCTAGGCCAGCGACTTGATCTTCAACTCCGCCAACTGCGCCGGCGCCACGGCGCTCGGGGAGTCGGTCATCAAATCGGACCCGCTCGCCACCTTCGGGAACGCGATCACGTCGCGCAGAGATTTAGCCTTCGCGAAGAGCATCGCGGTCCGGTCGAGGCCGATCGCGATTCCGCCGTGCGGAGGCGTGCCGTAACTGAGCGCGTCCAGGAAGAAGCCGAATTTCTCGCGCGCCTCTTCTTCGCTCATCCCCAGCGCCTTAAAGACCTTCGATTGCACGTCCGAGCGGTGGATTCGGATCGAGCCGCCGCCCAGTTCATTCCCGTTGAAGACCAGGTCGTAGGCTTTGGCTCGCACCGAACCCGGATCGCTTTCGAGCTTGTCCAGGTCTTCCTCAACGGGCGAGGTGAACGGGTGATGCATCGCGTACCATCGTTTGTCGTCCTCGTGGTACTCGAACATCGGGAAGTCGACGACCCAGAGCAGGCGGTTTTCGGCCTCTTTGATCAATTTCTCGCGGCGGGCCACTTCCAGCCTCACCTGGCCGAGCGCGTTGCACGCCACATCCCACTTGCCGCCGATCATCAGGATCGCGTCGCCCGCTTTCGCCCCCGCGGCGGCGATCACGGCGTTGACGCCTTCGGCGCCGAGCGATTTCGTCAAGGCGGATTTGCTCTCTCCTTCCAGGACCTGAATGTAAGCCAGTCCGCCGGCGCCGTGTTTCTTTGCGTGCTCGACGATATCGTCGAACTGTTTGCGCGACCAATTGGCCGCGACGGGGACGGCGACGCCTTTGACCGCGCCGCCTTTCTTGACGGCGTCGGCGAAGACCGCGAACGCGCCGCCCTCGAACTGCGCGCTCAGGTCAACGAACTCCAGGCCAAAGCGCAGGTCGGGCTTGTCCGAGCCGAAGCGGTTCATCGCCTCGACGTAAGGCATTCGAGGGAAAGGCGTCGCGGGCGGCTCAACGCCGGCGGATTTGAAAAGCTCGACGATCAGCGGTTCGATTGCGGCGAACACGTCGTCCGGCTGGACGAAGCTCATCTCGATGTCTATTTGCGTGAACTCAGGCTGTCGGTCGGCTCGAAGGTCCTCGTCGCGGAAGCAGCGCGCGATCTGGAAGTAGCGGTCGTAACCCGAAATCATCAACAGTTGTTTGAACAACTGCGGCGATTGCGGCAGCGCAAAGAACTTACCCGGGAATGTCCGCGAAGGCACCAGGTAATCGCGCGCGCCTTCGGGCGTCGATTTCGTCAGGATCGGCGTCTCGATCTCGTAGAAACCCTGCGCGTCGAGCGCTCGACGCGCGGCCAGCGTCAACTCGTGCCTCAGTTTGAAGTTGCGCTGCATCTCGGGACGGCGCAGATCGAGGTAGCGGTACTTCAGCCGCAGGTCTTCAGCCGCCTTGCAGTTGTCTATCTCGAACGGAGGGGTCTGCGAGTCGTTGAGAATCTTCAACTCCGAGGCGAGCACTTCGACCTCGCCCGTCGCCATATTCGGGTTGTAGTTCTCCTCGGTGCGCAGGACGAGCTCGCCGGTGACGGCCAACACATACTCGGAGCGAGCCTGCCGGGCGCGCTCTAGCAACCGAGCGTCAATCTCTTCGCGGAAGACGATCTGCGCGATGCCGTCGCGGTCGCGCAGGTGAATGAAGAGCAGCGAGCCGTGGTCGCGATAACTGTTGACCCAGCCCATCAGCGTGACCGTTTGACCAACGTGTTCGCGGCGCAACTCGCCGCAGGAGTGAGTGCGTTTCGACTGTCCTAAATGATCGAGCATTACTTCTTTCCTATTTAATCAACCACAGAGACACGGACATAGAGAGATAGAGAGATTGAGATTGAGATTGAGATTGAGAGATTGAGAGACAGGAAGCTTAAATCTAATCATCGCTTTGTCGCTCTGTCCCTCTATCTCTCCGTCCCCCGGTCTCCGTGGCTCTGTGGCTCTGTGGCTATTTTCGAGATGATTTCGTCGAGCGCGAGCGATTGCTGTTCGCCAGCCGCCAGGTTCTTCAAACCATATTTGCCGCTGGCCACTTCGTCTTCGCCGATGATCAGCGCGTAGCGGGCGCGCGATTTGTCAGCCGCAGCCATCGCCTTCTTCATCTTGCGGTCCTCAAATTCCATGATCACGGCTATTCCGGCTTCGCGCAGTTCGCGGGCGACTTTGAATGCGCGGTCGCGCGCCGCGTCGCCCAGAAAGACGATGAAAAGATCGGGCGAATCGGCCGCGCGCAATCTTTCCACCTCGTCGTCGGGCAAAGACATCACCATCCGATCCAGACCGAACGCGAAGCCGAAGCCCTTGACCGGCGGCCCGCCGAGCGTTTCGCTCAAGCCGTCGTAGCGGCCGCCCCCGATCAGCGTGTTCTGAGCTCCGAGCTTGTCATTGCCGACGATCTCGAACGCCGTGCGGGTGTAATAATCCAGCCCGCGCACCATTCGCGGGTTGACCGTGTAGGCGATGCCGCGCGCATCGAGATGCGCCTTGAACTTCTCGAAATGTTCACGCGAGGCTTCGTCGAGCGAGTCGGTGATCGTGGGCAGCGTCTCGATCACCGGCTGGCAGCTTTCGACCTTGCAATCGAAGACGCGCAGCGCGTTCGCCTCGTACCTGTGATGACAATCGGCGCAGAGCTTGTCCAGCTTCGGCCTGATCGCCTCGCGCAGCTTCTCCAGATAGGCCGCGCGGCTCGCCGGATCGCCGACCGAATTGATCAGCAGTGTAGTGTTGGTGATCTTCAGCTCCTTCAAAAACCAGTCGAGCATTTCGATTACTTCGGCCTCGATCGCCGGGTCGTCGCTCGACCCCATGACTTCGGCGCCGATCTGATAGAACTGGCGGTAGCGGCCCGCCTGCGGGCGCTCGCGGCGGAACATCGGGCCGGAGTAATAGAGCTTGGTCAATTCGCCCGGCGATTTGTCGGCGAAGATTTTGTGCTGAATGTAAGCGCGCACCACCGGCGCGGTGTTTTCGGGCCGCAGCGTCAGCGATTCGCCCTCACTGTCGGCGCGGGCGCGGTCGACGAAGGTGTACATCTCCTTGTGAACGATGTCTGTAGCTTCGCCGACGCCGCGCGCGAACAGTTCGGTCTTCTCGAAAATCGGCGTGCGGAGTTCGCTGTAGCCATACCGGCGGAAAGCCTCGCGCGCCACGTCCTCGACACGCCGCCAAAGCGGCATGTCCACGGGTAAAATATCTCTTGTGCCTCGAACAGTCTGAATCATATAAATCTAGTAAATCTAGCCTGACAGATTAAGTTTCGGATTGTAACATGATAGGACTTATAGGACCTATAAGTCCTATAAGTCCTATTGAATCAGTTTCAAAAAATCATGCTCATAATCGAACGGCGCTCCACTACCTTATTACTTACGCTCGATCGAGCGGAAAAGCGCAACTCGCTTCACCCGGATTTAATCGACCACTTGTCGAACGCGCTCGACGACGCGGCGGACGACCAATCTCTGAACGTCGTGGTCGTCACCGGCGCAGGGACGACATTCTGCGCCGGATTGGATTTGAACCACCTGCTGGGCCTGGAAACGGCGGGTAGGATCGCTTATGTGGAATCGGCGTTTGCGCTCTTCCGGAGAATCTACGCGCTGCCGCAACCGGTGATCGCCGCGATAAACGGCCCGGCGGTCGCCGGCGGCTTCGACCTCGCGGCGATGTGCGACCTGCGACTCGGCGCGCCCGCCGCGGCCTTCGCCCAAACCGAAATCCTGTTGGGCCTGACTCAGATCGCTTATCCGCTCTACAAGATCATCGGATTCGGCCGCGCCAAAGAAATGGCCATGACCGGCGACGCGATCAGCGCCGATGAAGCTTATCGAATCGGGCTGGTTAATCATATCTATCCGGCGGACGAATTGCTCGACGAGGCTTTGAAACTGGCCGGGAAGCTGGCGTCGAGGCCGCGCCAGGCGCTTTTCGAAAGCAAGCGGCTGTGCCATGAACTGCTCGACCTGGACACCGCTTCGGCCTTCGAGCGTATGAAAGGCGCAATCATCGGAAGGTTGGCGTCGGAAGAACATCGGCGGAAGGCCGATGAATACGTCGAAAGAATGAAGCGGAAGAGCTAAAGCCAACCACGGGGGACACGGGGGACACGGGGAAAGGTTATAAAGACAAGCCCCCGTGCCCCCCGTGTTCCCCCGTGGTTGATTCGCTCTCTTTCACTCGCTTCGCACGAACTTTTCCTGATCCAGGATCGCGATCAGGTCTTTGGCCGCCGATTCGAGTTCGGCGTCATCCTTAGATTCGAGCGTGACTTTGACGCGGTAATCTGGCAAAGAGTAGCTCGGGTAGGAGCCGATGGCGACCTGCGGATGGGCGTCGGCCACGGCGCGCAGTTCTCCGGCGATGTCGAATTCTTCCTGGAGCGTGTAAAACGCCCGCGCGAAAAAAGGCGCGACGCGGAATCGTTCGCGGATCGCCATGAATTTTTTGCGGAAGAGTTCGGGCACTCCCGGCAAGATGAAGACGTTTCTGACCTTGAGCAGGGGCCAGCGCATCTCTTCAGATTCCAGTAATTCGGCGCCTTCGGGCACGTCTGCCATCCGCATCCGCGATTCATCGGCGCCGTCGCCGAAATAAGTTTTCAATCTGGCTTCCAGATTCGGATGGCGGACGATCGGAATGTCGAAGGCGCGCGCGACTCCGGCGAGCGTCACGTCGTCGTGCGTGGGCCCGACGCCTCCGGAGGTGAAGACGTGATCGAAGCGCGACGACAACTCGCGCACGAACGCCGCGACCTCTTCCACGTCGTCGGGGACGGTCACGATCCGGCGCAGCGCGACCCCGAGTTCGCGCAACTCGCCGATCAGCAGCCGGGCGTTCTGGTCCTCGGTCTTGCCGCTCAGAATTTCATCACCGATCACAAGTATCGCAGCCTTCGGTATACTCATACGCGCAATCATATCCATAGCAGGCGACAAATGGAACAAAAGTTTAATGTCTGGCGTCATGACCGCGAGCTTCCCCGATTTTTTCGCAAGAGGCCCCGCGCCGGCGCGTTCTTCCGGCAATCGGCGCCGCGAGTGGCGCTGATGCCACAATAAATGATCTCGGCCATCTCCCCCACGGTGTTTGGCCCGACGGTGTTTGGACTGATTTAATGGTTTGCTGAGGAAAGGAATCTTGGCCAATGAAAACGACTATTGCTCGCTTCAAAAATTCCCCGCCGCGCTTGACCATTCTGCTATATCTGGCGTTTATACTTTTGCCTTTTGTAATCGAATCCGACGTAAGCGGGCAGAGGAGACGTCTCATGGTCAGTGATTCCCGTGATAATACCGGCCTGATCTTCCGTTTGAGCGAAGACCGGGACGAACCACAACGACAAACAAAACCGCAGATCGCCAGGCCGGCCGCCGAGCCGCTTTCAGGCGAAGCCGCCGAGAACCTGCTCAAGCGATTGCCTCCGATCAAGGCCGAGGGCGACGATCAAAAAGATTTCGCGCTGCGCGACCGTTCTCTGCCCCCGCCGCGCACGGGCCAGACGATCGACGAGGCCTTTCCGCCGGCAGGCGGCGCGGAGCAAGTGGAACAGGCCGCGTCAGGCCCGCTCGAAGTCCTGCGCGTTTCGCCCGAAGGCGACGTGCCGATCGCGCCGCACCTGAGCGTCACATTCTCGCAGCCCATGGTTGCAGTCACGTCGAATGAAGATTTGAGCGCCGCGCAGGTTCCGGTCAAACTCTGGCCTCAGCCTCAGGGCAAATGGCGATGGCTGGGGACGAAAACTCTGTTGTTCGAGCCGGCCGGGCGATTCCCGATGGCTACCGATTACACTGTTGAAATCCCGTCCGGGACGAAATCGGCCGTCGGCGGGTCGCTGGCCGCGGCGAAGAGATGGACTTTCTCGACACCGGCGCCGCAGGCAAAATCGAGTTGGCCGACCGGCGGCCCGCATTCCCGGAATCCGCTCTTCTTCATCGAATTCGACCAGCGCATCGATCCGAATTCGATGCTCAAGAAAATCCGCCTGAACGCGTCGGGCCGCGCATGGACGTTGCGGCTGGCCACCGGCGATGAGATCGCGGCGGACGAAAACGTCAGCCGGCTGGCCAAAGCCGCAAACAAGGATTACTGGATCGCGTTTCGCGCCGTCGCGCCCCAGGGCGAAGATCCGAATAACCCGTTGCCGGCGAACGCGACACACAGCTACACAGTGGCGCCGGGCGCGCCTTCGGCCGAAGGCCCGGGCCTGACGACCAAAAGCCAATCGTTCTCTTTCTCCACCCACGGCCCGCTATTCGTGAAAGGTCATCGCTGCGGATACGACGGCTCCTGCCCGCCGGGTGCGCAGTGGATGATCGAATTCAACAATCAGCTGGACGTAAAGGCCTTCGACAAATCACAGGTTCGCGTCACGCCCGAATTGCCGGGGTTGAATGTGACAAATTACGGCAATTGGATCTACGTCCAAGGGCGGTCTAAAGGCCGCACGGTTTATAACGTCACGCTCGACGCTTCGATCCGCGACATTTACGGGCAGACGATGGGCGAAAACAGGTCGCTGGCTTTCAGGGTCGGCGACGCCACGCCCAACCTTGCCGCGTCGGGCGAAGGATTGACCGTGCTCGACCCCTACAGCCAGCCCAAGTTTTCGATCTTCAGCGTCAATCACCGGCAATTGAAAGTCAGTCTTTACGCCGTCACTCCGGAGCACTGGAGCCAATACGCGACGTTCATGCGGAACGCGCAGTTTTACGGCGGCAATCGTCGCAGGCAGGCGATGCCGCCGATCGGGCGATTGATCTCCTCGAAGGTCATCGACGTGGAGAATAAACCGGACGAGATGGTCGAGACGCAGATCGATTTGAGATCCGCGCTCAACGAAGGCTTAGGCCACGTCATCGTCGATGTCGACGCCGTTCAGCCGCCGCACAACGAATGGGAGCGCCGTTCTCTGCAAACCTGGATTCAGGCGACGAACATCGGCCTCGACGCGTTTGCCGACCAATCTAAACTGATCGGCTGGGCCACATCGCTCAAAGACGGAAAACCGCTCGGCAATGTCGAGATGGCGATCGCGAATTACAAAGCCGCCGAACAGGCGGGCGCCAAAACAGGCGCGAACGGCCTGGCGAATTTCGCGCTCCCCACGACAACGAGCAAGAAGATGCTCCTCGCGCGAAGCGGCAAGGATGTCGCATTCCTGCCTGAAGATCTGAGCTGGTGGGACGAAGGCAGTCACAGCGAATGGCGGAAGCAGGTCGTCGGCGCCGCCTTGAAGTGGCACGTATTCGACGATCGCGGAATGTATCGCCCCGACGAGGAAGTTCACGTCAAAGGCTGGTTGCGCAAAATAAGCGCGGGTCTCGGCGCCGACCTGGCAATGGCCGGCGGAGTGACCGGTGTCCAATACTCGCTCAAGGATTCGCGCGGCAATGAGGTTTTGAAAGGCTCTGCGCAGGTCAATACCGCGGGCGGTTTCGACATGGTCTTCAAACTCCCGAAGGCCATGAATTTGGGATATTCGCCCCTGATGTTGACGGCCCTGAACGCCGGAGGCGTGGCAGATTACGTCTATAATCACACTCTTCGCGTGGAGGAGTTTCGCCGCCCCGAATACGAAGTCAAAACCACGGTGAGCGAAGGCCCGCATTTCGTCCGCGAACACGCGACGCTGACGGTCGCGGCGAATTATTACGCGGGCGGCGGCCTGGCCGATTCCGAAGTCCGATGGAATGTGAGCGCTTCGGCCTCCAGCTTTACGCCGCCGAACCGCGGCGATTTCAGTTTCGGTAAATGGACGCCCTGGTGGGAATTTCATGGCTATCAACCCGGCGCCAACAACTTCAAGGAATTCACCGGGCGGACGGACGCTTCCGGCAAGCACAGCCTGCGAATCGATTTCGATTCGGTCACGCCTCCGCGCGCGACCACCGTCACGGCCACGGCGAATGTTCAGGACGTCAACCGCCAGAACGTAGGGTCTTCATTCAATTTCCTTGTTCATCCCGCCGACCTTTACGTCGGATTGCGGACGCAACGATGGTTCGTGCAAAAGGGCGAGCCGCTCGTCGTCGAGTCGATCGTCACCGACCTCGACGGCAAGGCCATAGCCAACCGCGAGATCAGGATGCGCGCCGCGTTGATAGACTGGACATACGAGAAGGGCGAATGGAAAGAGCGCGAGACCGATCCGCAGGAATGCGTGATCAAATCGGGCGAGAACGCCACGCAATGCCGATTCGAGCCGCGCGAGGGCGGGCGTTACCGCGTCACCGCGCGAATCTACGACGACCGCGAACGTCCTAACGAGACCGAATTGACATTGTGGGTGGCCGGAGGCAAACAGCCTCCGCAACGCGACCTGGCGCAGGAGAAAGTCGAACTGATCCCGAGCGCGAAAGAGTACAAGGTCGGCGACACCGCCGAGATTCTCGTCCAAGCGCCGTTCTTCCCGGCCGAAGGCGTCCTGACGCTGCGCCGTTCGGGGCTTGTGACGACCGAGCGGTTCACGATGGATTCCGCATCGCAGACGCTGAAAATTCCGATCAATGAAGAATATCTGCCGAACATTCACGTCCAGGTCGATCTGGCCGGCGCATCGTCGCGGCCCGACGACGAAGGCAAGCCTGATCCGAATCTGCCGAAGCGGCCGGCCTTCGCTTCGGGAACAATCAATCTTTCGATCCCGCCTGTGACGCGCAAGCTGACTCTTGCGGCGACGCCGCGAGACAAAGAGATCGAACCCGGCGGCGAAACCACGGTGGACATCGAATTGCGCGACGCGGCGGGCAAGCCGGCGCAAAACGCCGAGGTCGCGCTGGTCGTGGTTGACGAATCGGTCCTGGCTTTGACGGGCTACAATCTCGCCGATCCGCTCGAAACTTTTTATTTCCAGCGCGGCGATGATGTCAGGAATCATCATTCGCGGGAGCAAGTGCAGTTGGCTAAGGCGGATGGTTTGATCGGTCAGATGGAGGGCGCGCCGGGCGCAGGCGGCGGAGTGGTGACTGCTAATATGGGAAGACTAGAGGCGGCGGCGGCGGGGGCGCCGATGCCTCCATCGCCGGCCCAAAAGCCGATGGCGTCCAGGATGAGAGCGGCAGAGACGGACGATTTCAGATACGCTGGGGAACGCGATCAAGCAGTGGACGAATCAATCCGCGCTCGCATTGATTTCAATGCCCTGGCCTTCTTCGCGGCTTCCCTGCCGACCGACGCCGGCGGGCGAACGAGCGTCAAAGTCAAACTTCCCGACAATCTGACGCGCTATCGAGTGATGGCCGTCGCAGTCGCCGGCGAAAAGCAGTTCGGCGCCGGCGAATCCGCGATCACCGCGCGATTGCCGATAATGGCGCGGCCCTCGGCCCCGCGATTCCTCAACTTCGGCGACAGGGTCGAATTGCCCGTCGTAGTGCAGAACCAAACCGACAAGCCTTTGCAGGTCGACGTGGCGGTGCGGGCGGCCAACGCCCAATTGGTCGAAGGCCAGGGACGTCGCGTCACCGTGCCCGCGAATGACCGCGTTGAGGTGCGTTTCCCGGCGACGACTACTAAGCCCGGAAGGGCTCGATTCCAGATCGCGGCGGCGAGCGGCAAGTGGGCCGACGCGGCCGAGGTCAGTCTGCCGGTGTGGACTCCGGCCACGACCGAAGCCTTTGCGACTTACGGCGAAATCGACGCGGGGGCGATCATTCAACCCGTCAAGGCGCCTTCGGACGCGTTCAAACAATTCGGCGGATTGGAGGTCTCGACCTCATCAACGCAGCTTCAGGCGTTGACTGACGCCGTGCTCTATCTGACGCAATACCCATATGAATGCGCAGAGCAGATTTCATCACGCGTCATGGCCGTCGCGGCGTTGCGCGACGTGCTCGGCGCCTTCGACGCGAAGGGACTGCCGAAATCCGACGAACTGGTCGCGGCCGTGGACCGAGACATCAAACGGTTGCAGGGGATGCAGAACCCCAGCGGCGGCTTCGGATTCTGGCGGCGGGACAGCGAGGCCTGGCCTTATCTGAGCGTCCACGTGGCGCATGCCTTGCAGCGCGCGAAGGAAAAAGGCTTCAAAACGCCCCCCGAAACGCTCAATCTTTCGAGACAGTATCTGCGCAAGATCGAACAACACATCCCGCACTGGTACAGCGAGGAATCGCGGCGCGCGATCGTCGCTTATGCGCTGTATGTCCGCAATCGCATGGCCGACCGCGACGCGGCCAAGGCGCGCTCGCTGATCACTGCGGCCGGAGGAGTGGATAAGCTCTCGATGGAGGCTCTGGGCTGGCTGATGCCGGTGCTGGCTGGGGACGCCAATTCACTGGCGGCGATTCGCGACCACCTGAACAATCGCGCCGAAGAGACCGCAGGCGCCGCTCATTTCACGACTTCATACACGGACGGCGCGCAGGTGATGCTACATTCCAGGAGGCGCGCTGACGGAATCATCCTCGAATCTTTGATCGGCGACAGCCCGAAGAGCGATTTGATCCCGAAAATTGTCCGCGGCCTGTTGGCGCATCGCCAGGCGGGGCGATGGGACAATACGCAGGAAAACTGCTTCGTGCTGCTGGCCCTGGACCGTTATTTCGAGGTTTATGAAAAAGCCACGCCCGATTTCGTGGCGCGCGCGTGGTTGGGCGACGCCTTCGCCGGCAGCCAGGAATTCCGCGGCCGAACGACCGACCGCCATCAGATCGACGTGCCGATGAGCTACCTGATGGATCAATCCGGCGCGCAGAACCTGGTCCTGAGCAAAGAAGGCGCCGGGCGGCTCTACTATCGCATCGGGATGAATTATTCGCCTACCAGCTTACAGCTTAAACCGGCGGATTACGGGTTCACGGTCACGCGCGTTTATGAAGCGATTGACGACCCGAACGACGTGCGCCGCCAGGAGGACGGAACATGGCGCATCAAAGCTGGCGCGCAGATCCGCGTGCGTTTGACGATGGTTGCGAACGCCCGACGTTATCACGTGGCGTTGGTAGATCCGCTGCCGGCCGGTTTCGAAACGCTCAACCCCGAATTGGCGATCACGGGCAGCGTCCCTCAGGACCAGAACGATCAGACGCAAAATAATCGGCGCCGGTTCTGGTGGAGACAATGGTACGAACATCAGAATTTGCGCGACGAGCGGGTAGAAGCCTTCACGTCTTTGTTGTGGGAAGGCGTTTACAACTATTCCTATGTGGCGCGGGCTACGACGCCCGGCGTGTTCGTCGTTCCGCCTTCGAAGGCCGAGGAGATGTACCATCCCGAAACTTTCGGGCGCGGCGCTACCGACCGCGTGATAGTGGAGTAAGAGCGACCTGGGTACGCGCGCTTCCAGCGCGCAGTCTCGGGCCTTAGACGTAATGATTGGAAGCAGACACTTCCAGTATATACAGATCTCAGACACGCTCTGTTTTCCCAATGGACTACATTCCACGACTGCGCGCTGGAAGCGCGCGTACCCATTTTCCGCAGGAGGCGGATCATGCATTTGAAAAAGATCGCATTCAGCGTTTTTCTTCTTTGTTCTTTCGTCGCTACGGCGGCGGCTCAGAATCAAGCCATTGAATACTGGCGTCGAGTTAAGACCAGTACATATCGCCTGTAAAGTGGGATAATTTTGAAAATTGTCGTTACAAACATTTTGACGCGAGCGAGCGTGGAATCCGGTGTCCCCTCTTTCCGCAAACTGCGCTCGCTCCCGCTCGCGGTACTGATCCAATCAATGCGCCGTGTCCGTCGTGGAGGCAATCCCATCCAACTCCGCCAGGACTTGCGGCGAGAGCGTCAACTGTCCCGCGGCAAGGTTCTCGCGCATATGGGCGACCGACGACGTGCCAGGGATCAGCAGGATGTTGGGCGAGCGGCGCAGTAGCCATGCCAGCGCGACCTGCATGGGAGTGGCTCCGAGCCGGCTCGCGACGTCCGATAGGGTGGACGACTGCAGCGGCGTGAATCCGCCCAGCGGGAAGAACGGCACATACGCGATGCCCTGCCTGGCCAGGTCGTCGACCAGGGCGTCGTCATGGCGTTGGGCCAGATTGTAGAGGTTCTGCACGCACACGATGTCGGTTATCGCCTGCGCCTCGGCCACCTGGGCGGCCGTGACGTTGCTCAGACCGATGTGGCGGATCAGCCCCTTGCGCTTGAGGTCGGCCAGCGCCGTCACCTGCTCGGCGATGGACCCCTCCGCGGGCCCGTGGATCGCCAACATCGAGCGGTAGTTGACGACGTCGAGCGCCTCCAGGCCTAGATTGCGGAGGTTGTCGTGGACTCCGTCGATCAGCTCCTGGGGCGAGATTGCCGGTTGCCACGACTTGTCAGGCGGGCGGCGCGCCCCTAGCTTTGTGACGATCACTAACCCCGCTGGATACGGGTGCAGCGCCTGCCGGATGATCTGGTTGGTGGTGTGCGGGCCGTAGAAGTCAGACGTGTCGATGTGGTTCACGCCGGCCGCTACCGCCTCGCGGAGGACAGCGATGGCGCCGTCGATGTCCCCGGGCGGGCCCCATACTCCGGGGCCGGCCAGTTGCATCGCGCCGTATCCTATCCGTTTAACCGTCAATGACGCGCCGGGGAATGTAAACCGGCCGCCGAGCTTTGCTTCTGTCATTTCACTCATTGCGTTGTTCCTTAGGAATTTACGTAGGTTTTCATCGCCGCCGTCTGCACGTCGCGCAATCCGACTCCGTTTTTCTCAGCCGCGGCGCGACAGTCTTCAAATTCGGGAGAGACGTTCATCACTCGCCCGTCTTTCGAGCGCGAGACTTTGATCCTGATCGGCCCGTATTCGGTCTCGACCGTGACGAATTCCCTGGTCAAAATTTCGCGCCGTTCATTTCTGTAGCGCACGCCGAGCGTGGTCGTTTCGCGAAAGATCAGATCGCACATCCGTTCACGGTCCTCCGGGCTGCAGAGCAGCGTCAGGAGCACGCCGGGCCGGTTCTTTTTCATCTGCGTGGGCGTGTAGAAAATATCGAGCGCGCCGGCCGCCAGGGCCTTCTCCATCAGGTATCCGAAGACTTGCGGGGTCAGGTCGTCGATGTTGGCTTCGATGACCGTCACGGTCGTCGGCGTGCGGTCCGCGTCCTCTTCCAGTTCGCCGACGACAGCGCGCAGCGCGTTCGGGAATTTCGGATAATCGCGAGTCCCGGCGCCATAGCCGATCTTTTCGACCTTCATCAACGGCATCGGGCCGTAGCTTTCAGCCAGAGTCGAAATGATCGCCGCCCCGGTCGGCGTGACCAGTTCGCCCTCGACGTCTTTTGAATAGATCGGGACGCCTTTCAAAAGTTCGGCGGTGGCCGGACCCGGGACCGGGTAAGTCCCGTGCGCGCATTGGAACGTCCCAGATCCGACGTGCAGCGGCGAAGAAATGATCCGCTCGATCTTCAAGGCGTCGAACGCGACGCAGGCGCCGACGATGTCCACAATCGAGTCGATCGCGCCGACTTCGTGGAAGTGTACCGATTCGATCGGGACGTTGTGGATCTTTGATTCCGCCTCGCCTATGCGCTGGAAGATGGTTTGCGCGCGCCCTTTGACTTGCTCGCCGAGCTCGGATGACGAGATTATCTGTTTGATTTCCGAAAGCGCGCGGTGATGCGCATGCGAATGATGATCGTGTGAATGTTTATGCTTGTGATGACGGCCGTGCAAGTGATGATCATCAGTCAGCAGGACATCGAATTTCGCCGCCGAAATGCCGCTGCGGTCAACGCGATTCAGGCTCAGTTCGTAACCTTCGACGCCGAGTTTCAGCAACTCGCTTCGCAGCAATTCGAAATCCAGCCCGCAATCGAGCATCGCGCCGGCGAGCATGTCGCCGCTCGCGCCGGCGAAGCAGTCCAGGTAAAGAGTTCTTGCCATCCTTTTTCAGTAACCATCCCAAATAAACTATGGATAACCCTCATAGTATATCAAATATCGCCACCACCCCGTCGCCCGCCTTGTGGGCCTATAAGGTTTTATAGTGGCCAGTCCCAGTTCCTCAGCCCCGGCAACCGCCAGTTCGAAGATTGTTTGGCATAATTCCGTCTGTTTTGCGTCTTCATGTGATGAGGTAGATTTTCTGCCTACAATCTGCGATCGAATCGGAAGAACAAGCTGGAAAGTCGAGTGTAGGGCTTGCCCCATCCTTAACTTTCCGATCAGAACAAGGAGTTTTTAAACATGCTGATTCAATTGGCTCTTGCCCTTTTGGCAGTAAGTTTGTTGATTTACCCTTCTGGCGCGAGTAAACAAAATCTCCAACCGATCCCCCAATCACCCAGCCTCAAATTGCAGAGGCCTCCGTGTGATTGCCCGCACGGTACCGTTCTTGTTGATCCAATAACCTGCACTTGCCGCCCTTTCCCGCCGTAGTGTGGTTTTGAAAACCTGTCCGGGAAAATTCCCAGATAGAAAAATGCGCTAAATGCCCAGGCTCGCGACCAGGAATCTGACAGCGAGAACCTGGTCGCGTAATTTGTCGTCAATTCGCTGTCGCATATAACAATCAAAACCAACATAGGAGGTGTCATTGTGCTGAAATACAAACTGGTCCTACTTGTCGCCTTGCTTGCGGCCCCCGCAGCCTTTGTCTCGGGCCAACAAGGGCCGACGCCTGCGCCGATTCCGCTACCATCTCCGGAGCCGCCGATCAAAGGTTGCAAGCCTCCGATTCTGGAGTGCCCGGCCACTAAACGGTTCGATCCTGTAACCTGCCGGTGCGTTGATTTTTAAATATAGACCAGAAGCCTGACAACTGCGGTCGAAAAAGCAAAGCCGGGTAAGTGAGTGAGACACTTACTCGGCTTGCCTACTTGCGCCGCGTTCGAATGTCCAGTGGCTCGGATGACCATCGCGGCTTTCATCTTTCTTTGCGCAGGATACTCCACCCATAAACGCTTCGTTTTGGGTGGAGAGGAATGCGCCGTCCCTTTCGTAAATAAAACACTTGTCTCAGCTATCATACTCGTGGCATATTAAGTTCACCTCTCGATTAAGGGGCGACTTCTCAAAAGAATGACAGGCCTAACTCTGACGTTAGGTCATTTCACGATCCACAAAAGTATGCCAATCACAAATGACAAATTGAAAAACTACCCGTTCCTTGAAGAGATGTATAAGGACGATTATTTCCCGACGTTTCTCGTGGATAAGGGCAAGGCGATCCTTGTTCGACTCTGCGAGGCGATTGAAGCCGAGAAACCAGCCGACAATGATAGTCTCTTGCGGCTTACCCACGCCGCCACGGACGAATTCAACGCATTGGACCAAGAACTCGTCGAGAACGGCAGCGAGATCGAAACCATCGCTCGCGAAATCATCGCCGAGAACTTCGAAATTATCGTGAAGGCCTATGGCTTCGACATCGACACCGAGGACGTTATCGGGACACGGGATTGGTAGCCCCTGCCGGCAGAACGTTTCCTTAAGCCCGAACCCGGCGCCCCTCGCGAATAAATTAATCCACCTATAAACACTGGGGATTCCGTTTGCGCACTTTACGATAGGCGCAATGGTTGCAATGGCATGTCCGGAGATTCTGCATATGTCACTTTTCAAAACGTAAAGTGAACGAAGTCTGGCCAATCGGCCGTAACCGATTATTACAGTGACCCCCAGCCAGCTTGCAATATTAGAGTGAGAGAAAAAGAGCTTGGTCGTGAGTCTTTGAACAGGAGAGTAAGCAGATGACGCGATTTACGATTGAAATAGTCGAAGCCGTCCTGTCCGGCGCGAAAGCGCCATAGAAGCCCAGGCGTTCCAGCCGAATTGAAAGGCAATGCGCGGGTAAGTAAACGCCAAATTACAAATTTTAAGTCAGGCATCACGACAGGAGGAATTCATGCCAAAGTCTTTCAGCGGCCCAGATCTCCTCAAAGCCCTCTCGGAGGGGGGGCTAAGAGATATGAGTGAAGCGATCATCAAGGAAGGAATAGTGAAGCAGGATGAAAATGATCCGAACGCTATTCTTTACTCTGAGAGCCTGTCGAGCGCGTCCTGGATGAGCATCCCGGTCGAAATGATCGAGAAGGCTGAGCACATCAAGAACGTCCGTGGCAACGGCCATGAACACCCTTTCGTCCGCCTTTATTTCAAGGACCCTGCCTCCGACAACAAGGAGGCGTCTGTATTCGCGGACTTGCTAAGGCGGTCATCGCAACCTGGCGCAGCCGACGATGGCGGGCGCCGGCGTGACGCGCAGCGCTCGGCCGACCACGATCAGACAATGGCTGGGAATGAGCCGGAGCGCTAAACCTGGCGTCTACGATTTGTACGGCTTCTATCGCGGAGTCGGCGCGCATCTCCTCATAAGCTTCAGGCATAGTTGCTTTCCCTGTTTAAACAGTCCCTTCCCAAAAACTCGCGAATTCGCCGACCTCTTCCTGCTCCAGCTCTCTACAGATGGGATACTACGCTAAAGATTTCTTGCCATGCCTCAATATTACACCTAACGCTACAACTCGTCCTCGCCGACGTCTATTTCCATTCGGAGGAGCGCGGAACTGAGCGTTTTGCCCTGCGGGTCGGCTTTTAATGAGACCGCGCCGCCGCCGCCCAGACTGTGATGCAGAAGGAAATTTAGAGCGTTCAGATTAGGCAGCTCGTAGCGTTCGACCTCGCCGTTGCAGATTCCGGCGAAGTGCCGTTTGACGCGCTCGGCGGTGACTTCGCGGGCGAGGATCGGATAATGTTCAGGTTTGAGCGCGATCAGGCCGACGTTAGCCGTGTCGCCTTTGTCGCCTGATCGCGCGTGAGCGATCTTGATAAGCCGTACCTTCATAAGATCATTTCCAGATTCCCAGGACATTTTATTCACAAATCCGGGGCGATAGGAGCCGCGTGAATAGAATCGTTATAGCGATAACGCAATCGTAGCAGGTTAAATGGTTTGAGAGGGTTGAGTCTGGTGGTTCGATATAGTTTCAGGCCCGGGTCATTTCGCGAGAGTTTATAGTCCTCAAATTCACCTTTAATTCCAAAGAGGTGGCCGCCCTTAAAGCTTTCTTCGTATTCGAAACCACCGTCACTGGACACGTAGTGAACTTCTTCGACCAGGCCGGACCAGAGGACTAACCTAAGGGCAATGGCAAGTCCGGCGTGCGCTAATGCCCCTGTCATCGCCATTGCTATTCGTTTCATGCAGACTTCCAGAAAACCCTGACGGCCCATTTTACTCTAACTTCTTGAAGCGGTCTTCACTTAATCTCGTAGCTCTTGCTTTTGCCCGTTCGATCGTTTGTCACTGTGAAGCTTCGCTTGGCCGCGTCAACGGAGACGCGGATCATATGCGCCTCGTCGTTCTGTTCATCGAGATTCGCGATGAATTCTTCCGGCGCGTTATTTTCGTCGCCGCTCTTGACGTTGCGATGAACCTGCCACAAATCTTTCAGATTGGGCAATGCGCGCAGGGCTTTGACCGTGTCGGGATCGCCGCCTTTGCGCGGGCCGTTGTTCATGATAGCGACCATCGGGTCGATGGTGCGCAGTAAAGCCGGGTTATTGCTGATGTTGAGTCCGTGATGGGCTACCTGGTAAAGGACGACCTTGCCGATCATATCCTGGGGGCAGACCAGTTTCTGTTCGATGTTCCAGGTCAGGTCGCCGGTGTCCAGGAAATTGAACGCCCCATGGCGCAGCAGGAAGGCGACGCTGCGGGCGTTGTCCGACTTGTCTTCGGGCTTTTCCGCGGCGCCGGCGCAGGCGGCGTTCGGCTCGACGACCGCTCGCCTGCTCGTCACGGTTTCGCCGCGCGAGGCAAGGACCTGTAGAAAAACCGGCGGCGCGCCCGGCGATTGCTTCAGCCTGATCGAGCTGCCCGGATTGAGCGTGATCGTCTGATTCTTCGCGGCGGCGCGATAGGCCGCATATTTCGCGGCGAAATCCTTGTCTTCTTCGAGAGAAGGCATGGGGCCGTGATCGTAAAATTTGTTGATCATGACCAGTTTCGCCAGTTCGGGGACGCCCCCGTAATGATCGGTGTGGTAATGCGTCACGATCAGGTGGTCGATGGCGGTGACTCCGGCGGCTTTCATCGCTTTTTCGATGCGTTTCGCGTCGCGGCCCTCGAATCCGGGCCAGCCGGCGTCAACCAGAATGGATTCGCCCGCCGGCGTGACGATCAACGTCGCCGCGCCTCCTTCGACATCGACATAGAAGATGTCGAGCGTGCGCCGGGCAGTCTCCGTTTTCTGGGCGATGATCGCGGTCGTCCCGGCAGTCAGTAAAACAATGAGGATCAGCAGTCGGAATTTGTTCATTTTTTCCTCCGAGCTTGGGCGAACTACAATTTTGGGGCGTTGCATTGGGGTATTGTACTACTTCTTGAGATCCGATTTACGCCCGACCAGTTTGTACGCGCAATAAATCAGCAAGCCGGCGAGCGCCGCGAGCGCCGTGTCCCGGGCCTCCCTCATGGAACTGTGCGCCAGCAGCCAGCCGCCCAAAGCGAGAGCCGCGATCGAGACGGCGACGCCGGCCGGCGTTTTGAACTGCGCTTTGAATCGCATCTCCCGTTCGTCGCGGCGGCGCAACACGATGAGCGCCGCGCAGGTCGTAACATACGCCAACAGTCGCGCGATCACGCTGACCGTCAGTGAAGAGATGAATTTCGACGAAAGCGTCAGCGCCATCATCAGCGCGGCGGTCGCGATGATGGCCACGTGAGGCGTATGGAATCGGGCATGCGTGGCGGCGAAGACCTTCGGCAATTCGCGGGCGGCGGCCATTGCGAAGGGCAGACGTGCGGCGGACAGGATCACCACGCTCAGATTGCCAATGACCGAAACGGCGACGCCGGCCGTGACGACACTCGCGCCGATCGCCCCCATAAAGAGTTCGCTCGCGCCGGCCAGCGGGCGCCGCGACGTGGCCAGCCCAGGGAACGTCCCGATACATACAACCTGGATCAGAATATAAACCGCGGCCACCACCACGAGCGAGATCAGAATGGCGAACGGCACATTGCGCTGCGGGTCGCGCGTTTCACCGGCCGGGATCATCGCCATTTCGAACCCGGTGAACGCATAAACCAGCAATAGCACGGATTTCGAGAATGAAGAGGCCTCCGGCGGCCCCGGCGCCGAAAAATTTCCGGGGTCCAGAAAGAATAGCCCGGCGCCGATGAATAACAAGAGAGGGATCAATTTGCCGACGGTGAAGACGTCGCTGAAGAGCGCCGCATTGCGCACGCCGACGACGTTGACGGCCGTCAGCGCGACGACCACGGCGACGATTACAACCGCGCGCGGCCAACCGGCCCCGACCCCGGGATGGAAATAGCCCAGATAATCGATCAGCAGATTGCAGTTGGCGGCGAAAGCCGTCAACCGCGCCACCCATATCAACCATCCGACCTCGAAGCCTGCGACGGAACCGAATGCTTCCCGCGCATAAAGATAAGGTCCGCCAGTGTCACTGAAACGGCTGCCGACCTCGGCGAAGCAGAGCACGATCAGCGCCACGACCAGCGCGCAAGCGATGAACGCGATCAGGCTGTAAGGCCCGATCAAGGCGTAGACTTGTGACGGCAGACCGAAAATTCCGGCGCCGATCACCCCGTTGATCGTCACCGCAACCAGATCCCACCTCCGAATGCCGCGAACCAATCCCTTCTGCATTGTCTGCGTGGATTCTCCTATTAAAATTCGCCTGTATTTATTGTGATTGATTGCGATTCTTGAACAACCCGCGAATGATAGGCGAGGGGAAAAGAAATCAAAAGGCGAAATCGGGAATCGGCGACTGACAAAATGCTATAATTCGCCTCAGGAATATACTTTTATCGTGAGAGAAAGCCTGATATGACCAGACCGAGCACAGGGGCCGAATCCGCGGCTCAGGATTTTGAAGAGAAGATTCGTATGATGGCTGCTGAGAGCATCGACGCCAAGCGCCGCTTCTTCGACCAGGCGAGCCAGGACCTGGCTCGCGCCGCGCGAATGATCATCGAATCGATGCGCGAGGGCGGTAAGCTGCTGATCTTCGGCAACGGAGGCTCCGCCGCCGACGCGCAGCACATCGCCGCCGAACTGGCGTTCAAAATGGGGCGCGAACGCGACGCGCTCCCC
>DASTMP010000285.1:0-67658 GCA_035714085.1 Blastocatellia bacterium
TGGACGTTGACCGTTAGCGATGTCGCTTCGCTCGACGGCGGCAACGTGCGCGCGTTCTCGTTGGCCGTTACAACCTTCGGCTGCAGCAGCTCGCTGTCAGTCGCCGGAGTAAGGAAATAAGGTCAAAGGGGATAAGGGGACGAGGAGACAAGGGTATACGAGGGGAAACCTTCGCAATTCTTAAGTCTTCTTGTCTCCTTGTCCCCTTTTTTCTGTCCGTCGTTTTCGTCTGATTTTCTCACTTTACGCGGCAACGTCAGCTTACCACCTGCTTTAAAAGCCGCTCTTCGAAACAGAATCTGGCGCGTAAGCAAGCGGTCGCTTGCAAAAACAGCCGTTTGCTTCCGCGCTCGGCGCCGTTCAAAAAAATTCCTGCCACAAATTGCCCGCCCGCGGTGTTTTTGATAGTGATGCAATGATGAACGGAGCGGAATTAATCTTGATGGACTGCCAATCGGATGCGGCCGCCCAAGCGGTCGGGGACGTTCGACTGAGCTTCGACGAAGCTTTTGTCGCGCATCATCGAGTTGTCTATCGCTACGCCTATGCGCTGACACGCGATCCGGGGCTGGCCGAAGACGTCGCTCAAGAGGTCTTCGTTCGCCTCCATCAGCATCTCGACGCGGCGCAGCGGGACGGATTGCTGCGCGCCTGGCTGTTGCGCGTGACGGCGAATGTGTCTCGCAATGCGATGCGCGAGATGCGCCGCGCCCGGTCGCGTGACGCATCCTTCGTCGCGCGCATGCTTCAGGCGGCCAAGCAGACAAGACCGGATGACGAATTGTTACGCCAAGCCGAAATCTCCGAGGCGCGGCGCGCGCTCGCCAAGATCAAGGAGCCGATGCGCAGTTGCCTGCTGCTCAAGCACGAGGGGCTGTCTTACAAAGAGATCGCCGCCGCTCTCGGCGTCAATGAATCGAACGTCGGAAGTTTAATCGCCCGGGCCAGACGCGCTTTTCTCAGAGTGTACGGAAAGATCGGGAAGTAATGAGACATTGTTTGAATGAAGAGACTCTGCAGGCCTATCTCGACGGCGAGGCGCCTGTTGACGTCGCCGGCGGCGTGATCGCTCACCTGGCCGTGTGCGCTTCTTGCGCCGCCAGAGCGCGCGAGGCCGAGCGGGCGATGGCCGCAATCGGCGGCGCGATTGATGATGAATCGCCTGTCGCCATTCCGACGGCGCGGTTGCGCGCCCGCATCGAATCCGCGATGACCGAAAAGCCAGCCGAAAGCGCGGCGCCGAGTTTCACGCCGCGGAATATTTTCTGGCGCGCGGGATTGATCGCGGCGTCCGCCCTGGTCGTCACCGGCGTCCTGGTATGGTTTTGGGGATGGTTTTTGTCGCGTTCTTATACGACTCCGGGGGCGCGACAACCAGCGCATATCGCTCAAGAGAAGGCGCCGAGTGATCTGATTGCGAATCCGTCAGGCCCGCAACAATCCTCATCGCCATCTGCGCCAGTCCGTGCCAGGGGGCGCAGTAAGTCGGATCGGCCTCGTTTCATAAAGAAGCCTGCTTTCGAACTTGCGCAAACCTACTTACCGGAACCGAGCGCGCTCGCGCCCGCTCCGACGGCAGGCTTCTCCGATAGCGCGAGCTTCTTCGATCTTGAAACTACAAGACATCTTGAAAAGGCTCAGACGCTGCTGCGCTCGTTCAAGAACGCTTCTTCTCCAACGGCCGAAGAGCTGGCCTACGATAAACAGGAGTCGAGAGAACTTCTCTTACGCAATATTCTATTGAGACGAGAGGCCGAAGGCTCAGAGAACGCGCCCGCGAAATCGCTGCTGGGCGGCCTGGAGCCGTTTTTGCTGGATATTGCCAATCTGCCTGCCAGGCCAGCGGCCGGCGATCTGGCCTCGGTTAAAAGGCGCATTCGGAAGAGCGAGATCGTCGTCGCGCTGCAGGTTTATTCGACGCCCACAGCCTCGCTTGACTAAGCCAGGCAAGGTCGTCGTCATACGGCTATGAAAACTATGTTGCGAAGAATCAACCAGAGACGTCGCGGTACGGTACAGGGAGCGGTAGCGACCTGGCGCCCCGCGAAGCGGCTACTTCGAGAATACCAGGTCGCTACCGCTCCCTGTGCCATACCGCCGGCCAACTTAGTAAAAGCGCTGTTGCTATGGGCAATGGTGATCGGCCTAAGCATGTCCCTCTCTCCCCTCGGCTTCGGACAGAACCTGGAAGCGGCCCGGCGATTCGTTCAGTCGGCAACCTCATCGAATATGGCGCAGAAGCTGTTGATCGAGGGCCGAGAGTTGATTGGTGAGCGGAAATGGGACGCCGCGAAGGCGAAATTCGACAATTTCATTCGAGCCTACCCGCGCGATAAAAATCTCGACGCCGCGCTCTACTGGCTGGCTTTCTGCTTGAAGCAGCAAGGAAAGCCGCGGGAAGCGGATCAGACGCTAGAGCGTTTGATCAAAGAATATCCGCGGTCAGAATGGAACGACGATGCCCGCGCCTTGCGAATCGAGCTTGCGGATATCTTGGGTGACCTGAAGACCGTCAATAAAATCCTCGATCTACATGAGAAAGACATTGAGAAATGGCGGAGAAGCCGCGAAAGAGACGACCCAGATGAATCGCTCAGGCTTATCGCCTTGCAGAGCCTCTTTCAAGCCGACCCGGAACGCGCGATGAGTGTGGCGGTCGGTTTTCTGAGCGCCGACTCGAAAACAAGTCCCGCCATCCAGGACGCCGCGCTCGGTTTGATCGCGCGACACGGCGGTGAAAAGGCGTGGCCCGCGCTGTTAGACACGGCGCGCAATCAATCCATCGCCGAGAGCTTGCGCGAACAGGCGATCTACTGGATCGCTCAACAGAGCGGCGATCAGGCGCCCAACGCTTTGATCCAGTTGTACGATGGAGAAAAGGAAGCTGGGCTGAAGGACCGGCTGCTTTATTGGCTCGCCCAGTCAAACAATGAACGGGCAAGAGCCAAGATCGTCGATGTCGCGCGCGGCGACAATGACTCCGCGTTGCGCGACAGGGCGATTTACTGGATCGCTCAACGCGGAGGCGAGCAATCATTCAATTCCCTGAACGAGCTTTACGGCGCGGAAAAAGATTCCGCCATAAAGGACCGCATTCTTTATTGGTTCGCTCAATCAAATGAGCCTCGCGCCCGGGCCAGGATCGTAGAGATCGCGCGCAGCGACCTCGGTTCCGAAATGCGTGATCGGGCTGTCTACTGGATCGCGCAGCGCACAGGCGATGAAGCGACCGGCGCGCTCATCGGTTTGTACGACGAGCAAAAGGAAGAAGAGACCAAAGAGCGGATTCTTTACTGGCTGGGCCAGCGCGGAGGGAAAGCGGGCCTGCAAAAGCTACTTGCGGTCGCCAGAAACGATTCGTCTCAGAGCCTCAGAGAGAGGGCCGTCTACTATCTCAGTCAGAGCAAAGACCCCGAAGCGATCAAGCTGCTGGAACAGATACTCAAGTAGAGAGGGATTATGCAAACGCTTCTGCAAGACCTGCGCTATGGAATTCGGCAGTTGTTGAAAAGCCCCGGCTTCACCGCCGTAGCCGTTCTTTCCCTGGCGTTCGGCATCGGCGCAAACACCGCGCTCTTCAGCCTGGTGGACGCCGTATTATTCAAGACGTTGCCAGTCAGAAAGCCGGAAGAACTAGCGCTCTTCAAATGGGCGAAGGGGCAAAATGGGATCACTTTCGGGCATAACGGAACGATCGATTCGGAGCCAGGGACCGGGTTGAACGTCGGCACATCCTTCTCGGTTCCAGCCTTCCAGCAAATGCGCGCGGGCGCCCGAACACTTTCTGAACTCATCGCCTTCGCCCCGCGGGGAGAGCTAAATGTGAGTGTGGACGGGCAAGCGGAGATGGCTAGCGGGCAACTGGTCTCGGGCAATTTTCATGCCGGGCTGGGCGTGCAGCCGGCGCTGGGACGAATGATCAACAGCGATGACGACCGGACTTCGGCCAATCCCGTCGCGGTAATCAGTTTTCGCTACTGGCGACGCCGTTTCGGACTTGATCCGGCGGTCATGGGGAAAACGATCAACATCAACGGCGCGCCATTTACCATCGTCGGCGTGACCCCGCCACCGTTTTACTCCGGGATGGAAGTCGGCGACTCGCCCGATCTCACGCTCCCGTTGTCGCTGGCCCCGCGCCTCGACCCAAGCGGGCAAACTCAGTCGGAGATGACTCAAACCTGGCGCTGGTGGGTGCGGATGATGGGGCGGATGAAGCCCGGGGTAAGCCTGGAACAGGTTCGCGCCGAACTCGAAGGGATTTTTCAACAGAGCGCGCAGGCGGGCTGGGAGGCCATGCCTCGCCGCCCCCAAACCGTCGGATCGCGCGAATTGCCCCGTCTGCGCGCTCTGCCGGGCGGCCAGGGGGAAATCTACCTGCGCCAATCTTACGAGCAGCCGCTGCGAGTCATGTTGATCGTGGTCGGGCTGACACTGCTCGTCGCCTGCGCCAACATCGCCAACCTGCTGCTGGCGCGGGCCATCACGCGGCGGCAGGAGATGGCTGTGCGACTCGCGCTGGGGGCTGGACGCTTCCGACTTGTCCGGCAGTTATTGACTGAGAGCTTGCTGCTGGCCTTCGCGGGCAGCGCGCTCGGCTGGCTGCTGGCCTGGTTGTCGAAAGACCTGTTGCTGATGTGGAGTCCGGGAAGAGGCAGCCATCTCGACGCCGAGCTTCATATGGATTGGCGCGTCTTCGGCTTTACGGCGGCGATCGCTGTGTTGACGGGCCTGCTCTTCGGGCTGGCGCCGGCGCTGCGGGCGACGCGCGTTGATTTGAATTCGGCGCTCAAGGAAAACACGCGAGGCTCGAAAGGGTCGCTCTCGGTTCTCGGTAAATCGCTCGTGATCGCGCAGGTGGCTATGTCATTGGTATTGCTGATCGGCGCGGGACTGTTTATTCGCACTCTCCACAACCTGCAGAACGTTTCTCTTGGCTTCAATGAAGAGAACATGTTGCTCTTCCGCATTGACCCGCGCGCGAAAGGATACAGCGCCGAACAGATGGCTCCCCTTTACCAGCAGGTGTGCGAACATCTCGAAGCCATTCCCGGTGTGCGCTCGGCGACGGTTTCAGAGTTCGCGGCGCTGAGCGGCGCCGGCAGAAACGGCCCGGCGTACTTTGAAGGGCGCGCCACATTGCCGCGGAATGAAAACAACGTCTTTCAGCAGCGGGTCAGGTGGAATTACCTTCAGACGATGGAGATCACGCTGCTCGCCGGGCGCGGCTTCGCTCCGCAGGATAACGAACGCGCCCCGAAAGTGGCTGTCATCAACCAGACGATGGCGCGCCGATTCTTCGGCGAAGAAAACCCGCTCGGCAAACGCTTCAGCTTCGACAGCGCCGAAAACAGCGATCGGATCGAGATCGTCGGCGTGGCCAGGGACTCACGATACCTGAGACCGCGACGCGATATTCCGCCCATCGTCTATCTTCCTTTTCCGCAGGTCCCGCTCGGCATGACGACTTTCACGGTGCGAACCGCCGGCGACCCCACGCGGATGACAGCCGCCATCCGCGCCGCAGTGCGCGAGGTGGATAAAGATTTGCCGCTGTTCGAAATCAAAACCCAGACCGAACAGATGGATCAATCGCTGGCGCAGGAACGCTTCTTTCCAAAGCTGACCGGCTTCTTCGGGTTGCTGGCATTGCTGCTGGCGAGCATCGGGCTGTACGGCGTGATGTCATACGCGGTCGAGCAGCGCACGCGCGAGATCGGCATTCGGATGGCGTTGGGCGCGACTCGGGAAAATGTCCTCAGGCGAGTCATCGGACAGGGAATGTTACTGGCAGCTGTCGGAATTGTCATCGGCGCCGCGGCGGCGTTTGCGCTGACGCGCCTGATCACTTCCAACGCGACCTATAATCTGACGCGCTTCATATCGGGATTCCTGTATGGCGTCCGCCCGACCGATCCGTTGACGTTTGTGGCGGTCGCCTTGACGCTCGCGTCTGTGGCGCTGCTGGCTTGTTATCTGCCGGCGCGGCGGGCGACTAAGGTTGATCCGATGGTCGCGCTTCGGTGTGAATAAGCGCCGCTTCGCGCAGCTACAGCTGAGTTCGTTATGATTTCGCCGCTACATTCAACCTTCAGCGCTGCGCCTCATACAATTGTCGCTACACGACTTGCGGATTTTCGCACACACCACACCAGCGTTAATGGTCCTTGAGTAAATAATGTAACAAGAGCGTAGGGGCGGGTTGTTTACCCAAATCCACGGCTAAGGATGTAGAGCAAAACGCCCCGGTAATGACAAGATTGAACAATCCATCAGCCCCCGTGAGGAGAATTCCGAACGACTCCTAAATATTTAGTTGACACCTGCCCCGCGCCGGCCTTATACTCCTAAAAGCTTAGGAGGAAACTTATGGCCCAACGCAAAACCGAGCGGCTGACGCCGCTGGAGCTCGAAATCATGCAGGTTCTGTGGGAGACCGGCGCCGCCAATGTGCAGACCGTACAGCAGCGGCTCAAACGTGAATTGGCCTACACCACGGTACAGACCATGCTCAACATTCTGCACCGCAAAGGGAAGGTCAAACGCTCGCTGAAAGAACGCGCTTATTTTTACAAGCCGGCCGTCAGCCGCAGACAGGTCGTCAGACAGACGGTCAACGACCTGGTTGAGCATCTCTTCGGAGGCTCGGTGGAAAATCTGGTCATGAGCCTGGTGGAGACCAAGCATCTCACCGCCGAGAAAATGACCCGGCTAAATGAGCTCTTGAAAGAGTCTGAGGAGGAGAGCGATGCGGACGAGTAGCCAACTGCTGTTGACCTTTTTGTTGAACGCCTGCTGGCAGATCGCCCTGATCACGGCGGTCGCCGCCTTGTGCGCATGGTTGTTGCGTGGAACGACGGCCCGCTATCGACACCTGCTCTGGGTGACCGCTTTAACGTTCTCCTTTGGCCTGCCGGTTCTGACCTGTTCACATCTCTTAGGCGGCGCCTTTTTCTCTGAACAGCCCAGGGCGTCAGTTCGACCGGACGGTGTGGCTTTTGCGCCGACGCCTCATCTAATCTCGGACATGCAAGCGTCATTGCCAACAGCGCCGCCAACGGTTTTGAAGGAGGCCGCGCCGTTCATCCTCATCAATATGAATGTGGCCGCCGTCGTAGTCGCCCTTTACCTGCTCTTTCTGTGTTACCGAAGCGGCAAATTATGCATGGCCTGGAGAAGGGCGAGAAGCCTGAAACGTAGCGCTCGCCTGACTGATCTTCCCGAACACGTCCGAACAATTGTCAGAGAATCTCAAACCGCTCTCGGGGCGTCACGTGTTCGGATTCTATGTTCGACCTCGGTCCCCGCGCCGATTGCGACCGGCGGTTTCAATCCGCTGATCATTCTGCCTGAGCAATTGTTGCTGGAGACGGATCGAGGCGTCCTGACCGCAGCCATCGGACACGAACTCGCCCACGTCTTGCGGCGCGACTATCTGCTGAACTTGATCTACGAAATCATTTCCTTGCCCCTCTCGTTTCATCCTGCCACGGCGCTGGTGAAACGCCGGATCAAGGAGACCCGGGAACTGAGCTGTGACGAGCTGGTCATCGAAAAACTGCTGGACGCCACAGTCTATGCCCGTTCGCTCGTCCATCTGGCCGGTTCGGCGGTCAATTCGAACCGTCCCGGTACAACCATCACCGTAGGCATCGCCGATGCCGACATTTTGGAGGAACGTGTCATGACCATACTTAGAAGACCAAAGATCAATACTCGCCGAAGGAACTTATTGCTGATCGCAGCCACACTCTTTTTTCTCGTACTGTGCGTGGCCGCCACGCCATTCGCGTTGCGCGTAGGCGTCAACCCACAGGCCGCCGCCCTGGCGCCGGAGGGCGCCGTCGGGATACCGGAGGCCTCTGTCGTGACGGCTCAACAGGGAGACAAGCAGGAAGCCAAACAGGATGAGCGGGCGCGCGAAGAGCTGAAGCTTCGCTTAGATGCGTTGAAGCGCAAGGCGGCGGAGTTGGAAGCGGCGCGGCGACAGGAGCGGCAATTACAGGACGCTTCCTCAACACAAGAATTGCAAGAAAAGAAGGAAGCGCAGGAGCGGGAAGAAAAAGAGCGAGCAGAGCGGGAAGCGAAGGAACGGGATCCGGAATTTATGGCGCGCCGCAAACTGGAGCAAGAAATGGAGTCGATAAAACGTGAAATCATGTCCAGACGACAAGCCGAACTGGCTAAAAAAGCGAACATCACCATGCAGCAAGCGATTCAGATCGCCATGAGTCAACAGTCCGGAACGGTGATGGAGTGTCGTTTGATCGGCGAACGGCCAGAGGGCGAGAAAGATCAGGTCTTTTACATCCTCACAATTGTTTCCCGTGATGAACCGGAGAGCGCCTCTACCCATATGCTGATCAGCGCAGCAGATGGCCGGGTCGCCAAGACCTGGAAGGATGAGCGTTGATGAGCGCATTTCTTTGCAACTGCTGGAAGTCATAGGAGCGAGGCGCCTCGCTCCTATGACTTCGCCAGGGCCTAGCGCCAGCCCCATCCGCACACTTCATTCTCCATAGCTTCCAGCTTCATTCTTCATATTATTTGTTTACGACAGCCGGCGACTGATTTTCTGCCAGTCCCTCTCAAACTTCCTACCGGCAAAATGGAGCGAGCTGAAATAGGCGAGGGCCGTCAGCGATCGGCGTGAGCAGGCCGGTCAGCAGCTTGACGGTGGTTGATTTGCCCGAGCCGTTCGGCCCCAGAAAGCCGAAGATCGTCCCGCGAGGCACGCGGAGATTCAGATTGCGCACCGCGGTGAATGAGCCGAATGTTTTGGTCAAACCACGCGCCTCAATCTCCCAGGCTTCCATCGTTGATCCCTCTTGCATTTAGTGGTCATTGCTTCGACGCTTGCAATGCGCGACGAATGATAACAAACCAGCCCTACATTTTTTGTCCGGTAGCCGAACGATGATCAACGCCCGCAAAATTTCTGCGTCATGTTTTTGCCGGTTTCCGCCACTCCTCCATAGAACCCCCTTGCAATAAGTCCGTCACGGTTTATGCGGCCCTGCCGTGGGTAATCCGGGTAGGGCCAGGTAGTGGCCGAAACGATGATCGCAGACGCAAAGTCTTGCGCCTCATTTCGACTTCTACCGCAACAACACTCATATGCGGTATGCTGGAATTGCAAGTTCGCGCGCCGGGATCAAAGCGCCCAGCGCCTCACCCCCTTATCTTTCCCCCCCTTATCTTTTCTCTTTCTTGCTCTATGAACAATGACGAAGCGCTGCCTGCGAGATCGCTCGCGGGAAAAATGTCGTGTCGACAAGAGGACACGATGAAGGGCATCCATCGCTACAAGGAGGACACGATGAAAAGTACCAATCGCTATAAACGGAACACGATGAAGAGTTTCAATCGCTACGCCGCATTCTCGCTGAGAGCGGTAATGGCCATCACTGTTGTAATGTTTGGGATCATCCGATCAAACGATTATGTGAGCCTGGCGGCGTCGGCCGCCTTCGCCGCCGAACAACCGGCGCCAGGCGCATTACGGTGGCGGCAAACGTCTGGCCCCGAAGGCGCCGCCATCATCTCTCTGCTCAGCAATGGCTCAAACCTCTTTGCAGGGACAATCACCAGCGGCGTATTTCGATCGACTGATCAAGGAGAGAGCTGGACAGCGATCAATGCGGGCTTACCCAGGTCAAGTATCAATTCGCTCGCCGCTGTTGGGACTAACATTTTCGCGGGGACTACCGGCGGCGGCGTCTTCCGCCTGATTAATCGGGAGGAAAGGTGGGTTGCAGTCAATACCGGCTTAACCAACCTGGGTATTAATGCGTTCGCCGTAAGCGGGACCTATATCGTCGCGGGAACACGTGGCGGCGTCTTTCGATCGCTAGACCAGGGTGCGAGTTGGACTCCGGTTAACACGGGCTTGCCGCCGAATGCGCTCATTGCCTTCCTCGCCGCTTCCGGGACGAACATTTTTGCGGTAACGGCTTCCCCCTCTGGCGGCATCTTTCGATCGGACGACCAGGGAAAGAGCTGGATTGCCCTCGATACGGGCTTCTCCATAGGGATTAGTCAATTAGCCGCCCTTGGGACGGACATCTTTGCCGTGCTGGCGGACGGCAGGGTCATTCGATCGAGCAGTCAGGGAGAGAAATGGACATTGGTCAATACAGGGCTGCCACTGGGCGCGCGTGTTACTTCATTCGCCATGATCGGCGCAGACATTTATGCAGGGACATCTAGTCCCTTTATTAACAGTGGCGGGGTCAATGGCGGGATCATCCGCTCGAGCGATCAGGGAGAGAGCTGGACTGCCGTCGGTACAGGCTTGCCCCTGAGAGTGCAAGTCCTCGCCTCCGTTAGGAGAAAGCTATTTGCGGGGACGGCGGGCGGCGTCTTTCGCTCGACTAACCAGGGGGAGAATTGGACCTCAGCCAACGCAGGTATGATCGGCCAAACTGTTGAGTCGCTCGCCGTTGTTGGGTCGAATATTTTTGCGGGTTCATCTGTCCTATCCAATGGCGGCGCCTTTCGTTCGGATAATAGCGGAGAGAGTTGGACGGCGATCAATACTGGCTTGCCGCCGAGTCAGGCGGTTTCTTCATTGGCCGTTGTCGGAACGAACATCTTTGCCGCCACAGGCGGGTTGTTAAGCGGAGTCTTTCGTTCGACAAACCAGGGAGAGAGTTGGACTCCCGTCAATGCGGGTTTGCCGGCTAATGCTCCTGTTACCGCCTTAGCCGTGAGTGGGGCGAATCTCTTTGCGGGAATAGCCATTTCTCATCTTTCTGGCGCCGTTGGCGCCGTCTATCGTTCGACAGACCAGGGAGAGAGTTGGACGGCGGTCAATACGGGCCTGCCTGCGAATGCGAGCGTTACTGAACTCGCCGCCGTTGGGCCGAATCTCTTTGCGGCGCTATCCGTGAATATGTCAATTTTCAGCGCCGTCTTTCGCTCAAGCGATCAGGGGGAGAGTTGGACGGCGGTCGGCGCCGGCTTGCCGGCGACTGCTGTTGTTTCTTCATTCGCCGCTGTGGGGACGAACCTCTTTGCGGGAATAGCCAGCTCCACCATTTCTGGTGATGGCGATGGCGTCTATCGTTCGACCGATCAAGGGGAGACCTGGACGGCGGTTAATACCGGCTTGCCGCAGTTTGCCCTTATCGGTTCACTCGGCGCCGTTGGGACAAACCTCTTTGCGGCGGTAGCTAATAACGGCGTTTTTCTTTCAACCAATCAAGGCGAGAGCTGGATGGCGGTCAATGAAGGCTTAACCGATCTGAGAGTTCAAACGTTCGCCGCCGTCGGGGGGAAACTCTTTGCCGGGATGTTCGGCAGCGGAGTGTTCGTCGCTGACGTTACGAAGTGAGAGTCTCGATAATAAACTGACGAAGAAACGCCGGACGGAAAAATAAAGATCTTGTAGGCTACGTTCTTATTTTCCTTCCGGCATTTTTCCGTCTGGCTTTCTTGCTGGTCAGCGGCGCGGAAACGCGATACAGATCAGACAGAAAATGGAGGACAGAAAAATCGAAAAGTTCCTGCTACCTTCCCCGGCTCTTCGTCACTCACCCAGTGTGACGGGCCTCTCGTCATTCACCGCTTAAGCAAATGTACAACGCTGAGGAAACGATCTCCGTTTTTTGATTCGCGATCAAATTCCGGCTCGAAATACGAAGCGCTATAGCCGCATCAGTGGCTTTTCTTCGAACGTTCTCCTCACGGTCAAAGTAAATATGGTTAGCGGCGCGAATTGGCCGAACAGATTTGTGATTGCGACTTCTAGGGCCTCGCTCACATTCGCGCTCCCCATACAATTAACGGCGCAGCGCGCGTAAGCGAGCGGCGCATCCATGCGACCGGCGATTGCTTGCCCGCGCCGTAGCGCGCCATTCCGAGGACATCTGGGTATGAAGTTTCATCTTATCGCGAAGACCACGCTCGCTCTGAGTCTTCTCGCGTCGCCTTGTCTGGCTCAGGCGCCGCTCGCCGCGCGCGATCATTTCAACCGCGGCGATTCGCTCTATCAAAAAGGCGATTTCGAGGGCGCCATCGCCGATTTCACCAAAGCCATCGAGGTCAGCTCGCGTCTGGACAACCGCAGCGGCGCCGATGATTGGCGCCGCAAGACCGGCGCGGCGTCAAATTTTGACAAAGTCAGAGCGCTCGATCCGCTGACGGCGGCGGCATACGCCAACCGCGGGCTGGCGCGTTATCGACTCCGCGATTACGAGGGCGCTATCGCCGACTGCGACCGCGCTATCGCGATCTATCCGCGTCTCCCCGACGCCTACAACAATCGCGGCATGGCGCGCCGCGCCATGGGGGATTTCGACCGCGCTATCGCCGATTTCGACCGCGCTATCTCGATCTATCCGAGCGCCGCCGCCTACAACAATCGCGGCAACGCATATGTGGATAAGAAAGAGCTTGATCGGGCCCTCGCCGATTTTGACCGCGCCCTCGCGCTCGATCCGCGCCTCGCGTCGGTCTATTTCAATCGCGGCTTTGCGCGGCGCGATAAAGGGGACAACGATGGCGCAATGAAAGATTTCGACAAGATTATTGCGCTCGATCCGCGTTCCGCCTCGGGTTACTACGGCCGCGCTGTGGCGCTGTGCGACAAGAATGAATTGGACCGCGCGGTCAATGACTTCAATCGCGCCATCGAACTCGATCCGCGCTATGCTCTGGCTTACGGGAACCGCGGGCTGGCTTTGCTGCGGCAAGGCAAGGGCGCCGACGCCGAAAAGGATTTCGAGCGCGCCGTCGCGCTTAGGCCGGGATTAAAAACGGAACTGGAGTCGGACATCGAGCAAACCAAGAAATGGAGGCGAACGAACCGGTAGCTACAAACGCGCAAACCTGGATCAAACGACCACAGGAAGATACATCTCTCGCTCTGTTTTTTCTGTCCGGCGTTTTTCCGTCTGGTTCTCTTGCTTTCTGCGGCGCCGTCGGCAAAGATCAGCGGCGCAAAAAGACGGTAAAGATCGACATTCGTCAGTTCTGGAGGGGGAGGCGAGGCCATGGCATTGAACTATGTCGGCCTCTACTTCAAACCAAAAATCAGTTCAGGCGGCGGCCGGCTGCTTCACATCGACGCAGTGGAGCCTGGTGTTGGCCGCGGGACAGCGTTCGACGCCCGAAGCCGAGCAGGCATTGGCAAAATTGTGCGGCGCCTACTGGCCGCCGATTTACGCCTATCTGCGGCGGAGAGGATACTCGGCGCCGGAGGCTGAAGACCTGGCGCAGAGCTTCTTCGTCCGACTCTTGGAGAAGAACTATCTGCGGGACGCCAATCCTGAGCGCGGCAAATTTCGATCATTCCTGCTGGCCTCACTCAAACATTTTCTCGCCAACGAATGGGATCGCGCACAGGCTCGGAAACGCGGCGGCCAATTTCAGTTCATCGGCCTGGAAGAGATCGCCGCGCAAGAGAACGAACGCCGCCTTGATCCGTATACCCTGACCCCGGAAGAACAATATGAACGGCAATGGGCGCTGACGGCGCTCAATCGGGTGATTGCGCGGTTGGGAGAGGAATATAAGGCCGCGGGCAAAGCGCGTCTTTTCGACCACCTGAAGGACTTTCTGATCGGAACCGACGGCCTGCCTTACCAACAAGTGGCCGTCTCTCTGGAGATGAGCGAGGGGGCCGTTAAAACGGCTGTTCACCGCTTACGCGGCCGCTTTCGCAAACTGCTGCGCGCGGAGATCGCGGAAACTCTCCCGCATCCCGATAACCAGGATGAGGTCGATGGAGAGATTCGCTACCTTCTCAAGACGCTCAGTTCATAAAATTTTCTCTCCTCGAACTGTAACCTTTAACGCAGTTTGCTTCAGTAAGAAGTGTAATCGTCTTCCATATTCCGTTTTCCATTTTCCGTTTGTCATGTGTTATTGCGCGTCCTTTTGGTTCCGGCAATGACAAATGTCAAGCGCAAAGTGGAAAACGGAAAATGAAAAAGGAGGGCCATTCGATGACTAAATCTGGTCTCTGTCCACGCTGTCAAGGCGCATTAACCGAGGATGCCCCAGCCGGTTTGTGTCCGAAATGTCTGATGGGAATGGCGCTCGAACTCTCGTCCGAGCCTTCTGAAAGCCTATCAGCCGCGGGGCCAGTCGGCGCGCGCGCCGCGGACGCGACGATCGCTGAGAGCGACCGATCTTTCGGCGATTACGAGTTATTGGGACGGATCGCGCGCGGCGGGATGGGTGTGATCTACAAGGCGCGGCAGGTCTGTCTAAATCGCGTTGTCGCAGTCAAGATGATGTTGCCCGGACTGCTCGTCTCCGAAGCCGAAGCGAGTCGATTCCAGAACGAGGCCGAAGTCATCGCCAACCTGCGCCATCCCAATATTGTGGCTGTTCACGAGGTGGGCGCGCACGACGGCCAGCGCTATTTCTCGATGGACTACGTCGAGGGGCAAAGCCTGGCCGCGGTCGTCAGAGAACATCCGCTTCCGGCGCGGACCGCGGCCCGCTATGTCAAGGTGATCGCCGAAGCCATTCATTACGCGCACCAGCAGGGCATTCTGCACCGCGATTTGAAGCCGTCGAACGTGCTGCTGGACAAAGCCGGGAATCCGCGCATCACCGACTTCGGTCTGGCCAAGCGATTGTCGAGCGATTCGCGGCTGACCGCCACGGGGACGGTGCTGGGCACGCCGAGCTATATGCCTCCGGAACAGGCCGACGGCAAAAGCAGACGCACGGGGGCGGCCAGCGACGTCTATTCGATCGGCGCGATCCTTTACGAACTGCTGACAGGTCGCCCGCCGTTTCAAGCGGCGACACCGCTCGACACCATCCTTCTCGTCATCAACACGGAACCGATCGCGCCGCGAATGCTCAATCCGAAGCTCTCCCGCGATCTGGAGACGATCTGTTTGAAATGTCTGGAGAAGGACCCGCGCTGGCGATATCAATCGGCGCAGGAGTTGGCTGACGATCTCGACCGCTACCTGAAGCGTGAGCCAATCAAGGCGCGGCCCATCAGCCTCTTAAACCGCGGCTGGCGCTGGTGCCGGCGTAATCCGTGGCAGACCACGGCCGCCGTCGCTCTGGTCCTGGCGACTTTGATGGCGTCGCTCTGGGCCATCGCGTCTCAGCGGATAGCGATTATTTCCAGGCAGATTCCCTGGCAATCGTTGTTTGAGCAGGTCCAATCAGGGCGGGTCGCGGGCGATCACACGGAGTCGCTCAAGGCGCCGGCCGAGGCTACCCCTGTCAAAAGCCCTGACGGTCGGCTGCTCGCTTCGAGCGGCCAGGATCATCGCACAATTCGACTGCTGGAAACCTCGACCGGACGTGAATTGGCCCAATGGGAGGCCCACCGGGTCGGAATTACCGCGTTGGCCTTCAGCCCGGATGGCCGCACACTTGCCTCCGGAGGCGCGGACGGAACGATGAAGTTGTGGGACCTCTCTTCCATCCGCCGCGAGTTGGGCGGCAAAGAATTTGATCGGTAGTTGATTTAAATCGGAACAACTTAGCGTCGCCGACCGACAAGAGCGCTCAATCTTTGTCACGCCGTGACGCCGATTGAGAACTGCTATCGTAGCGTTCCTGCTTCATAGACCACCCATCGGCGGTCTCCACAGGCGTTCAAGGGGGTCGGGCCCGCTCGGCCCTACCTCTCAAAAGAGACTATGAATTGTTTCTCTACTTTAGCGTTCAAACTTTTACCCCACAGACTTCCTGTGGGAACCGCCAAATTTGAGTTTCAAAGAGCCGCAACGGTGGCTCACGCGGTACTTGCAACCTTCGTGACAGGGCCGTTCGTGTTGCGGTGATTGTACCATGATTCATAGCCGGAACGCTCACGGTCGACGAGAAAAATTTACAGCTTTCGGTCACTCCACTTCGCTGCCGTGACCGGAGGGTCATTCACCGTCCCGCTGGGACAGAATTATGGTTTTTGAGAAATAGACTTGACAACGCTTCTTCCGCTGCGGCGACCCGGAAAATAGTTGTCATATTTATTTTTCAACAAGCAGTAGTGTGTCCGCAGGGTGAATTGGGGGCGGACAGACTAAAGCCTGCCTCACTCCTGGTTGAGGAGGAACATATGCAACGATGGATCTGGACAATAATTTTATGGACAGGTCCGCTCATGCCCTCGGCCTGCGCATCGGCCTGGCTTTTCGCTGATTCTACTTATTCAATTTAACCAAAGGAACAACTATGAAAGCGCGAAGTCGGATTTTCCTATTGACAGTTCTCTTGATCGTATTTTTGTGGCCTAACCAGAAACTAACAGCCTCCACTAGCCAGGCCGAAGCTCAGTTATCCGCGCCAGTCCGCATTAGCGACGATAACGGCTTCGACGAAGATCCATCGGTATTGCTCGCCCGGGATGGCCGGTTTTACGTGGCTTGGTCGTCGAAGCGGCAAAGCGGAGTCAATATTTACATCAAGAGTTCAGCGGATGGACAGAACTGGTCCACCGAGGAGCGGGTGACCGGCGGTCCCGGCGAAGACTACTATCCCTCCCTTGCGCAGACCAGGGATGGTACGTTTCACATCGCATGGCACCGGCTCGAACGAGCGCAGGCAGACATTGACATTTGGTATTCGCGCTCGCAGGATGCGCGAACCTGGTCAGTCCCGGTACAAATCACCACTAGTCCGAAAGTGGAATGGGCGCCCAGCATCCTCGCGGATTCGAGCGACGCTCTACACATCGTCTGGTCTTCAGGTAAGACTGGCAATCGGGAGCTGTACGAATCCCGGTCTGATGATGGCGGCCTCTGGTGGGCTCCCGAGAGGCAGATCACGCATAGCGCTGAGGAGGACGATTTCCCTCAGATGATCGAAACACGCCAAGGGGAAAAGATTCTGGCGTGGACGCGGTACCGGCAAGGATCGCTTCTGTGCGACTACATCAGCGACACCTCGGCTGAGATTGTGATCTCGCGATCGTGGGACGGGTTGAATTGGTCCGTTCCTGAAGTGTCCTCACCGAAGGATGAAAAGTGGCGCCAGATGGACTTCCTGCCATTTGTCTTCGAAGACGCCGGCAGCCGACAGTTGTATCTCAGTTGGACATCCTCGCGATCCAATAGCTTGGGCAACATTCTTCTGCGCAACCTGGCGGCGGAACAGTCAGTTTACAGCCTTCTCACCATCGAGCGGACGAGGGACTACGACGCGAAGATCGCGCCGACTAAAACCCCAGGTCAATATCTTATGGTATGGGTCTCGGACCGTGAGGGAGCAATAGAGATCTATTCCCGGACTTTTCAACTATAAGTAGCGCCCGATGCGTTTTGGCGCATTCAGTATAACTGAATACTATCCCTGCCCCCCAAAACTGGAGGAACACATGCAAGACACCCGACGCTTTGCAAAACTCAGTCGCGCTCTCGGTTTGAGAGCGAACACCTGCCGCTTTTTGATCGGCGCCCTCGTCTTCACTCTGCTGATACCGCTCACGGATTGCAATGTCAAAAAGACTGTTCGATTGGATCCGTCGGAAGTGAAGGAACCAGGAAAAGAGAGGATTGTCGGGATCACCACCACCGACGGCCAGGACGTTCGTTTCGATTCGAGCGGGGCTACTGTGAGGGGCGATACGCTCCAGGCATCCGTCAACGGAGCGCCGTATCAGATCACTACTAACCGGGTGCAGCGGTTATGGATTGAACGAAAAGAACTGTCGAAGGCGCGCACTATCGGCCTCATCGCTGGCGTGGCCGCTGGCGTCCTTATCGCGGGTGTGGCCATCGCGCTGGCTACCAAGCAATCCTGTCCCTTCATCTACTCCTGGGATGGCTCGGAGTATGTCTTCGACGGCGAGCCATACGGCGGCGCGGTTACGCGAGGTCTTGAGCGGGACGATTATTCCGAACTCGAACACCTTCGCGCGGAGAATGGCCTTTATCGTTTGATGGTCACAAACGAAGTGCCGGAGACGCAGTACACCAACCTGATGGAGCTGCAGGTGGTCGACCATCCGGCGGCGACGCGTGTGGTGGCCGACGAGTGGGGCGGGTTCCACGTCCTTGCCGAGCCCCAACGCCTGACCTCAGCCAGAGACAATCAGGGACGCGACCTGCTTCCCTGGTTGGTGACGACTGATCGGGTCATCTGGGAAGCTCCGCCGGTTCTCGACGCCAACGGCGGCGTGCGACAGGAGATCGTCCTGACTTTTCCGAAGCCGAAGAGAGCGACGCGCGCCAGACTGGTGGCGAATGTGGCTACCGGGTTGTGGGGATCCGGAATGATCAAAGAGATGCTCAAGTTACGCGGACGTGACCTGGAGTCCTGGTACGCTTCGATGGACAGCGATCGAACGCAATCCGCCGCCCTCTTCGCATGGATACTCAGAGAAGAGCTGTTTGCGCTCAAGCTCGAAGTCGAAGAACCCGACGGATGGAAACATCGGGGAACCCTGCCCGGCGGAGGTCCGTTCATCGCCGAAGATCGGGTCGTCGCTCTCGACGTGAGCCGGGCGACGGGTGATCAACTGCGCATCCGAATACGCCCGCCGGTCGGTTTCTGGGCGCTCAACTCTTTCGCAGTTGATTATGGAGCTGACCAATCGCCGATCGTGGAGAAGGTTCATCCGATAAAGGCCTGGAATGACGGAGATCGGGATCTACTGGCCGAACTGTCGAAGACGGATGACGCTTATTACGACATGCCAAACGTAGGCGACCGGGCCTGGGTTAACTTTCCAGCCCCGCCGCCGCGTCCGGGAATGGAGCGGACCGTCTTCCTGCACAGTAGAGGTTATTATCGGCTTCATCTGACCGGCAGCGGTAACCCAGACCTCGCCACCTTAGAGCAAATCGGCAATACTCCGGACGCCGCGGCGCGCTTCGCCGTCAAACGATACGGCGAGCGGCGAGTGGCGCAGGCGTCGAAGTGATTGATGGTCTCATTTTCCTGTCTGATCTCGTTTCTTTATCAGCCAATCGAATAGATCAGACAGGAAAATGGAAGACAGAAAAATTGAAAAATTCCCGCTATCTTCCCGGCCTCTTCGCCAAGCGCCCTTTGTGACTGACCTCTTCGCCGTTCACTCATTGAGCTAATGTCCAGCGCCGAGTAAATGATCTCCGTTTTTTGATTCGCTATCACATTCTCGCCTGAAATACACAATGAACAGGTCGCATCAGCAGCTTTTCTCCGAACGTTTTCCTCGCCGGCGGAGTAAATATTTTTAGCGGCGCGGATTGGCTGAACAGACTTGCGATTGCGGCTTGCGGCGGCCTCACTCACATTCGCGCTACCAAAACAATCAACCCACCGGCTCGCGTAAGCGAGCGGCGCATCACGCGACCAATGCCCGCTTACCCAGGCCGTAGTGCGCCATTACGTGGAGTCGTTCATTCTGCGGTGAGCGACGCCATAAAAGAATGAAACCTCGCCAAGTAGGCGCCGAATAATTTCGGCGTCTACTTGGCGAGGTTTCGGAGGAGCTGGGTATGAAACTTCACCTTATCGCGAAGGCTGCGATAGCTCTGAGTCTTCTTGCGTCGCCTTGTCTGGCTCAGGCTCCGCCCGTCGCGCATGATCATTTCGCCCGCGCGGGGTCGCGTTACCAGAAAGGCGATTTCGAGGGCGCGATCGCCGACTTCACCAAAGCCATCGAGATCAGCTCGCGTCTGGACAACCGCCAACGCGGCGATGATTGGCGCCACGAGACCGGCGCGGCGTCGAATTTTGACAAGGTCAGAGTACTCGATCCGCTGGCGGCGGCGGCATACGCAAATCGCGGGCTGGCGCGTTATCAACTCCGCGATTACGAGGGCGCTATCGCCGACTGCGACCGCGCGATCGCGATCAATCCGCGTCTCAGCGTCGCCTACAACAATCGCGGCATCGCGCGCTACGCCTTGGAAGATTACGACCACGCGATCGCCGATTTCGACCGCGCGATCGCGATCGATCCGCGTGACGCTGAGACCTATAACAATCGCGGCAACGTATATGTGGATAAGAAAGAGCTTGATCGGGCCCTCGCCGATTTCGACCGCGCCCTCGCGCTCGATCCGCGCCTCACGTCGGTCTATTTCAATCGCGGCTTTGCGCGGCGCGAGAAAGGGAACGACGATGGCGCGTTGAAGGATTTCGACAAGGCTATCGCGATCGATCCGCGCTTCGCTTCGGGATACTACGGCCGCGCGGTGGCTCTGTGCGACAGGAATGAATTGGACCGCGCGATCAATGACTTCAATCGCGCCATCGAACTCGATCCGCGCTATGCTCTGGCTTACGGGAACCGCGGGCTGGCTTTGCTGCGACAGGGCAAGGACGCCGAAGCCGAAAAGGATTTCGAGCGCGCCGTCGCGCTCAGGCCGGAATTGAAGGCGGAACTGGAGTTGAACGTCGAGAGAGCCAAGAAATGGAGGCAAACGAATCGCTGAATCGATCATTCGCCGCGCTTGCTTCGAAATAGTTGAGAGACTATATTACGCCACGTCATTGACCTCTTGAGGCAATGACACTGAACACGTTCCCATCAGAAAGCGCCCCTCACCGGAACACGATCCCCCTACCAGAACTTGACACCCGCAGATAACCTGATTATCTGTCAGATGACATCAGCCTGTCGCAGTTGACATAAAGGAGGACTGCCCTGTGAGAACTCGAATTCTGATCATAATTATTGCGCTGGCCGCCCTTCTCCCAGGTTGTGGGGGGAAGTTTCAAATCGGGCCGCTGCCGTCTCCGCCGCAGCTGCCACCGGTCATCAAGGACGAATTAGTGACGAACGTCGGCGCGCCTACCGCTATCGCCTTTACGCCCGACGGGAGGTTATTGATCACGACCCAGAGCGGGCAATTACGCGTCTACCAGAACGGAAATCTGCTGGGCGCGCCGGCGCTCGACTTGAGCAGCCGAGTTTGCGCCAACAGCGAACGCGGGCTGCTTGGCGTCGCTATAGATCCGGATTTTGCGAACAATAATTTCATCTACCTCTACTACACCTTCAATAAGTTCGCGACTTGTCCGACCGGACAACCGACCAATGCGCTTAACCCGGTCAACCGGGTCTCCCGATTCATCTTCGGCGGCGACAACCTCGTCATCCCGGGGAGCGAGATCGTACTCATTGATAATATTCTCTCGCCCAACGGCAACCACAATGGAGGAGACCTGCAATTCGGCAAGGACGGATTCCTTTACGTCAGCGTCGGCGACGGCGGCGCTGACTACGCGGGCGACAGCGGTGGAGGCGGGGCGAATGACGCGGCGCGCGACAGGAATGTGTTACTCGGCAAGATCCTGCGCATCACGCGTGACGGTCTCATCCCGCCGACCAATCCTTTCCAGGGGGCGAATAGCGCGCGATGCAACACGACCGGCATGACGATGGCGGGTAATTCGTGCCAGGAGACTTTCGCCTGGGGCTTGCGCAATCCGTTTCGCCTCGCTTTCGATCCGAACGCCGCCGTAACCAGGTTCTTCATCAACGACGTCGGCCAAAGCGCCTGGGAAGAGATTGATGAGGGAATTTCGGGCGCCGATTACGGATGGAACATTCGCGAAGGGCCTTGCGCCAACGGCTCAACGACTAACTGCGGCCCGCAGCCCTCCGGGTTGACCAACCCGATCTTCGCCTACCAACATACCAGCGACTGCGGCGCAACCGGAGTCGCTGGCAATTCGATCACCGGCGGCGCGTTCGTGCCGAGGGGCGTATGGCCGGCCCAATATGAAGGCGCCTACCTGTTTGGCGAGTTCATTTGCGGAAAGATATTTCAACTGTCGCCGAACGGCGCCGGCGACTTTACGGCGAGCGAATTCAGGACGGGGCTGGGCTCCAGCAGCGCCGTGACTATGATCTTTGGTCCACACCAGAACACGCAGGCGCTTTACTACACGACCTTTGCGGGCGGCGGTCAGGTGCGCCGCATAAGCATTAATTGACCGGTTATGCGGGCTTTCATATGTATGAAGACTATTAGGCGCCGCAGGACACCGCAGAGCAATGAAGGAATTCTCCGTGTTCTGCGGCGCCTATTCGTCCAGATGAAAACCGCTGTAGATTTTCGCGATGCCCCACGATTTGGTGAGAGGTGTTTGTGCGTTCATCGCTGTATCTGGCATTCATTGGAGTGAGTGTGCCCAGAGAGGCCATGAGCGACCCGCCACCCCTGATGGCATAGCGGAGTCCTCGGAGCGGAGCCGGTGTGGGCGAGCGCAATACTATTACTCGCGTTCGCAGCGCCTTCTCTTCCGAATTTTTCTGTTTTATCGACTGGCCGATTGTGGTATAAGTGAAACGACCTGATGAAAGGCACCAGCCCCTCATCAAGTCTCACCAACGAGCACAATGATTGAGGCATTGCACACGATGGCTCATTCTGAAGATACCACAATCAAGACTTTCGAGTTCAAGCTTCGCATCAACAAAGCCTTTGTCGAAACCATCGAGCGCGAGCTTGAACATTCCCGCCAAATCTACAACGCCGCTCTTGCCGAGCGGATCTCTTGTTACCGGATCACGGGCGCATCCCTCGGTTACAGTGAGCAATCGCGCCACCTGACTGAAGCTCGCGACTTGCCAGAAGTAAAGAATCATTTGCGGGCAATCCAGCAAGACGCCCTTGAACGTCTCGACGAAGCTTTCGAGGGCTTCTTTCGGCGCGTTCGGAATGGAGAGAAGCCGGGATTCCCCAGATTCAAGGGCAAAGACCGCTATCACACCTTCTCGCAAAAATATGAGAAGGTTCGACCCTGCCCGATCAAAGGCGACAAACTTACGGTTCCGGGCGTTGGCACATGTCGCGTCCGGCTCTCCCGCCCGATTGAAGGACAATGCAAACAGCTTCGGATCACACGCCGTGTTGACGGCTGGTATGCTTTGATTGTTTGCGAGGCGCACAAACCTGATCCATTGCCGCCGACCGGACAGACCGTCGGAGTAGATGTCGGCATTAGCAGTTTCGCCACGCTCTCGAACGGCGAAGAGATTGAGAATCCGCGCCATCTCAAGAGCGCGCTGGAGAACCTGCAAAGACAGCAGCGGCGACTTTCGCGCAGACAGAAGGGATCGAAGCGGCGCGCGAAGCAGAGAATCAAAGTGGCCAAGGCGCATTTGAAAGTCTCGCGCTGTCGCAAGGATTTTCACCACAAGGTATCTCGCGATCTGGTCAGGCGTTTTGACGCAATCACGGTCGAGGATTTGAACATCCGCGGGATGGTCAAGAATCGCCGTCTCGCCCGAGCAATCAGCGACGTAGCCTGGGGGCGCTTTTTCACGATGACGAAAGGCAAAGCTGAGAACGCTGGCCGGACGTTTGAAAGAGTGGACCCAAGATACACTAGCCAGATTTGCAGCAACTGCGGCCACCGACAAAAGATGCCGCTAGCCGTTCGTGTATACGAATGCGGCAAGTGTGGATTTGTAATAGGCCGTGATCATAACTCTGCAATCACGATCGATAGGGCTGGGCAAGCCCGAATCAACGCCCGTGGAGAGCGACAGCGTTCAATGAAGCGGGAACACGTTAGCAGAACTCAGTTGGAACCCCGGCAGGGTGGGAACTGAGCGCTATTTCTGCGAACGCGACGCCAACTTTCTATTCAATCAGCCGGTGATCGACGCGCGCAAGCCGCTGAAATCAATGTCCACCTTCTGGCGCAACGCCAATGCTTGACCATTAAGCCACGGTTGATCGATGATTCGCCCGGCTCGAATCGGCAAGCAGCCGTCAACGTCCGATTCGTTCCTGTTTTAAACCGGTAAACGCGATTCGGATTTAACGCCATGCCTTTAGCCAAAAAAACACAAACCTGGATCAAGCGACCGCAGGAAGATAAGTTCCTCGATCTGATGGTACAGAGCGAGATGCGCGTCTGGTCAATAAGCGGGCCGGGCGGAGCCGGAAAATCCAGCCTACTTCAGAAGTTTCTGGAGCATTGCAAAGCGCAGGAGGTTCCCGCATTGCTGCTAGATCCGTCGAAAGAAACGACCGATCATGCGACAACCGTTCTGAGCAATCTGCATTCGGTCTCAGCCGCAAATTTCAAGACCACGCAGGAAAAACTCAGCGAGATGTATCGCAGCGCAACCGCCATCGCCGGAGAATACGCTCCGCAGGCCGAAAACGCCTGGGCGTTGCTGCAACAGGCCGAAGAGGACAAAAACCTTGGCCTGGTTCTTTCGACTGTCAAAGGGTTGGCCAAGCTCGGCTATCAGGCGTACAAATCCGAAGAGATGCAGCGGCTCAAGAAGCTTGCGCAATCGCCCGAAGAGTCGCTCTGGCGCGCCTTCAAAGAAGACGTTGAGAACAAAAAGCATGGCGTGATCCTGATCGACACTTACGAAAAGTCGGTTTCGGCGCAATGGCGCAGCCGGTTGCGATTCGCCCAGGATGGGGATTTCAGCACGCCGCAGGGGAAATATGAGGATCGGCCTTATCAATTCAGAGAGTAGATCGGGGGGATAGCCAACTTCTTCAATGACGCGCCCGTGTTGATGGTCTTTGCCGGACGAGTGCCGAAGGTTCAGGAGTTGGGTATGATCGAGCCGAAATTCTTTCTCAAGCCAGCGCAGGCCGTTCCGTTCGACGACGCCGAAATCAGTGAATTCTTCCGCCAATACCTGCTTGATGAATTCACGCAGCCTGGCGCGGATGTCGTCGCCAATGTCCAACAGGTGACGCACGGCAACCCGTTTTTGGTCGAGCGTCTGGCTCGGTTGATCGCGCTCGAAAGGCAGGAAGACCCTTCGTGGGACTGGTCGCGGTGGGAAGCCACTTGCGGCCATTTCCAGAGCGATGATCGCTATGGGTTGCTGTTGTACGTCACCGAAAGGCTGGCTACGCACATACAGCCCGGCGACGAAGATTACTGGAGACTAGCGCTACCCCGTTTGCTTCACCGCGACATGGCCGAGATTCTCTTCCCGCGACAAGAGGGCAAACCGCTCTTCGGTACCTGCTTGATCGAAGCCTACGAACAGGCCGGGATAATCTACCGGCGCGCCGCGGGCGCTCCCGACGAGTACCTGTTGCCGGACGAAACCCGCAGTGCGCTCACGGCAAAAGCCCGTCGCGAAGGGTTATTACAGAGCGAGGTTGCAAGCGATCTTCATTCACGGCTTGCGCAATATTTCGACACCAATTACAGAATCGAGAATGAGTCCTTAATCAAGTCCGAAGTGGAGGGGCGGTCGCTGAACAAAGATCACCCCGCGCTCATTGAGTCCGCCTACCACATTGTTATGAGCTATGTTCCCAGCCGCCAGGAGAAGAACAGAATTGATCCGGAGCGATTCTGGCGATCAATGGCAGGCTCGATCTCGCTGAATAATTTGGACAAGAAGGTTAACGCCGCCAGGTTGAGCGGTATGTCTCAATCCGATCTCGAACAACTTTTGAAAGGCTTTGACGAAGAGGCCGAACGCCTCGATAAACAGATATCATTCCAGGTCGGCGAGGAACTACGTGAGTTGGGGCGCGCAGGACGGTTGGTTACAGGATGGGCAAACAGCCCCAATTTTTTTCAGGAAAGGATCAAAGAATCCAATCACAAAGCCTTCTGGTTAGGTCAATACGCGGCATTCCTCACAATCCCTAAGCGTGACAATGACGAAGCCGAGCGATACTACAAGCTCGCCATCGAGGCCGATCCGAACCACGCAAACAACCTGGGCAACTACGCGGCGTTCCTTATGAACCATCGGCGCGACAATGGCAGGGCCGAGCACTTCTTCAAGCTGGCCGTTGAGGCTGACCCGAACGATGCGAATCACCTCGGCAACTACGCATGGTCTCTTGTAAAGAATCGGCGTGACAATGACGAAGCCGAGCGATACTACAAGCTCGCCATCGAGGCCGACCCGAACCACGCAAACAACCTGGGCAACTATGCGGCGTTCCTTATGAACCACCGGAGCAACTATGACAGGGCCGAGCGATATTACAAGCTCGCCGTCGAGGCTGACCCGGACCACGCAAACAACCTCGGCAACTACGCGGTGTTTCTTGAGAAGAATCGGCATGACAATGGCGAAGCCGAGCGATTCCACAAGCTCGCCATCGAGACTGATCCGAGCCACGCAAACAACCTCTGCAACTACGCGACGTTCATTGTGAAGAATCGGCGTGACAATGACGAGGCCGAGCGCTTCTTCAAACTCGCCGTCGAGGCTGATCCCTATAATGTAAACAGCCTCCGCAACTACGCGCTTTTCTTTGAGAAGAATCGGCGTGACTACAACGAGGCCGAGCGATACTATAAGCTTGCCATCAAGGCTGACCCGAAGGACGCCCGCAACCTCGGCGACTACGCAGCGTTCCTTATGAACCATCGGTGTGACAATGACGAAGCCGAGCGATACTACAAGCTCGCCGTCGAGGCCGACCCGAACCACGCAAAAATCCTCTGTAACTACGCGCTGTTCTTTGAGAACAATCGCCGTGACTATGACGAGGCCGAGCGATACTACAAGCTCGCCGTCGAGGCCGATCCGAACTATGCAAAAATCCTCGGTACCTATGCGGCATTCCTTATGATCCATCGGCATGACAATGGCGAAGCCGAGCGGTTCTACAAGCTCTCCGTCGAGGCTGACCCGAACGACGCGAACAGCCTCGGCAACTACGCGGTGTTCCTTGAGAAGTATCGGCATGGCTACGACGAGGCCGAGCGATACTACAAGCTCGCCATCAATGCCGACCCGAACCACGCGAACAATCTCGGCAACTACGCGGTGTTCTTTGAGAAGAATCGGCGTGACTACAACGAGGCCGAGCGATACTATAAGCTCGCCGTCGAGGCCGACCCGAACCACGCCCGTAATCTCGGCAACTATGCAGCGTTCCTTATGATCCATCGGCGCGACAATGACGAGGCCGAGCACCTCTTCGAGCGCGCCATCGAGGCCGACCCGAACAGCGCGAACAACCTCGGCAACTACGCGGTGTTCCTTGAGAACAATCGCCGCGATAATGGAGAGGCCGAGCGATACTACAAGCTCGCCATCAAAGCTGCACCGAACGACGCACACTGGCTCGGTGCCTATGCGTTGTTCCTTAAGAAGAATAGACGTGACGATAAGGAAGCCGAGCGATACCACAAGCTAGCCGTCGAGGCTGACCCGAACGATGCCCTCTGGCTCAGCGGGTATGCGGTTTTTCTACAAGCTCAACGTGGAAACTATGACGAAGCCGAACGATTCTACCGCCAGGCTATAGCTTTGAACCCGGCTGACGCGAATTCGCGTGGTAACTTTGCTCAGATTTTGTTGGCGCAAGGGCGGAAGGAAGAGGGCAGAGAAATGATCGCCGCCTCGTTTGACGCGTTAGCCGACAACATCTCGCCCGGATTGTTGCCGGAGCTTTGGTTCTATCGTTACGCCCATTTTGGGAGCGGGTGGCCGGCGGCTCTATCGGAATTGAAGAAGGTTTTGCTTGCCGGGGATCGTTCGCCAGGTTGGAGTCTGCAACCGAACATAGAGCGGGCCGAAGTCGATAGGCATCCGAACGTCGCGTTGCTGAAGACGCTCGCCCGCGTAATCAACGAAGAGGCTGGGATAGAGGAGTTGGAGGTTGACCCTGAATGGCGCGCGGCATGACAAATTCGGGGCGAATAGTTGAGAACGTGTGCCAAGTTTTTGCGGTGCAGTGGAAATAATCCAGGGTACGCATTGCTTCCAGCGTGCTTTTGCCAAAAGACCAACTTCTTTTCAATCAGCCTCTTTCCGAGAGCACGCTAGAAGCGATGCGTACCCAGGGCAGGCGCAAAACTATGACGCGCCCCCAGTTGTTGAAGACGGGCCGGATCATTACACTATGCCGACATTTTCGGCCCCCCCGAAAGGATTTGTGGATGTTGTTAAAGGTTTCGATTCTCTGTCTCCGGGTGGCAAAAAAATCTCTCTTCTTTGCTTCCCTTCTTTTCCTTCTCTTCATCTTGCCGGCGACGAACGCAGTCGCGCCTCCTTCATCGCCGTGGTCTGCGAAATTCGATGGCAAAGTCTATTTTCACCAGACAACCGAGCTTGGCGCGTTGATCGTCGGAACTGAAAAATCGCTCTACGCCGTGGACGGCGAAACGGGCGAAGTGTTGTGGCGTCGCAAGGACGTTCGGTTGGACGAATCGGACGTCGCGCCAGTCGTCGGCACCGACCTGCTTCTGCTCAGCTACGAGAAAGGCGGGAAAACCCGCGTAGAGGCAGTAGATCTGATGGCGGGCAATACGTTGTGGCGCAGCGATAAGATCAAAGGCGGCGTGATGCAGATGGCTGTCGATCCGGAGAACGATCTGGCCGCTGTCGTTTTCGTTCGTGACGCTAAGGCCGGGCCGAGAGAGGGCTTCAAACGACGCCCGTCGATCCATCTGCTGAACCTGGCCACGGGCGACGAGTTGTGGAAGCGCGATCTGGAGAGCGAGGTCGAGATGACGCCTGCCCGGTGGAACGGAGACGGCGACGAGACCTTCTACACGCTCGACAATTACCGCGCGCCGTTTTTCCTGGACGGCCGGTTGTGGCTCTTTTACGAAGGCGTGACCTCGCTGGACGCTCGTACGGGCAAAGAGGGAATCAGAGAGAAGTTTCGCGTCAATGAAGAAGGATTGGCGTTGACCGAAGCCGATCCGGTCATTGACGCGCGGAATATTTATGTGTCGGGGCGCGGGCAGGTTCGAGCGATCTCTCGCGCGACCGGGCGCGAGGCCTGGGAAGCGAAAGACCTTGGGTTAACGCCGGAGATGATTCTGGCGAGCGGTCTGCTTTTTGTCCGAACCGGCGGCCGGTTCACGCGATTGAAAGACGGCGAGGTCGTAGAACGCGGGCCTTACGGCGTCAGCGCGATTGATCCGTCGAACGGAAAAATCCTCTGGCGTTATCGCGGCGCAGACAAAGGCATCTCCAACATCGCGCTGGCCGACGCTTCAACAGCGCTCGTCGCCGACCACGACGAGTTGATCGCGATCGACAAGTCGAGCGGCAAGGTCGTCAAACGTCTGAAACACCGCATCGACCGCGCCGCCTTCGTCCTGATCAACGAAGAGAGGCAGGCCGTTGTCGGCGGGCGCAATGAGATCGCGGGGTTCGACGTCGCTCGCGGCGAGGCTGTCTGGCGCGTCCGTCACGACCCGCCGGGGCGCGGGGTTCTGCGAACTGTCGGGTCGATCACGGCTCGCGCCGCCTCGATTTATTTTCGCTACGGCGGGGTCGCGACGACCGCCTTTCGCGGCGTTCAACTCGCGCGCGGCGTGAGCGCGCTCCGGTGGTCGGGAGTGGCTTCGCGCGCGGTTATGCCGAACCTGACCGATTACGCCGCCGGCGCCGCGCGGGAATATGTTACGTCACAAATAAAAGGCTACGGCGTCATCTCGCGCGCCGACCTCGCGCGCCGGGCGGTCGGCGCGGCGCAGTCGCAGACGATCTCGGCGCAAATTTCAGTCAACGTCGACGTCGATGTCGAGGATAGGTTGATGGATCGGCTCGATCCCTCACGCCAACTCGACAAACTGTCGCGCTTTCTGTGGCGGCGACAACAACTGGCCGCCCTGCGCGGCCAGTTTATGTATTTTTACACCGAGTTGAAGCCAGAAGGCGGGCGAGGATTGGCAGGCGTCAATCTGAACACGGGCCAGACGGAGCGGGCAGTCGCGTTGGATGACCTCGATTACCGGTTCTCAAATGACGAGATCGCCGAGCTGATTTACGTCGCGAAAGATAATCGTTTGACGGCCCACAAGATCATCTCGCGTTGACCTTTCCGACTTTCTTCTCCAGTTTCTTTACGGCGTTCTGCGCCACAGAGGCGTAATGGCCAGACGTGCATTGGCGGTAAGCTTCGAGCGCCTGCTGCAGTTGGTTCATTCTCTGGTAGGTCTGACCGATTAGATAGTAAATGTTCTTGTTATCCGGATCGAGTTTCTTGACTTGCTCGAATTCCTGCAGCGCCTCCTGGTGGCGGCCGGCGTTCATGTACGTGATTCCCTGCTCCAGACTATGTTCGGCGCTGGTTCCGTCGGCGGCCGGCTTTTCATGCGGAGTCGCTGGCGTGGGCTTTGCGACAGCTTGCCGCTGAGGATTTGAGCCGGCCTCGGCGTTATGAACCGCGGGTGATCTGACTTCGCTGATAGAGGGACCGGGTTGTGGCCCGGTTTGCAGTTGAGCTTGATTGTTCGCGCCGGCGCCGGATTGCTGATTGGATTGCTGATTAGATTGCTGGGCGATGGGCTGCGCCGACGTTGATGGTTTGGCGTTGTCGGCTGTCCGCATCCCGGCTTGAGCTTCAGGCGCCCTGCGCGAGTGGATAAAGAAGAATGTCCCTGCCGCCAGCGCCACTAAGGCCACTCCGCCAAGCGCCGCGGCCGACGCCAATTTCTTCCGCCCTCCCGATAGCCTTCCCGCCGGCCCTCCTGATGGTTGGACCGACGGCTGGTTTGCAGGCGCCGGTTCAACGCGTTTTGGTCGCGACTGTGTGACAAAAGCGTCTGCGATAACCTCCGTCGCCCTCTCTTCAGCCCGCGAAGTTGTCGCCGTTATCGGCATTTCTTCCGTTGCGTAGGAAGACGCCTTTGACTCCGGAAGTACTTCTGTAGCGTAAACTGTCTGATCAGTCTGTTCGCCGGGTAAGGGCCTGGTCTCTTGCGCGGTTACGTCAACGGGCTCCACGACGCCCACAGTCGCGCCACAAGTCGTGCAAAACTTCGCCCCTGCTTTGGTCAAGGCGTTCCCACATTGTTTGCAAAACTTCTTTGTCATGGCTCGTCCTTTCCGAGTATCTGTGGCGTCTCAAATTATTTTCAGCCTTCAGACGCCCCGCTGCTTCTAACAGTATTAGGTGGAATTAGCCCGTATTAGGCAACGATACATCATTCAATCAGACAGTAAAACATCAACATTATTGGAGAGGAATGCAAATGAAAAGATTTTTGATCTTCGCAGCCTGTGTCTTAGCTTATCTGACCTCGATCTCGGTATTAGCGCAAGAACCGCAGGGCCAGCCAAACCCCCGCAAGCACGGCGGCCCAAACGGAGAAAAGAGGATGAAGCGCATGGACATCAATAACGACGGCGTGATTTCGCGCGATGAATGGAAAGGCAAACCGGAAGCCTTCGACAAGATCGACAAGAACGGCGACGGCAAACTCACACGCGAAGAGTTAGGCGAGGCTGCGCGCCGACAGGCCGGACGTTTCGATGAAATGGACACGAACAACGACGGTAAGATTTCCCGCGACGAATGGAAGGGTCCTCCGAAACGATTCGATCGCCTCGACGCCAATGGCGACGGGGTGATCACGAAAGAAGAGCTCCGCAGCGCCCGTCAAAACCGCCATTAAAGACAGAGAGCGGGAGAGCGGGAGAGCGAGAGAAGAGGAGGCAGGTTGAGGGGAAGAAAACTGTCGATCTCCTTGTCTCTCCATCCCTCGCTCTCCCGCTCTCCCGCTCTCCCACTCTCTCGCTCGCTGTACCAGCGCGTCACTGTTTGATCTTCTCCCAATCTTTCAGGAAATTGGCCAAGCCGATGTCAGTCAGCGGGTGTTTAAGCAACTGCTCAAGCACCTTGAACGGCATGGTCGCGATGTCCGCGCCGAGTCGGGCCGATTCGATCACGTGCAGCGTATGGCGGATGCTGGCCGCCAGAATCTGGGTGTTGAATCCGTAGTTGTCGTAAATCTCCCGAATCTCTCCGATCAATCCCATGCCTTCGTGGCCGATGTCGTCGAGACGACCGATGAACGGGCTAACGAAAGTCGAGCCTGCTTTCGCCGACATCAGCGCCTGCGTGGCGTTGAAGATCAGCGTCTGATTGATGCGGATGCCCTCTTTTGACAGCGTGTGCGTGGCCTGCAATCCGGCTTTGGTCATCGGCAGTTTGACGTAAACGTTCGGATGGATTTTCGCCAGTTCGCGGCCTTCAGCGATCATGCCGTCGTATTCGGTGGCGACGACCTCGGCGCTGACCGATGCGCCCTCCCAATTGAGGATTTCGCAGATTCTCAGAATGTGCTCCTTAAAATCCACGTTGCCCTCTTTGGCGATGAGCGACGGATTGGTCGTCACGCCGTCGAGTATTCCCAGACTCGCCGCTTCACGAATCTCTTTCAGATTTGCGGTATCGACAAAGAACTTCATTTTTTACTCCTCCAAAAATCACTGGGAGCGTCATGGACAGGACTTATTAGACTCTTAAGACCTATAAGTCCCAGTATCGGGAGCGCGCACTACCAGGATTGCTTTGCCTTGCGCCCCAGACGGTTAATTAGCCAAAAGATGATCACCGTAACCAATGTTATCCCGGCGATGACCATCAGCGCCAGACTCAATTGTCCGCGCGAGGGGTCGGGTTGAACTTCAAAAGACAGAAAATCGGCGCGTTCGATCTGTAAGCCGTCGGGCGTCGAGCCTTGCGCGACGACATCTACGCCGTAGATGCCTGATTCTTTCGGAACCCACATGGCGCGTTTTTCATCGCCGCCGCCTGTAAAACCGACTTCTTCGGTTCCGCCGTCGGGGCGGCGGATGAGAGCCCGGATGGTCGCTCCGGCGAGCCGGCGTCCTGCGAGTTCCAGCGAACTCGAGATCGTGACCGGTTGATCGGGCATCGTGACCATTCGATCTGCCCGCGCATGCAGCGTCACGCCGCCGACGACTTTGGCCGCGAGCGCGTAATCGGCGCCTCTGCCCGGCGTCTGCTGGGTGGCTTTCAAGTTGACCTTCCATGTTCCCGGCTTTGGATTATCGAATCCGCAGCCGAGCGTGAAGAGCGCCGCAGGATCCTTAACCTCGACAAGGCCGTTTGCGCCTGGAGTCAAGTTGATGACATTGCCATCCGCGCCGCGAACCGTGAGGTCCAGCGAGCGGGTCGTGTCGTAAAGCGCGAAACTGGCCACTGACAATTTATCGAGGTTGATGACGATTTCGCGACCGCCGCCGGCGTTTACGTGACCGGTAAAGACTTTCGTGAACTGCTCCGGCGCCGCGCTCGAAGCGGCCACGCTCGAAGCAAGAGGCTGGGGATCGGCCTCGGCGGGAAATTCTCCGGACTGTCTCAGCAGGCGCGGCGCGACGAAATCTTTGAAGATTCGCTCCGATCCGGTCATATCGGTGTGTAGCAGCGGCGCCTCGGAAATCGGCGCCGTGACGGCGGCGACACTCGGGCGGCTCACGACCAGATCGCTCGGCGTCGCCGTGCAGGGCGCTTTGAATGAATCGATGATAGGATTACCGGCCAGCAGATGGAAAGGAACGCCGTGGCGGCGCGTAATCTGGCGGTTGAAGACTTCGGCCAGATACGCCGGGCGGAGTTCCAACGTCGCCGGCAGATAAAATCCAAGCGACGCGGGCAAACTTGCGCAACTCGTCCCGCCGTGCGGCGAACCCAGCATAATCAATTGCGCCACATCGCGGTCTCCCATCAAGCGGTCAATGTAATAACGCGAGACCAATCCGCCCATGCCGTGCGCGACCAAATCTACACTCTGCGCGCCGGTCGCGCGTTTGACTCCGGCGACGTAGCGGGCAAGCTCTTCGGCGTTCTGCGCGATCGTCTTCGTCTGTTTGAGCGGCTGCGTAGGGTCGCCCATGAACATCTCTCCTCCAGCCTGCCCGTCGCCGACCGCGAATCCTCGCAAGCCTACCGCCGCCAGATAGCCGCCCGGCTTCGTGTATTCGGCCCATGTAGCGGCTTTCGACGCCAGACCATGAACCAGCACGACCGGGCGCGCGGAGACGCGCAGCTTAGCTGTCCCTGAAAAATTCACCATGCTCGGATCGCCCGATTCGACGCGAATCTCGCGATCGGGAACTCCCTTGCCGTCTTTGCCCCAATACCAGCCAAGCGCGGGCGCGACCTTTGTTTCACAACTTTGGGCGCCGGCCGCGATGATGCATGCGTTGATCCGGCTCTCCTTGCGCTCGTCATCGGCAAACTTGAACTTAGCGACGTGAGCCAGATCGGTGGGTCTATCCAAAGTCACTTTCAGCTTCACCGCGTCTCCGTCGGCGAGCGATTCTACTTTCGCTGATCGCCCGTTCAATACTTCGAGCGTCGCCGAATAGGACACGACGGTTTTCGCGTTTTTTTTCTGGGGCTCGTCTCGCGGCATCTCAAACTGAACCCCCTGTTGAGCGCCGCTTTGCGGCGTCAGTATCGAGGCGGCAAGCAATAATCCGAAAAACAGGGACAAGGAGCCCCGGTTCATAAGCGTATCTCCTCTTAGATATTAATCAGGCGGGGGACGAATCGGCGCCGAATATAACATGAATCGGCGATTCTCTTGCCTCGCCGAAAGAATCAATGTAGAAAAAACATCCACGAAGCCACACGAAGCGGCGCGAAGATTTTCTTTTTTCTTTCGTGTTTATTCGTGCGGCTTCGTGGATGTTTTTCCGAGGAGTTCAACATGTCGCGTTGCGACGCCCGGAAAAGAATGAAAATCAACCACGAAGAAACGAAGAGCGCGAAGACTTTCTTCTGTTCTTTCTTCGTTTTCTTCGTTTCTTCGTGGTTATTTTCCGCAGGAGACTGAAACGAATGCCGACACGTGAAGAAGCCTGGAACCTGCTCTGCGAGTGGACCGAGAGCGACAGCCTGCGCAAACACGCGCGCGCCGTCGAACACGCCATGCGGACTTACGCCCGAAAATACGGCGAGGACGAAGCGAAGTGGGGGATCGTGGGAATGCTCCACGATTTCGATTACGAGCGTTACCCGGATCAGCGACACCCGCAACTCGGCTCCGAAGTCCTTCGCGAACGCGGGTACCCCGAAGACGTGATCCGCGCCATCCTCTCGCACGCTGATTACACCGGCGTCAAACGCGAGAGCCTCATTGAACATGCCTTATTCGCCACCGACGAGTTGTGCGGGTTCTTGACGGCCTGCGCGCTAGTCCGCCCCGACAAGAGCTTCGATACGCTCGAAGTCTCGTCGGTCAAGAAGCGGATCAAGGACAAAGCCTTCGCCCGCACTGTCAACCGCAACGACCTGTGGGGCGGCGCCGAAGAGTTGGGGCTGAGCTTCGATGAGCATTGCGCGTTCGTGATCGCCGCGCTGCGCGAGATTCAGGAAGAGCTTGGAATGAAAGGCGCGGTTGCTTGACAGCCTCAACCGCGCTCAGTAGTATGCCCACTTCTAGCGCGGATGTGGCGGAACTGGTAGACGCGCAGCGCTCAGGACGCTGTGGGAGCAATCTCGTGGAGGTTCGAGTCCTCTCATCCGCATCAAATTCAAAGGGGCGACCATATCGGTCGCCCTTTTCACTGAACAGATGCGCCATATTCATTCTCCACCTTTTGGCGCCGCCCCGCCATCTATCGAATTGACGAATTTCGGAGTAGAGCCGTAACAACTTCTGTTAGCACAGGACTCATAAAACATTCGCGTCCGCGCATTCGACTCTAGCGGCGAGTAAAGCTAGAGTAAAGCTAGAATGAATCCTCGCTCTAATAATAACTCAATGATCGCCGCGGCAATTTCATAAAGCCCAACGCTGGCCGCAGTGAGGGTTACGGCTCCCCGCAGCGACACTGCATTCACTTTTTGGGACTTGCGGCCTCGAGCCTGGTCTCGGGCATCAATTTCCACTTGAGATGCTTGAAATACTTGGTAGACGATTAAGCCTGGGGCTGGAGACTCAAAGACCGCCCACCCGTTCGGAGCGGGCACCACACCTTGAGTTCCACTAATCCGTTGAGGCCCGGGCACGGCGCCCACGCCTGCTTCATGAAGCGCCGCACAATCCACAGCAACTTTGGCAAGTCCAATCTCCCCCCATGCCCAAGGTTTGATCTCGTAGGCGAACATCGGTGGAAGGTGTTCTGTCGAATATTCGAAAATATCGGGTTTTCTCTCTCCGAGAGCTCGAGCGATTTTGTCCGGAGTGGAACCGAAATCGCTGGCAATCTTATCGGCGATAGTTTGCACGTTAATCGTATTTGTAAATACCAGGTGCGATGGCGACGGGTGCCTTCCTTTGTAGTAGTTCGCGATCGCCTCATGGACTGCATTTCCAACGTAGAAATGTATATCCTGATTGCCGGGCGGATCCCAATCTCCAAAATCAAACGGCGCCGCCGCCATCGCCAAGGCGTTTGGTAGCTGTACGAGGCCTGCGGCTACTGCCGCAGCGTAAATGCTGGCAATTGCGCCCTCCGCAGCTTCGTCGCGAAATCCGAGCCGCTCCAAGATGCGGATTTGATCAACAGCCTTCAGCCTAAGCATTAGTTGGCCGAGTGATCCGGCCCCTTCGACATCGTCCGCAGTGCTAATCGTTCGCCCCCCATGAGCTATGAGTATAGCCTTGGTAGCCGCCAGCACACGATCATCGACGATCATGTCCTTTGTCCGCTCATTGAAAAGCTCAAGCCAAGTCATTCCGTCAAGGCTCGGTCCCTTGGAAGCCAATTGCTCAAGAACCCCTGATAGATCGCTCCATTCAAGCTGCTTCAGCTTATCGACAACGACATAGAAGTCGTCACCGCTAGGCGAAGACGGCTTACCCAAAAGTTCGACTACGGCCTGGTAAGCCTGTTCGCTGGCTGAACTCCCAAATCCTTGCGATGTCACGCTATCAGCCAATGCAGAATTCTTAACTGTAACCGACTCAATAAAGCCACTAGGGTCTGCCGTTGTGGCGGTCACGTCTGTGCCACCACGATTTATCGCGTCCACGCCAGCTTTCGCAACAGATGGTATTGCCTGGCGTTTCTCCTTTTCTAACTCCGCCTTCTTCGTCTCCCCCCCATCGATTTGCTGTTGCAAATGGTCCTTGACGAGCTGACCTGCCTCCTGCTTAGTGATGTCCCCGGAATTCTTCGCGGCGGTGATCGAGTCCATGATACTGCCGCTGTTCTGTGTATTGTGTTGCTGCATGGCCATCTCCTTGGCCATCTCCCCAAACGCTTTGGCGTTTTCCTGATTCGACAGATAGGTGCGCAAGACGTTTTGCTGGTTTGCGTCCAGCCCGGTAATGTCTTTGAAGACGCCGCTCTTGCCAAGCAGTTCGGACAATCCGGCTAAGCCGGCGCCAGGCGCGGGAGAGGCCGGCGCGTTTTGGATATTGACGATCGGCGTCGCGAAATCCTTGAAGGCGGCCTGCCAGTCCGTGACGACGGGTGTCGGCGGCGTCACCGGCGAAATGGCTGTAGGCTCATCGGTGTTGGGGAACCTGGTCCAGTCTTGCAGACGATCCGTCTCGATTTTCTCACAGGCGTTGCAGACGCCCTGCACGGCTTCCGCGAACACACCTTTGGTGGGAACACTAATACGATAGGGCTCGATCGGTGTCAGTGGTTGATAGTGGTCGAGCAGCGAAACTATCTCGGCGCCATCTCCGATTTGTTCCACGATGTACGACTGGCTTACCTTGTAGCCGGCCGCGACCGGAAATACCAGAGAATTGCCGGTGATGGTAATCAGTTCGTTCTTGACCACGGAGGCGAGGCTTCGCGATCCGATCGGCAAGCCGAAATCGTTGAAGTTCTGAATATTGAAACCGTCCAGCAGCATAAAGCGCCGGTCAGGATCCAGGTTGTACCAAAGCGCCTTGTTGTAATACTCGATACTGCTATTCAAGTGCTCGAGCAACTTATAAACCAGATAGGCGTCCTCTTTTCGAGGGCTCCGTTTTTCTTCGGCGTTTTCCGGAATGAAGAGGGCGGCGCCGGTGTCGTCAAACAAATCGTCGTTGACGTTGCCGCTGTATAGCACACCGTTGTAGTGGGCGGTGGAATAGGAGATCGTCAGATTCTCGACGTTGAAGGTAATGTAGTTCTTCAGGTCCCTGAACTTCTGGTCCCTCACAGTCAGATTTAGTTGCTGCGGGAGCTGATTTCTTTTTTTGGAAGTCGAGCCGGTCAGGTTCAACCGGATCACTCTCTCCCCGCCTTTGTACTTTGTTTCGCTGGAGAAGTCGGTCGAAAATTCCGAGAGAGTGATGTCGGATACTATCTTTTCAAAGATGAGCGGGGCGATGTCGTTATAAAAGATTGCGTCCCATTCGGAGATCAAGTTTCCCTTGAAGTATGCATTGAGCATTGTCAATACATCGGTGTAGCCCAACAGGTTCGCATAAATCGTCCATTGCTTCTTATCATCATCGTTATCAGCGAAGAAGTCTAATATAGAAAAAGTGGGACTTATAGATCCTAGGGGACCAATTGAAATCGTCGCCGGAGGTTTGAAGTTTACGACCCGAATACATTCTGCCGGAGGGACGCTTTGATAGTTTGCATCCAAACTCATGAAAGCATCAAATATGGCTTGTCTAACTAGCACTTCGTGTTGGGTGGTGGTGTATTGAAGCCCTGGTGGATGTGGTGGAGGATCAACTATGAGGGATAATCCGAATGTCAAAGGGGCTATCGCAGCCTGCTTTGCAGAGTACTCAGCCATTCTTCGCGCGAAGTCGAGGTTGGCGGCAGCCGTCGCTTCAGGGTCGATTTCCTTAGTGGTGAAGGTTTGAGTGGTAATGGGGAGCGACATGATCCTGTCGAATCGCGTCCGTGGCCTTGGCAATTCCACTCTGATGCGCATGTTTCCCCTGATGAACTGTATTCGTTCGTCGTCATATGCCCCCTCAGGGTAGTCAACGTTGGCGTAATTGGTCTTGATCCTCTCATTGGCGTCAAACGCTTTCAGTAACGGATGCTGGCTGCCAGACACGGACATAGAGTTGAAAGATTGCAGATAGGTTTCCGCGGGCATCGGTAGCAGGAATTTCGCGAGCACGTCCCGCCATTTATAAATATTTTGCGCCGTGAAATTGGTCATCAAGAGCGGCACGAACACGCACTCCTCCACCGACGACAATTTCTGAAATATCGCGTAATGACGCAGCACCTCGAAATACATCATGGTCAATGCGTGGCAATGATTGTGATTGGCGACGACTTCGCTGGTTACACCATACTGCTGCCCTTCTTGGACCGTAGTGACGACCGAGGCATTGAGTTGCCGATAAGAGTCCGCATTCTGCATGATAGATTGACGCAACTTTTCCTGAAAGAACTGGGAAATGTTGCGTGAACTGTCTTGTGAAGCGTTAGAATTAGCGTTAGCCACGCCCCCTGCTATTCCCAATACGGCGCTTCCGGAACCGCCGTAACCAGTCCCGCCCCCATAACCAGAACCACCAGTGCCGAATCCCGCGCTGATGCCGCTGGTATTTGCCGAACTGCTGCCTCGCAATGATTCCGTGATGCTTCCACCAAGTTGGTTGACGATTTCACGCTCATCTACAATTCCCGCCGTTAGGCGCTCACCTTGAGAGAGCGCTTGAGATTCTGCGCCCACTAGGCGGTGGGAAGAATCGAACACGACGATTTGCTTTTTCTGGCCGGGCGCCAATGGCAGTGAATAAATCAGCTCGCCCAGGGAATATCCGTCGGCTTTAATTTCGGATTTGTAGTGGAGAATATGTCCAGTCGCGACAGTGACGGCCTGATATAAAGAGAGGTGTTGGTCATCATCCTGCCATGCCACAGGGTTATCCAAATCGACACGCTTACGTTCCCGTTTCTCCGCGCCTCCAACCAGCTCATAATGGGTTTCCGTCCGGGGGACCAAGGCCGCCTGCAGGTGAGCCTTCAACTCCCTGGCGTTATCTTGAACAGCTTTAAAAGCAGCATAATTCTCGATTTCGCTTTCGGGAACGATGACATTGAACAGATAGATGATCGCATCAACGCTGTTTAGCGCAGTGGTTATATCAGCGCTCGAAGCGTTGGCAGAGATACTGCGCATGGCATCAATTTTTGCATACGCGTCGCGAAGTTTCTGTGAGTCATACCACTTTCCGAATATGGGATTTCTTACAGCTGAATCCAACGCGGAAACAGAGCGCGAGATTTCCGAAAGAAGCACAAGGGCGATGCCCGGTTGCGCGACATCAACCTTTTTCAAAGTGTAGTTCGCTACATCGGGATCCGAGGTGCGAACGATGGCCTGGTAGTTGAACTCGCTGAGAGTCCGGTTGGGCGTCGAGAGATTAACGCAGGATCCGCCGATGTCCTGGGAATATTCGTCCGATCCGATCAAGTCCGCCTGATCGGGAAGACGAGAAACTTTTTTCTTCGTCTGACAATCACAGTCTTCTTTGGTATCGACATGCGGGCACTCGAGATCGTTGATCAACAAGTAAAGGAAATCGTCGGCAATCGTCTGGTCACCGTTCCTGACGGCAGTCACATTCATCGCGGCGGGGCTGTTGGGAGTCACGGAAACCAGCGCCTGGGCCTCGGTAAACACGCCAAACGGATAGGGCATGGAAAAATTGCCCACGCAGTCTGTCGTGCCGGCTCCGACAATTCTCCAGAGCGTATCCCCCGGCGCTTTGGCCTGGATCACCACCGTCAGGTCTTTGAGCGCGCATTCCTTGCCGAACTCAAGGACCTGGCCCCTCAGTTTCTTTGCCTTGTCATGAATGAGGCGCTTATCCGCGGAAACCAGTATGACCGGTTTCTGTAAAGGGACTTTTATTTCAAGATATGCAAGACGTTGATCGTTGGCCTGGTATTCCCTAGACCAGAGCAGTGAACCGTCAAAGGATTTGACCTTGACCCAAACCGGACTCACTACGTTGTCGTACAGGCTGAGTTGACTGTCGGGGAACGAGAATAATACTGTTGAGTTATCCTGAATTTGGATATCGTCCGTGAATGGATAGTGAAGTATTTGCACATCCTCCATTCGCGATTCGGAGAATTCCACTGACAGATCGTAAAACAGGAAATCCTGCTTTGAAACTATTTGGGATATGTCGTTAGTGACAATCGTGAACTTCCCGGCAATCATCGACAACGGCAATTTCTGGTCGCTCGGCAAATGAGAAGGCATGGTTTTGTCGACGGCTACTTGTGATTTCGCTGCGAGAGTTTCGAGCCTGTTGAATTGGGCGACCTCGGTCGAGACTGAGAGGGCTGATTTTGCATCGGATTTATCAGACTGCAGCAGGGTGGTAGGCTGCTGCAGGCCGGGCGCGCGTTCCATCATTTGAGTGTTGAATAAGACCCTACTCAGTTCTTTCGAATCACCGGGCGAACTCAAAGAAATTACGTCCGGGCGCGGGTCGGCGGCAGTAGCTGTTATCGGCGGCATTTCTGCGCGCGCAAGAGCTGGGTTTTGTTCAACATCCGCCTTAATAACGCGGAAGGATGAAATGAACTCGATCGGCTCTTTCAGGCATGGGACCTGTCGGCCCACGCAGTTGCATACGGGAGTGTATTCTACGCTGTCACCGGGACTGAAGGCTGGGAATTGCGCCTCGAAATACTGGGCCTGGTTGGTGAGGTCATTGCGCAGCCAGGCGGCGGGAATGGACTCCACCGGCCCCTGGTTCAGACGATAACGCAGCTCGATGCGGTAGCTTGCATCGGGCGGCTGGATTCCAATGATCACAGATTGGGACGCGCCCTCCGCGACGGTGTCCGCCGGGGCGGGGGCATCTTCTGTCCCATACCACAAGACCATTCCATCATGCTCAAACCTCGCCATATTCACCTCCTTGTTCAGGATGGCATAGGTGCGCCATTCAATATCCCTTCGACAGGCCGAGAGCGCCACTCACTCCCTGGCCGTCTCCATTCTGGCTCTTCTCCAGGCTCGGATTCCCGACCCTTTAATCCGGCTCTACAATGGGATCGATCCCCTGGAACTCGAGGCGGAGCAGCGCTCGGGGATCGCGGACGACGAACTGGATACGCTCGAAGACGCGAAAGCGAGATAGATGGTCATCCTGCTGCGTAAAACCAGTGATCGTGTCTTGACTGACCACCAGACTGGTCGCCTCGCCGCCGAGCGAGACGAGCAGGCCTCGATTCGCAGGGAGGCCGACAGTGGCATGAAATCCACCGGGGAGGAGCGGTTTCATACGGTCGGCCGCAGTCACCAGTGTGGGTGTCAGAGAGCGATGAGAATCGGCGTAGCGAGGCGGCGAGAGGAAGAGCGCATAGGGGCCAGGCTGACCCTGGGCTACAAGTCTATTGATGCCATCCGATACTGCGTCAAAATTTGCTTCCCCGAATATACCTGGGGGATTGCCTTCGGGTGGAACCACTTGTCTGGCCTGCGCAGCCAACCCCAAAAGCCCCTGGCGGGCCGACTCGCGGCGTTGGATATTGATCCCCGGCGGCAGCGGAACTGGCGACTCCCGCCCCCCGAAGAGAATGATCTCCTCGGCCATGGCAACCGACTTGGCGGCCATTCGGGCAAGAATTACCGCAGTGCCCAGCACAACTTCCTTCTCGATCTGGGTGTCGGTCAAGCTGAAGGATTGTGAGATCTCGACGAAGGGGATGGTGTTCTCATTGATGGTCAGGTCTTTGATGTCCACCGCGTCAACAGGGACACTGATGGCGTTGTCCATGGGGCGCGGCATAAAAACTTTGGCAGCGACCCGGATGCGATTCACCTCGTCGTGGACCGACTGGTCGATCTGGTCCCAGATATTCGTCTCCTTCCATGACTCCACTTCGTTTCGTTTGAGATTATTGTTTCCGGCCATTGCTATTCCTCCTTGCATAAGTTGTTAGGGCAGAAAGTCTGAGCGTTGATGCTATCGACGCAAATCGTGGCTTTCGCCAATAGCGTTCAACCATGAAAGCGATATTTGTCGCTGAAAGGGGCCAGACAATCTCAATTTTCTTTAGACTCAGTAGATTCAAAATAGTCTTTTTGCGATACAATAAGCCTCTCAGATCGGTCGCCTGTAACTTCAGAAATAAGTAGCATCACCTTAACGCGAAACAGGAGGTCCCATGGCTGAGAATCCGCGCACGGAAGTGAGTGAACTGCTCCTTAAGTGGGGCTATGGCGATCAGGAGGCGCTCAATCAACTGATCCCGTTGGTCTATGATGAGTTGCGCCGAATGGCCAGGCGATATCTGCGCCAGGAGCGCCCCGATCATACTCTACAGACGACCGCTCTGGTTCACGAAGCCTACCTCAAACTGCTTGGCCAAAAACATCATGATTTGCAGAACCGCATGCATTTTTTCGCCATCACGGCGCAGATGATGCGCCGCATTCTGGTGGATTATGCTCGTAGCCATCAGGCCAAGAGACGGGGAGGCGCTCATTTCATCAAACTCTCACTCGATGAGGCGCCGGAAGTAGCTGTTGGAAAGAATCCGGACCTGATTATGCTGGATGATGCGCTCAGCGCGCTTTCAGTCATCGATCCTCAGCAAAGCCGGGTGGTCGAATTGCGAGTATTCGGCGGGCTGACTGTTGAAGAAACCGCTAAGGTCCTGAAAATCTCGCCACGCACAGTCAAACGGGAATGGGGTATGGCCAGAGCCTGGCTTCACCAGCAAATGAATCGGCAATGAGCTAAGCCGTAACAAGTGTTTATGGTGATGACGCCTGTACGCTACAAACAGATCAAATCCATCTTTCAATCGGCCGTCGACCTTCCACACTCTGAACAAGCAATCTTCTTGGACAAGGCTTGTTCCGGTGATGAAGGACTGCGGCGCGAGGTCGAAAACCTCCTCTCTTCTCATGGACAGGTTGAGGATTCCATTGAGCTCATCGCTTCGGAGGTGGCGGCGACAATGCTGGCCGGGCCTCAATCTGGATCTCTCATAGATCAGCAGGTTGGGGCTTACCAGATTATCAACCAGATCGGTCGGGGAGGAATGGGCGAGGTCTATCTGGCGCGCGACACGCGGCTGGGCCGTCAGGTCGCGCTCAAGCTGTTGCCGCCGCGTTTCACCGAAGACGCTCGGCGCGTCCAACGCTTTCGCCAGGAAGCGCGAGCCGCCTCGGCTCTCAATCATCCGAACATCATGACCATTCACGAGATCGGCGAAGTGGAGACCGCGGTCGGCGCGCTGCATTTCATCGCCACCGAGTTCATCGAAGGCCGCACGCTGCGTGAGCTGATCAGAGACGGAAGGATGAGTCTCGGCGAAGCGCTCGAAGTGGCGATGCAGGTGGCCAGCGCGCTCTCAGCCGCGCACGCCGCCGGGATCGTCCACCGCGACATCAAGCCTGAAAACATCATGCTTCGGCCTGACGGTTACGTGAAGGTTTTGGATTTCGGACTCGCCAAGCTTGGGTTGGAGAGTGGGGAGTTGGGAATCGGGAATCGGGAATCGGGAATCCGAGAGCAGGTCGCTTGTCCCCATTCCCCATTCCCCACTCCCCACTCCCTAGTCTCGACTGATCCCGGGATGGTGCTTGGTACAGTTAGCTATATGTCGCCGGAGCAGGCGCGCGGGCTTGAGACTGACGCGCGGTCGGACATCTTCAGTCTTGGTATCGTGCTTTACGAGATGATCACTTCGCGTCGCCCGTTTGAAGGCGAGACGCCGAGCGACGTTATTGTGGCGCTACTCAATCAGGAGCCGCCTTTCGCCGAACACGCGCCCGATCTCCCCGGCGAACTTCGGCGCCTGGTCAGCCGGATGCTCGCCAAAGATTGCGCCGGGCGGCATCAAACCGCTGATGAAGCGCGGCGAGCGCTCAAAAGGTTGAAGCAGTGTCTGACGCCGGCGGGAGATTTCAAGACGCGCGAATTCAGCGGCCTGGCGAGCCTCGCGCGACGTTTCGGACGCGCGGGCGCGAGCGAAGATTACAAAACAGTCTTGACCACTACGCGGGAACCCCGGCCATCGAAATCCAGCGCCTTCTTCGCCGGACGATTCACACGCTCGCCATTGCGCGTCTCGCTGGCGCTCATGGCGCTGGCGGCGCTCATCGCCGCTGCGATTCTCGGGCTACAATGGCTCAATCGGCGAGATTCGCATATCGATTCGATCGCGGTGCTGCCATTTAAACCCCTGGTGGCCGACGCCCGCGATGAGGCGTTGGAGATGGGAATCGCCGACACGCTGATCACCAGATTAAGCAGGCTGCAAAAAATCACGGTACGGCCATTCAGCGCCGTGCGCAGATTCACTGCGCTCGACCAGGATCCGGTCGCGGCGGGGCGCCAGTTGCAGACACAGGCCGTCCTCGAAGGCAACATCCAGAAGGTGGGCGACAAAATCCGCGTCACAGCGCGGTTGATCGACGTCGGTCGCGGCAGGACGATTTGGACGCAGCAATTCGACGAGCGATGGGGTGACATCTTTGCGATTCAGGACGCCATCTCGCAGCGAGTCGCCGATGACTTGATAGTTACTTTGACCGGCGAAGAGCGCATCGAACTGGCCAAGAACTACACCGCCGACCCGGAAGCCTATCGGCTCTATGTGGACGGCAGTTATCAGTGGAACAAACGCACTCCAGAAGGCATCCGCAATGGACTCGAAGCTTTCCGGAAAGCCGCTGAGAAAGACCACGGCTATGCGCTGGCTTATGTCGGAGTGGCCAACGCCTACATCACGCTCGGCACATATCACCTGGCCGCGCCAAAGGAGGCGCTGCCATTGGCCCGCGAGGCTGCCGCGCAGGCCTTGAATATAGACGAGAGCCTGGCCGAAGCGCACACTGCGATGGGCAAGATCATCAGCGACTATTACTGGGACTGGCCGCTGGCCGAGAAGGAATTCAGGCGCGCGCTCAAATTGAAGCCCAATTATCCGATCCTGCATGATTGGTATTCCGCTTTTCTGGCTTATATGGGCCGATTTGATGAAGCTATCCGCGAAGCCGAGCTTGAATTGGAACTCGACCCGCTTTCGCCGATCGCTCATACCCGTTTAGGCATTGCGCTCTATCTGGCGCGCCGCTACGACCAGGCCATACCGGTTCTGCAGAAGACGATTAGTCAAGCCCCGAATTACACTCCCGCTCGACTTTTTCTAGGTCTTTGTTACTCGATACAAGGCAGGCGCGAGGAGGCGCTCGCTGAGTTTCAGAATGGACAGGCCATTGCCCCTAAAAATTCGGATTTCATCTCGCTGCTTGGTAATGTTTCAGCGCTGGCAGGCAGGCGTGACGACGCGCGCCGTTATCAGGAGCAGTTGAATGAGTTGGCAAAGCGCGCCTATGTCTCGCCGTTCGCGCAAGCCACAATCTCGGCCGGTTTGGGCGATAATGACGCGGCCTTTATGTGGATGGAGAAATGTTTTGAGGAACGGTGCTCTGCGCTCGCCACACTGAAAACGGACCCGAGATTTGACGTCTTTCGCCAGGACACCCGGTTTGAATTATTGATGCGTCGCGTCGGGTTCGCGCAGTGAGCGTGAGTGAAAAAGGCTGCTCGCGGCGCCGATCCTCGTCACATGGACGTCTCGCCCGCCGCCGGGTTGCAGTGAATGGTGGGAGCGCAGCTTTGACATGTCCACCGAATTGCCGGTATTTATGCATATGCATCGATTTTTATAGGGGCGATCAAAGCTTGATCGCCTTTTTAGTTTCTCATAGCAATAGTCTCAACCGGAAATGAGCTCAACGGCAAAAGCCTCGGAAAAAGCCGCGTCCGCGAGCGAAAGCGAGAAGCGCGACGCATACGCCGCGCTGCGCTTTCGTGATTTTCGATTGTTCCTCTCAGGCCATCTGCTATCGACGCTCTGCGTGCAGATGCAGACCCTCGCCGTGAGCTATCAGCTCTATGAAAAGACCAATTCGAAACTGGCGCTGGGAATGGTCGGGCTGGTTCAGATCGTTCCGATTCTGGGGCTGGCGCTCCCCGCGGGACAGACCGCCGACCGCTTCGACCGCAGGAAGATCCTGATGAGCGCGACGACCCTGGCATTAACAGCCTCCCTCGGATTGGCCGCTGTCGGGATGCGGGCAAGCGCCAACGTCACGCTGATCTATGCCTGCCTGTTTCTGAATGGAATAGCGCGCGCCTTTCAAGGCCCTGCGAGATCGTCGTTGATGCCTCAACTGGTCCCGAATCAAATCTTCAGCAACGCCGTTTCGTGGTACGTCAGCGGATTCGAGTTGAGCTCGATGACGGGCCCCGCGCTCGCCGGGGGGTTGATCTATCTGCTCGGCGGCGTGACGCCGGTTTACGCGCTCGCCGGATTGGGTGGCGTCATCTATCTCGTAATGCTGGCGACCTTGACCAAACGGTCTTACGCCGCCGGGTCGAGGGCCGGTCAGGCCAATCTGAAAACGCTGGTCGCCGGATTCAAATACGCCTGGAATACAAAGGTGCTGTTCGGGGCGATGTCGCTCGACATGTTCGCGGTGCTCTTCGGGGGCGCGGTGGCGCTGTTGCCAGTTTACGCGAAAGACATTCTGGGCGTTGGGCCGGCGGGTTTCGGAGCTTTGCAGGCCGCCCCGTCGCTCGGCGCGATCACGATGGCGATGCTGACGACGCATCTGCCGCCGCTCAAGAGAGCAGGAAGAACATTGTTGTGGGCTGTGGCCGGGTTCGGTTTGGCGACGATCGTCTTCGGCCTTTCGCGAAATTTCTGGCTCTCACTGGCGATGTTGTTCCTGACAGGCGCGTTCGATAACATCAGCGTGGTCGTGCGCCAGACGCTGGCGACGATTCTCACTCCCGACGAGATGCGCGGGAGGGTTTCGGCGGTCAATGGAATGTTCATCAGCGCGTCGAATGAGCTCGGGCGGTTCGAGTCTGGAGGCGTCGCGGCGATCTTCGGCCCTATTTTTTCGGTGGTCAGCGGCGGCGCGGGCACGTTGATCGTGGTCGCCACGGTCGCGCTCTCTTCGCCGCAGTTGCGGCGATTCGGCAGGCTCGATAGCCACACGCAAAAACCTGTATCAGAATGATAGACACTGAAAATATCAAACTCCCTCCGCGACTGCCGCAACTTATATCAGAGACCGCGCGCCTGAACTTTACGATGGCTTCCGACCCGCTCACGGGCTGTCTGCTTCGCACGCTTGCGGCGACGAAATCTGCCGGTGATTTCCTTGAGCTGGGCACGGGCACTGGCGTAGCGACGGCGTGGTTGCTCGACGGGATGGACGAACGTTCGCGCCTGATTTCCGTCGAAATAGACGAAGCCGTGCTCGCTGTCGCAAAAGAGTTTCTTGGCGATGATCCGCGAACCGGTTTTTTTCATGCGGACGGCGCCTGGTGGTTGGACCGGGCCGAATGTTTCCGATTCGACTTGATCTTCGCCGATTCCTGGCCGGGCAAATACACTCATCTCGACGAAGCCCTGCGCCTGTTGAAGCGTGGCGGGCTGTACGTGATCGACGATATGCTGCCGCAACCGAACTGGCCCGACGGCCACGCGGAGCGAGTCGATGAATTGATTTCGATACTCGAAAAAAGAAAAGATCTCCTTATCACGAAGCTGAACTGGTCCACGGGCGTCATCATCGGAACAAAAATTTTATGATCACACATCTCCAATACGGCAAAGACGGTCTCGAAGTCGACATCCCATCGTCCGACGTCACGACGCTCGCGCCGCGCTTCATTTCGGGGTTGCCCGACGAGGCCGCCGCGTTTCGCGAGGCGGTTCGCGCCCCAATAAATTCACCCCCCCTGCGGGAATTGATCGGCGCGAATGACCGCGTGGCCGTAGTAATTCCTGACCTCACGCGCCCGCTGCCGTCCGACCGCCTGCTCACATGGCTTTTCGCCGAACTCGGCGCCGTCCCGGCGGAAAAGTTCGTGATCATCAACGGCACCGGGTCGCACCGCGTGAACACGCCCGCCGAGCTCGCCTCGATGGTCGGAGATGAAATCGCGTCGCGCTATCGGATCGTCAATCACAATTCGCATGACCCGGCGACGCTCGTCTTCGTGGGCAAGACCGGAGACGGTCGGGAAATGTTTTTCAATCGCGAATACGTCGAAGCCGACAAGCGGATCGTGACGGGATTCATCGAGCCGCATTTTATGGCTGGTTTTTCGGGCGGATACAAAGGCGTCTTCCCCGCCCTCGCAGACATCGATTCGATCATGCATTACCACCGCGCCGACGTAATCGGCCATCCGCTGAGCGCATGGGGCGTGACCTGCGGCAATCCCACGCAAGAGCAGATTCGCGCGAACGGCCGCGCGCTGCCCGTGGATTTCCTCATCAACGTCACGCTCAATCGCCGGCGGCAAATCACCGGTTTCTTCTGCGGCGAACCGCTCGCCGCGCACGAACGCGGCTGCGCGGTTTCGAAATCGACCGTGATGATTCCCTGCCCGACGCCCTTCCCGATCGTCATCACGACCAACAGCGGTTATCCGCTCGATCAAAATCTCTATCAAGCCGTGAAGGGGATGTCCGCCGCAGCGCAGATAGTCGAGCGGGGCGGCCTGATCGTCGCGGCGTCGAAATGCAACGACGGGTTTCCGAGCCACGGCAACTTCAAAAAGCTGCTGTTCGATCACGACTCCCCGCAAGCCGTTCTCGATACGATCCTCGCGCCGGGGTTTTCGATGTACGATCAATGGGAGGCGCAATTGCTGGCGCTGATCCGATTGAAAGCCCGCGTCGGCCTCTACAGCGACATAGCGCCCGATGAGGTTCGCCGCGCGCACCTGGAGCCGGTCGCCGACGCCGGCGAGTTCATCGCCGGCGAATTGAAGCGCATCGGAAAAGACGCTCCCATCGCGGTTCTGCCCGAAGGGCCTATGACGATTCCTTATCTCTCTAACGAGGAACCTGTTTGACCACAAAAACACAATGACAACATCCAACAAACTGGTCGCTTCAACTTCCGAGATTCGCTCGCGCTTTCCAGCTCTCGAACGCGAACACAACGGCTTCCGCGTAGCCTATTTCGACGGCCCAGGCGGCACTCAAGCGCCGCGCGGGGTCGCCGAGGCGATGAACGATTACCTCTTCCACCACAACGCCAACACGCATTGGGCCTACCCAACCAGCGCCGAGACCGATCAATTGATTGAAGCGGCGCGACAGGCTGTGGCGGATTTCTTCAACTGCGAGCCGAATGAAATCTCGTTCGGCGCCAATATGACCACGATCACTTTCCACGTCGCGCGGGCGCTTGGGCGTGGTTACAACCCGGGTGACGAGATCGTCATCACCGAACTAGACCATCACGCGAACAACGCGCCGTGGCGGGCATTGGCGAAAGAGCGCGGCGTGACGATTCGCACTGTGAGAATGCTCCCCGAAACGGGCCAGCTCGACTGGGACGATCTCGCGGGCGCGATCAACCGCAACACGAAGCTGCTGGCCATCGGCGCGGCCTCGAACGCTCTGGGCACGGTCAACGACGTTCAATATGCGGCGCGGTTGGCTCACGAGGCCGGCGCGCTCGTCTACGTCGATGCGGTGCACTACGCGCCGCACGAGCTCGTCGATGTGCGCGATCTTGAATGCGACTTTCTGGCATGTTCGGCCTATAAATTTTACGGGCCGCACATCGGCGCGCTTTACGGCCGCTATGATCTGCTGGAGAGCTTGGATGTCCCGAAGCTCGAACCCGCGCCGGATGAGGCGCCCGAACGCCTGGAGACCGGCACACAGAATCACGAGGGAATGGTCGGGACGGCGGCGGCAATCGACTTCCTCGCGTCACTGACCGAGGGGGCGGAAGGATCTACGCGCAGAGAACGATTGCGGAATGCTTTCGCGGCGCTGCACGCGCGCGGAGCCGATCTGTTGAAGCAGATGTGGGATGGGCTGAGTTCGATCGAAGGCGTCGCCCTCTACGGCCCCGAACCGGACGTTCCGCGCACGCCGACGCTCTCACTCACGATCAAAAATATCCCCTCAATCGAAGTCACACAAAAGCTGGTCGAACGCGGCGTCTTCGCTTCGCACGGAGATTTTTACGCGCAAACGGTGGTCGAACGCCTCGGCAAAGTAGAGCAGGGATTGCTGCGCGCCGGCTGCGCCTGTTACACCACGGAGGAAGAGGTTGAACGATTGATCGAAGGAGTGCGGGAGATTGCGGCGTCAGGTTGATGACTGAATCCAGTCTCGTTTAATCGTCGGTTTGAGGATTGAAAGTAAGTGGCCCTTCAGATGTCAGGACGCTTTTGAATAAAGACTCTGGTTTTCGCCGCGTGAGCGGCGGCTGACTTTAGCCCGGCCGTTTCAACGCCGGGAAGCAGCGCCCGAATTGTTCTCGTCGCGTAGCGACGGTTGAAATTTGAGCCATCAGCTGGCCTTTCAAGCGTCACTACGTGACGCGATACGCTTTGGCTAGCCCCCCAGCACTAAAGTACTGGGCTAAAGTCAGCCGCCGCTCACGCGGCGAAGAATGGCGCTTCTCCAAAAAGCATAAGTGTCCTGACTTCATGTGGTCCTTCGGCTTTGGCGGCGCGAATCAGCCGGGCAGCCGAGCTGACCGTAGCCAGAGCATGAGCGCCGGCTTTCAATTCCACCGCCATCGGATAACTTTTATCAGGCTGGCATAGTTGTCTGTCCATACAGCGCTACGGTTGTCAGAGGTGATTCTTTCCCATCTCAGCAAATGCGCCAGGCTCTCCAGGGAGTTAGCTCGCGGCGCCAGCACGACCCATTCTGACGCGTCCTTACCCCGTGCGGGAGAGTCTTCCGTGTCCCGCCGCCATAGACATTCTGCGTCCGCCGCGCCCGCCGCCGCGGCCAGCACCGGTCGTAGATCAACGCTGCGATTAGATACCTGGAAAGCCAGGAGCCCGTTAGCGCTCAACTTCGATAGATATAACCCGATCGCCTCCGTCGTCAGCAGGTGAGTGGGAATGGCGTCGGAGTTGAAGGCGTCCAATACTATCAGGCCAAAGCTCTTATCGGGCGCCTCATGCAGATTGAGTCTGGCGTCGCCGGGTACGATCCTGACCTCCTGCCTGGCGCAGTCACTGAGATAGGTAAAGTAGTCTTTATTTCTTGCTATTTTTATGACTTCCGGGTTGAGTTCGTAGAACGTCCAATTCTGGCCGGGTCGCCCGTAGCCGGCCATTGCCCCGACTCCGAGGCCTATTACAGCTACTGTTTTTGGCGTCGGGCTGGCCTCGAACGCCTTAACTACATCGCCGAACGGCCCATCAGGGTGGAAATAGGAAATGGGGATGCACTTGCGAGCCGCGTCTGTGAACTGTTTGCCATGAATGGTATTGCCATGAATCAAACTGTTCATACTAAAGTCCGGCGTCGAAGTAACCCGCAATGCGCCGAAGAAATCACGACTAGAATACAGGGTCCTATTCAGCGCCTCCGAAGAAAGCGCGCCGGCTACAGCGATGGCGCTTATGGCAAGCGCGAACCTCAGTGGGCGGTTTTTGAAAAGGTGATTAGCAAGGACGAAAGGCAGCCCGAAAGCCAGCGCCACTCTGGGCGCCTCGTCCACACGGAGAAAGCCGGCGAATCGAGCGAGCAGCAACGCCATCACGCCTATGAGCAGCGCATAAATACCATCCCGTAGCGCGCTCCGAAGTGTTGGTTTAGTGACATTACTCTGCTGGCAGGCTAAGCAGGCGACGACGATCATCAGCGGGTACTCCCAGTATCTGTCGAACATGTGAGGCGCCAGGAACGTGTTAAACGCTCCGCCCAGCCAGCCGCCGACCGCAATCATCAAATAGTATTCCGATAACCTGTTTACTGGGGGCTTAGCGGAAGCCAACTGATAAGTGGCGCCGGCGGTAAGTATGAAAAAGGCCGCCAGGTGAAGCAACGCAAGCGCCCATGCGGGCTCTGTGGCCTCGGCCACGATAGTCAGCATTGATAGAATAGCCGCTCCCTGCACAAACAGTCCCGGCTTAAATTTCAACCGGCAAGAACGGGCAGTGAAGGCTAATATAAAAGCTAGCAGGTATAAGGTTAATGGCATGAGCCAGAGTAAGGGCGTCGCCGTGATATTTGACGTCACGTAATTTGTCACACTTAACAATAAGCTTGTGGGAACGGCGCTCAGCAATAACCATCTCCATCTCCTGACGCCTGGCGATCGAACTTCATCACTAAGCCCGTCTGACGAAGGCAATGCGCCACTATCTTGGGGCATTGCCGCCCTGCCCAGTCGCCAAACTAACCAGGAGCAAGCTAAAACCGCCAGGATATATACCAAGTACATGCCGGTCCACACTCCGGTTTGCCGATTCAGGGACAGCGTAGGCTCTACCAGGAAAGAGTACCCAAGTGTTGCGATTAAGCTCCCGGCATTACTGACAGCGTATAACGAATAGACAGACTGACCGATGCCGGGATTAATTTGGGCGGCCCATGTCTGTAAGAGCGGGCTTGAGGTCGCAAGCGCAAAAGCCGACGGGCCTAATGTAACTGCTAACACAGCCAGCGCCGACAGAATGGGTGAATGATTGTATAGCCAATCGGATCGCCTCACTCCCAAGTTCAGGGGAAGAGAGAGAGACGCCGTCAGGGCCAACAAAGCGACATGAATGATGACTTGTCGTCTGAGGTCAAAGAGCTTGTCTAAGATGATCACGTACCCGTAGGCCATCACTATTACCGACTGAAAGAATATTACGCATCCTCCCCATACCTCGGGTACCCCACCGTAAGCAGGCAGAAGCGCTTTGGCGATGAGCGGCTGTACCCAAAACAACAAAATCGCGCCGGTAAATAGCGAGATGGCGCATAAGCCAGAGATTGTGCGCGGTCGCTCTCCGAATGTCATTATTTTGCTCATGCCGTAAATTTTGGTGGTCTGAAAAACCAGGGTTGAAGTAAGAAGATCGGACGCCGACTGATTGTCGCTGGCGTATGCGACTGCGGTCGTCGTCTGCCTGGTTTTGAAATCTTTGATCGCCCGGATCAGCTTGCGATCCTCAGCCAGGACGAAATATTGCCAAGCGCGGATGAATGAAACCACAAGCGCGACTCTTTTTCCAATTTTTCCAAGCGGTGAATCATAGAACCTGAAAACGTTTGATCCCATGAGCGGATCTCTCGCCGCGTACTGCCATTCCCGAAACTTCATGCTAAGCTCACGCCTTGTCGCCAACCACATAATCATATCGAGCGATAAGGAGCCATCAATGAATCTCCATTCATCCGCACGAATAATTTTCGTGGCCGCTGCGATTGAGGCGTTGCTCTCATTGAGCGCTGTCGTCCCGGCCAGAAAAACATCCGCACAGAACAACACTACGATGAATAAAACCTTCGTTTATCCAACCGCAAAGAAAGTCGATCAGATTGACGATTATCACGGCGTGAAGGTCGCCGACCCTTACCGCTGGCTGGAAAACCCGGATTCGGCTGATTCGCGCGCGTGGATCGAAGCGGAGAACAAGCTCACTTTCGGCTTTCTTAACGAGATTCCCGAACGCGCGAAGATAAAGGAGCGATTGACCAGGCTCTGGAATTACGAGAAGTACACTCCACCGTTTAAAGAGGGTGGCCGCTACTTCTATTTCAAGAACGACGGCCTGCAGAACCAGAACGTGCTCTACACTTTAAAATCGCTCGACGGCGAACCGCGCGTCTTGCTCGACCCGAACAAACTTTCAACTGACGGCACAGTGGCTTTGTCGGGCTATGCGGTCAGCGAGGACGGCAAATATCTCGCCTACGGGCTTTCGACCTCCGGCTCCGATTGGCAGGAATGGAAGGTGCGCGAAATCGAGACGGGCAATGATTTGCACGATCAGCTCAAATGGGTGAAGTTCTCCGGCGCGTCGTGGACGACGGACGGCAAAGGATTCTTCTATAGTCGCTACGACGAGCCGAACGAGAAAACTAAGCTCGAAGACGCCAACTATTATCAGAAGCTTTTCTATCACCGCCTCGGCTCGCCGCAATCCGAGGACGTAATGGTCTATGAACGCAATGATCAGAAGGAATGGGGATTCGACGGCCAAGTCACCGAAGACGGGCGTTATCTGATCGTCAGCGTCTGGCAAGGAACCGACCCGCGAAACAGAGTATTTTTCAAAGACCTTCAATCGCCTGACGCAAAGGTCGTCGAACTGATCCCCGAACTCGAAGCCGCGTACAACTTCATTGACAACGACGGTCCCGTCTTCTGGTTCCGCACCGACTTAAACTCGCCGCGAGGCCGAATCATCGCGATTGATACGCGCAATTCCGGTCGGGCGAACTGGAAAGAGCTTGTGGCGCAGGCGCCGGAAACGCTCGAAGGCGTGATCCTGGTCGGAGACCATTTCATCGCCTCGTATCTGAAAGACGCGCGCTCGCAAGTCAAGCTCTTCGATTTGAACGGAAAGTTCGTTCGCGAAGTCGATCTGCCCGGCATCGGCACGGCCGCCAATTTCAGCGGGAAGCGCAAAGACACCGAGTCGTTTTACGCCTTCACAAGTTTCACTTCGCCGACGACCATCTATCGCTATGACGTGAAGACCGGCAAGAGCGAGGTTTACCGCAAGCCTAAAGTCGATTTCGACACCAGCCTCTACGAAACCAAACAGGTCTTTTACAACAGCAAAGATGGAACGCGCGTACCGATGTTCATCACGCGCAAGAAGGGCTTGAAGCTCGACGGACAGAATCCGACGTTGCTTTACGGCTATGGCGGCTTCAGCGTTTCGCTGACGCCAGCGTTTTCAATTTCGAATCTGGTCTGGATGGAGATGGGCGGAATTTACGCGCAGCCCAACCTGCGGGGCGGCGCCGAATACGGCGAGGAGTGGCACCTGGCCGGGACGAAGGCGAAGAAGCAGAACGTGTTTGACGATTTCATCGCCGCCGCCGAATGGCTGATCGCCAATAATTACACATCGACGCCGAAGCTGGCCATCAGCGGCGGCAGCAATGGCGGATTGCTCGTTGGCGCTTGCCTCACGCAGCGCCCCGATCTGTTCGGCGCCGCGCTGCCGGCCGTTGGCGTAATGGACATGCTGCGCTTTCACAAATTCACCATCGGCTGGGCCTGGACTTCCGATTATGGTTCGCCCGACGACGCCGAGGATTTCAAATCGCTCTACGCCTATTCGCCGCTGCAGAACATTAAACCGGGCGTGAAATATCCTCCGACCTTGATCACGACCGCCGATCATGACGACCGCGTAGTTCCCGCGCACAGCTTCAAATTCGCCGCGACGCTTCAGGCCGCGCAGGCAGGCCCCGCGCCGACGCTGATCCGCATCGAGACCAAAGCCGGACACGGCGCGGGTAAACCCACATCGAAGATCATTGAAGAGATTTCTGACAGTTGGGGATTCCTTGTGCGGGTCTTGGATGTGAAGCAATAAACAGCCAGTAGGGAATAGGGAGTGGGGAGTGGGGAGTGGAAGGACAAAAGTTCCCCCACTCCCCATTCCCTATTCCCTATTCCCCTCCTGGCGGTTCACCGCCCATTACCGTATTTCTTCTTCGCGTCCTCGAATTTGAACGGCAGCGTATCGGGCGTGACGCTCACTGCGGTGGTAAATTTCAACGGGTATTTCTCGCCGATGTCGTAAACCAGCTCGACGAAATACGCGGTGTAACCCACAGCCGGTTTAGGCGCGCGGCCGACGTAGACGCCGTCTTTCTGCTCCTGCAGTTGAGTTTTCAGGTAAGCGTTACCGATAGTATCAACGCGGAAGTCGCGGGCTTTCGGATTGGTGGCCTGCCACAGATTGACCTCTTTCGGTTTATCAACGACCTTCACCGTCAGACTTCCGTCCTTTTCTTTCTTCCACGAATAACGCGGGCGGGCCTTGCCCTTCAGAACGGCCAGATAGAAGGCCAGTAAGCTTTCGCGCGCGTCCGAACCGGCCAGGTTGTGTTTGGCGTTCGGCGTGTAGCGCAGATGCTTCTCGCCTTGCAAATCGCCGAAGTAGAACTGCGAGTTGTCGGGCAGGAAGAACTGATCGCCCGAAGCGTTGACCAGGTATTTCGGAATCTTCAGCCGCTCGCGGTTGCGGTAATTGTACGGGTCTTCGATGTCCAGCACGGCGCGATATTCGGGCGTCCCGATCTTGTGCGGGAAGAGTCCGTGATTGACGTAATCGTCGAGCGCGGGCGAGAAGAAACCGTAGGCTTCGAAGTGATGGCGCGTGATGGCTTCGGAATTGAGCGCGTCGATCACCGTCGGCATGATGGCGATCACCCGCTCGTCGACCGCCCCGACTAGCCACGTCGTCCATCCGCGCTTCGATCCGCCTGAGACCACGAACTGGTCGACTTTGAAACCTCCTCCGGCGTCGCTCGCCAGGAATTCCTGAACGGCGTCCATCGCGCGCACTCCGCTCTTAACCATAGCCAGCCGCACCAGCCATTCGTCATCTTTCGTCGAGAAATGCTTGACGCGAGTGTAAGCGATCAGGTCGTCTTCGGAACGGCCTTTATCTTTCGAGTCGGTGAAGAAGAGCGGCTGATTCGGAACCTGCCCCAATTCGGCCACGACCGAGTTCGATTCCAAAGCGAACATCGTCACGCGTTCGGGGATCGTCGCCGGCGCCTTGACGTTGTTGTTTCCGCCGCCGATAAAGAGCAGCGCCTTGTTCGTGGACGGCCTGTCAGGTTTGACTATCGTCAGCCAGTGCTTCCAGATCGGGCGGTCAACGTCTTTTTCCGTGCGCCACTGCTGCGAGGTCAATTCGAGGACGAAGCTCTTATAGCCCTCGCCCTGCGTCGTATTGACCAGCTTCCACGAGTAAGCCGGATCGGGCTTGGCGACGTAGCGGTCGAGCGCTGTCTGTTGAGCGCGAACGGAAACGAACAACAACGCGACCGCCGCCGCGCACAGAATTGTCCGGAAGAGCCTGTGAGAGAGTTGGGTGTTGATGGATTTCATGGTCGTCCTCAGAAATAAAATTATGCAGTGACAAATTATGGTCTTTGAAAAAATAGCGCAACCAGATTTCGCTGGCCATTTCCTTAGTCGCCGCAGCGACAGTTGATCCTAGCCCGGCTTTTCAAAGCCGGGTGGATGGTCGGACAGTGGTTTCAGTCGCGGCAGCGACGGTTGACACTGATCGGCAACATCAATCGTCGCTGCCGCGACTAGGGACTGATGCGCTCATTGTCCCGGCTTTGAAAAGCCGGGCTAAGCTCACATGGTCGCTGCCGCGACCGGGGAAAATGTGGTTGCGCTATTTTTTCAAAGACCATTATTCGTCACTGCGCGGTGACGAATAAATTCGTCACTACATAGGGCATTTTCATTGTTTCAGGGCGTCGCAACTCGACATGTTTAAATCCTCCGATTATTCCTGGCGCAAAGCCACCATCGGATCGACTTTTGTCGCGCGCCGCGCCGGAATGTAACAGGCTGTCAGCGCCACCATTGCAAGCAACAGAGCTATGCCGATCAATGTGCCCGGGTCGGCTGCTTTGACGCCGAAGATGAATTTCGTCAGCAATTGGGCGCCGGCAAACACGCCGAAGATTATCACGCTGGTTCGTGACTGCGCAGACAGAGTTGAAGCGCGCTCTTCCATCGTCTTCACGTCGGCGATTGGCAGGTCTTTGTCTTCCTGCGCGACCGCCTGCCGGATGGCGGCCGACAGTTTCATCGGGTTTCAGGTTTCAGGCGTCAGGTTTCAGGTTTCAGATGAAAAATGTCGCCACTGATCCCTACCTGGCGCCTGGCGCCTATTCGTGCCTGAGAGCGATCAGGGGATCCACCTTCGTCGCCCGCCGCGCCGGCAGATAGCCGGCCAGCGCGCCGACGCCAACCAACAACAAAGAGGCGATTACGAATGTAACCGGGTCGGCCGCGGTGATCCTGAAGAGCAAACTCCCGATAAGGCGCGTGACGGCGAAAGCGGCGATCAGTCCCAAAGCGACTCCGCCCATTACGAGCGCCATCCCCTGCCTGACGACCAGCGAGAGCACATTTTGCGAGCGCGCTCCAAGCGCCATGCGAATGCCGATCTCGCGCGTGCGTTGGGCGACGGAATAGGCCATTACGCCATATATCCCGATTGACGACAGGAGCAGCGCCAGCAGGCCGAAGAAGGCCAGGAGACGGGTTTGCGACCGCTGCCCGTTGAGCGATTGATCAATGCGGTCGCTGAGCGTCTGGACGTTGAGCAGCGGGAGATTCGGGGCCAGCTCTTTAGCCACGCCGCGCACGGCGGCGGATATCTGCGCGGCGTCGCCCGTCGCGCGAACGTGCAGAGCGCCGGCGTCGGAGTAATTCTGGAGCAGCGGCACGTAGATGAAAGGAGTGTTCGCTTCGGTCAGGCTGTTGTATTTAGTGTCGCGGGCCACGCCGACGACTTCACGATAGAACTCATCGCCGAAGAATTTGAACCGCTTGCCGATGGCGCCCTGATTGGGCCAGAAGCGCCTGGCCATGGTCTCGTTGATGATCACGACCTGCGGAGCGCCCTCTCCGTCCTGCTCGCTGAAATCGCGGCCTTGCAGCAGTGGAATGCCCAGCGTCTCGAAGAACCGCAATCCCACGTTGTTGAGTTGTACAAGCACGCCTCGGCCATTAGGCGTGGGCGCCTGACCTTCAAGAAAGACGCTTCGCATAATGCCGCCGCCGAAGGGGCGACCGCTCGCAATTGTCACAGCCTGCGCGCCGGGCAACGCGGCAGTGCGCTCAACCAATTGCCGCTGGAAATTGACGCCTTGCGGCTTGGCCATTCCTTCGCGCCCCAAATTGAAGCCGGCAAGCAAAATGTTATCGGTGATGAAGCCCGGATTGATGGCCTGAGCATTGCGCAAGCTCCGCACAAACAGCCCGGCGCTGATGAGCGAGACGAGCGAGAGCGCGACCTGAATCACCACCAGAGCCTTGCGCAGGTTGAAACCGAAAGCGCGGCGAGCCGCCGCGGAGGTTTCGCCTTTCAGCGTCAACACCAGATCGGGTTTGGAGGCTTGCAGCGCGGGCGCCAGGCCGAAGATGACCCCGCTCAAGAGCGAGATCAGCAAGGTGAAGCCGAGCACTCGGAAATTCAACGCCGCTACCGGCGGAGCGTTCGGCCCACCGCCGACCGGATCGAAAGAGCGCAACAAGTCTCTCGCCCAAAACGCCACCAGAAATCCGACCACGCCGCCTATCAGAGAAAGGACCAGGCTTTCGGTCAGAAGTTGTCTGATCAACCTCCTCCGTCCGGCGCCTAACGCCAGTCGGACCGCGATCTCCTTGCGACGAGCGGAAGCGCGCGCCAGCAACAGATTGGCGATGTTGGCGCAGGCGATCAGCAAGACCAGAGCGACGACCGCCATCATCATTCCCGAAGCGAGCATCAGCTGGCCTGAGCCGTCAGGGTCAATTCTTGCCTGAAGCAGAGGAACGATTTTCGCGCTGCGCCCCTCATTGTCTCTGGGATAGTCTTGCGCCAACTGACCTGCGAAAATTTTGAGTGAGGACTGCGCCTGCTCTACGCTCACGCCCGGCTTGAGACGTCCGATCAGATTGAGAAAGAGGCCGCGCCGCTCATTGTACCAATCGAACCCCGGCTGGACTTGATCGTGCATCATCATCGGAACCCAGAGGTCGGGGCCAGGCCCAAGATTGGTTCCGGTGAAACCTTCGGGGACGATTCCAACGACGGTGAAATCGTGGCGATTCAGCGAAATCGTTTTACCGACCAGATTCGTATCGCCGCCGAAGCTGCGCTGCCACAGGCCGTGGCTGAGCGCGACGACCGGATGCGCTCCCGGAGTCTGGTCCTCGTCCGGCATAAACGTGCGCCCCAGCGCGGCCTTCACCCCCAGCACGTCGAAGTAATTGCCAGAAACTGCGAGGCCGAAGACCGGCTCGGTCGTCTCCTCTTTGGTCAAGCTCAGTTGCGCGAAGGTATAGGCCAGAAGGCCGGAGAAGACCTGGTTCTGATCACGGTAATCCACATAGTTCAGATGCGAAGTCGAAAGGTTCCCCGGATTCTTGACGTCCGTCGTGAAGACCGACACCAAACGCCCAGGCTCTTCGACCGGCAATGGTTTCAGCAGCGAATCGTTGATGATGCTGAAGACGGCGGTGTTGGCCCCGATACCGAGCGCCAGAGAGAGCGCCGCGACTAGGGTAAAAGCAGGACTCTTGAACAAGATCCTGAATCCGAAGCGAACGTCTTGCCATAAAGTTTCCATCGACTCATCTCCTCTGAAGAATTTTAGTTGAGGGCATAGACTCGGAACGGAAAGGCTCGATATAGGAGCATATTGAACCCGTCTTTCTCGCCGTAGAACTCGTATAACTTTTTCCTGGTGTAAAACAATGCTTTGCTTGGCGTGTCGCCGGCCTTTAACCGCTCGAAAAAGAAGGCGATGGTTTTTGTTGAAGAGTTGCCCGCCTCGTTACTGAGGATAGGGGCGACATAAAACTGTGTTCCGCGATCTCGAAAACTCTGAATGAATTGAGCGCTTACTCCCAGTTGGCAAGAATCGAGATAAACCAGCCCGGGAGATAAATGAGAAAGGCGCTCTGGCTGCAGGCGCTCCTTTCCCATTGCCATGAAATCTTTATTGGCAAATTGAACCCACCCGTGGGCGCTGATTAAGAGAACATCCGCAGCCCGGAGCGATGAGAGCTTGGCGAGGTTCATTTCTTCCATATCGTAATAGCCCGACGAGGGCAATGCGTCTTTTAGAACCTGGCAACACCTCTCCGGATTGATTGCCCTGTCCTCGATAATCAATGCGGTTTGTCGAGGCGAAAGTGGAAACTCCCTGGGCCCAATTTTTTCAAAACTGTATGTCACCGGCTTCTGAAGAAATAGTGGGCGGCCTTTAAAGTGGAGCAGGTCTAACGGGAATCTCAGGAATCGCCCAGGGATAACGAATTGGATTTCTGTTGACGAATCCACCAGATCAGCGATCGGCGTAAAGATGAGCGCGCCAAACTCCTCGAGCACGGGGTTTATATCGGCTTTGTCGCCTTCAAACTCATTAATACTCGAATAAACCATCTGCAATCGGCTCACTATCTCTTCCGCTCCTTTTGCGAGAGTGAAGGTTTTATTCTTTTCATCGAGTTCAGCCCGGATCGATACCTGATTGCCGGTTGATTGGAGAGAGAGGTACAACACGCCTCTTCTGGTTGTCGGATGGCCGGATCTGTTCACTCTACTGATAGAGAGTTCATCAAACGCAGCCCCCGGACTCTTGAACTTTGCATCTTCGATCGGGGTGTTGTGTTTGACTTCAGAGACCTTGTAAATGTATTTGTCCGCCGGCTGGCGGATGGTGAAGGGCAATTTGACGCCGTCCACTTCTCGATAGTCCTCGAAGTAGGTTTCAACCGGAACCTTGTCCCTGCTTATACTCTCGGAGATAGAATCTGTTCGGACGAGCAGCCCCGTTTGAGCATCGAAGAACCATTTTTCGGCGCTACCTTCGGAAGGCGTTGCCTCTATGCAATATGTCGTATGGTAGCCGACCTTCGCCTGGCCTATGAAGGCCATCTTTGGATAAAGCTCCTTGAGCTTGATATCCCGGTAAAACTCGTGGTTGCGTTTTTCCGCAGCCAGTTCAGTTCCGCTCAGTTCACGAAACCCGCCATCAGTCGGATTAAGCGACCAACCTACCGACCCATTGAACCCACGCGAGATTTCAAATTCGATGCCATTACCCAATATTATCTGGCCGATTCCAACGCCTTTGTTCGGAGCCTGCTCATCTATCTCAAAACTGGCATTGGCATCGTTGCCTTCAATTACAAGCGTCATCTTCGTGACGCGGCTCGTCAACTTACTATAAGCCGCCGCGCCACCGATCGCCTGAACATACCTGTCGAGGATTTGATCCACGGTTGGCATTGATTGAGGCGCTTTCTCTGACTGCGGCTCAGTCCCTGACTTTTGTTGAGCGCCCTGCGCCACCGCTGGGACAAATGTAACCATGCTCAATAGTAGGATTGTGAGACTTCGCTTCATCGCTTCATCCCCCTCTACGGTTCACATAGCCAATAACCTGTGACGCGCCCCTGGCATACGGCATATCGCAAATTATTCATGTCGCAGAGCCACCATTGGATCAACTTTCGTCGCGCGCCGCGCGGGCGCGTAACAGGCGCAGAGCGCAATCATGATCAATAGTCCGGCGGCCATCCCGAATGTCGCCGGATCAGTAACGCTCACCTCATACAACCACTCGCGCATCAACCTCGTCAGAGCAAATGCGCCGCCGAGGCCCGCAGCCACGCCGAGCGCCGCCAGGATCATTCCTTGTCTGACGACCATCCGCAGCACGTCGCTGTCTTGCGCTCCCAATGCGCGGCGAACGCCGATCTCATGCGTGCGCTGGCTGACCGTGTGCGAGAGCGTTCCGTAAATACCCGCGGCCGCCAGCAACAATGCCAGCGCCGAAAGGCTGCCGAACAGAGATAGATAGAAGCGCGGCCTGACCGTGTAATTGCTCCAAACCTCATCCATCGTGGTGAGATGGGAGATCGGCTGATTCTTGTCGAGCGAGGAGACGATGTTGCGCATCGCTCCGAAATACCCCGCCGGATCGGTCGTTGTTCTCACCGCTAGATTCATCGAGGGGGCCGGAAACTGCTCCATCGAGATGTAGAGGCCGGGTCCGGCTCGCTTATCGAGTTGCACGCGCGAATCTGCAACGACGCCGACTACCGTAGCCGCCTTCTCGTCCTTCGTTCCACGATCGACGATGAGCGTTTTCCCGACGGCTTCCTGTCCAGGAAAATAGCCGCGCGCCAGACTCTCATTGACGATAACCACGGGCGGCGATCCCGCATTGTCTCCGTCGGTGAAATAGCGCCCCTGCCTGAGTCCGACGCCCAGCAAACGGAAATAATCGTGGCTGACTGTGTTGTAACCGACAGGGATCGCCTGGTCAGGATTGGCGGCTGCGCCGGCGGGAAAACCCACATTCATGAGGAACATTGAGTAGTTCAACGGCAAGGGTTGGACCAGCGCTACCCCCTGCGCTCCGGGAAGATTGCGCGCTCGCTCGGCGAGCGAATTCCAGAAGATGTTCCATTGTTGCGGGACTTCGCCTTTAGCGCGCGGAAGGCCGATTGACATGGAAAGCAGGTTCCGCGTGTCCAGCCCCGGGTCGGTTCGGTAGAGCCGAATTAGGCTGTTGGTCAATAAACCTGCGCCAACCAGCAAGACCGTGGTCAGAGCCACCTGCCAGACGACCAATGAACCGCGCCACAAGCGACTGCGGCGGCTGGCGGACGCGCTACGCGACGCGTCCTTAAGCGCCTCCGACAGGTTGACTTTGGTCGTTTGCAAAGCCGGCGCCAATCCGCACAGCAGGCTCGACAGCATCGCGACCGCCAGCGTAAAGAGGATCGCGCGATGATCGAGCGCGATTTCGTTTGTTCTGGGAACGTCGCGCGGGATCAGGGGAACGACGCCGGCCAGCATCCACATGGCCAGCAGTAAGCCGAACGCGCCGCCCAGCAGCGCCAATAACCCGCTCTCGGTCAGCAACTGGCGCACGATGCGCCATCGCCCGGCGCCGATGGCGGCGCGAACGGCGATCTCTCTGGAGCGGTCGACGCCGCGGGCCAGAAGCAGGCTGGCGACGTTGGCGCAGGCGATCAGGAGCACGAGGCCAACGGCAGCCAGCAGCGTCAAGAGCGTTTGCCGCGATCCTCCCGTGACTTCTTCGTGTAAAGGATAGACCGCCGCGCCGATGCCCTTGTTTGAGGCCGGATAGGCTTGCGCCATACGTTCGGAGATCGTCGCCATCTCGGCGCGCGCCTGCTCTATCCGAACGCCGGTTTTGAGCCTCGCCAACGCCACATACCCGCCGGGGCCGCGCCGCGACATCTCCTTGACTGTCAGCGTCGCCGGCGTCCAGATCTGCGCGCGTCCGGGAATGCCCGAGAACGTCTCGCGGAAATCCTCCCGCAACACGCCCACAATGACATGCGGCTTGTCGTTGAGCGTGATCTTTTGCCCGATCACGTTCGGCGCCGAACCGAAACGCGTGGTCCAGTATTGATGGCTCAAGACCGCCACCGGCTCGGCGTCCGGCTTTTCATCCTCAGGCAGGAACACGCGACCCATTGCGGCCTGCGAGCCCAAAAACGAGAAGAAGTTGGCCGAGACCCAATTGCCTTCAATTTCTTCCGGGGCAGACACGCCGGTGACACGATGGAGGGTGTTTAGCATCACGGCCATTTCGTCGAAACTGCCGCTCTGATTTTTCCATTCGTAAAAATCACCGAGCGTGATCCTCCCACGATCCATTCTGCGTTTCGGGTCGACTTCGAACACTTTGACCAGACGCTCCGCGTCCCGATAAGGGAGCGGGCGTAAGAGCACAGCGTCAACGACGCTGAAAAGCGCCGTGACGGCGCCGATGCCCAGGCTGAGAGTCAAAATCGCTACGATTGTGAACCTCGGGGATCTCAACAACATTCGCGCGCCATAACGCAAATCTTGAAACATCTCGTCCTCCAAATATTTTCGTCAGATTTGTCGGCAATTTCTATCGGGCTAAAATCAGCCGTCGCTCAAGCGGCGAAAAATGGTGTTTCTCCAGAAAGCAAAAGCGCCCTAACTTCATTTCCGGAAACAGGCTTCACCTGTAAGGCAATAGCTCGCGCAGCGGCAGCGCCCAGTCGCCGCCGAGAACCACCAAAGCCTCTCTGTTGGCCGGATCGAGTTGCCACATCATTTCACGACAGCGGCCACAGGGCGGCAGCACCTCACCGCGGTCATTGACCGCCACGACCATTGAGATTTTGGATTCGCGGCGCTTCAACATCTCGGCGACGGCGGCGTGTTCGGCGCAGAACCCTATTCCACACTCGAAATCCACGCACACGCCGGTATAGGTGTTGCCTAAACCGGAGATGATGACGGACGCGACGCTGGCCGCCGAGCACTCTTCGCTGGGCGCGATCGGGCGAGCCAGTTTGGTCGCCTCGGAAATGATGTCTGCAAATCTCATTTAACCTCTTGGACATTTTGCCGCGTTAGCGGCGCATTGAATTTATACCTGGGTACGGAAAGCAGGATAGTACGGCATCGCATCGGCCTCTGTTGGCCATTGAGCGCGAAGCTTATTCGCAATAATCTGCATTGTCGCCCCGGTTGACTTAAGGTGGCCGTAATTTTCGGTCATCTTCCAGAAAATATCGAACCGAAGCAACGCCCGCTGCCGCGTAGTTGAGATCCCCCAGCGGTGGTCTTCAAGGAGCGTCAGGGCGTTATGACTGTTGATGACGCAAGCTGCGCAGGCTTCGACTATCGCTCGATAAAATCGCTCATCATCCACTGCCTCGGGGCAGCCTTTGATCAATTCCGCCCGGTAAGCGGCCTCCATTTTGGGTGGAACATGCTCGGGCAGCCGGTTGACGCACCAGCACGTGGGGAAATGGATGCGCCCGTAAATGCCATCCCCAAGCGCATGCCCGTAACCGCCAAACTCAAAATCAATCAGCTTCAATCCGTCGTCAGTGATCAAACAATTATCGGGACACGGATCGTGATGAAGATATGCAAGGAATGGGCCTGGTTCGGCCAGATGTCCGGCAACGCCTCTCAGTTCCTCATCAATTCCCAAAACCGGCTCAACTCCGGCAACCTGCGCCATGTTGCGGAGCAATGTGGCGAGCCGTTTGCCTCCGTCGTCAGGCGCATTGCTTCTGCGCGGCCCCAGGCCGCCGCGAATCCGTTCGAACTCGGCCTGTTTGCCTATTGTGAGCGCGTGAATTCGGCCCAACGTCGCCGCGAACGCGACCAGCATGGCCTCGGCATAAGCCGGATCGGCGCCGAGTAAAGCATGGTCGAGACCTTTGCTCGCGCCCAGGTCTTCGAGCGCGATTAACCCATGGTCGCGATCCCCGGCGTAAAATCGCGGAGTGGGCGATGCGCCGTCGGAAGTCTCGGTCAGGAACCGCAACCCGGCCCACTCGTTGAACAGCCTCCAGGCGGGACCGTCCGGCAGGTCGGGGTTGTAGACCTCGCGTCCGACCGCGACAGCCTGTTTGACGATGACGCTTTTCGGCGCGCATTGCGGGCCTTCGAGAACGTGATAACGGCTGACCTTCGAGCGGCCGCCGCTGCGTATCTCCTCGGCGGCGTCAAGGCGTACTTCACCTTCAAACCGTTCAGATAACAATTTCTCGACAACAGTAATCATCTCACTGGTTCCCGGTTAAGGTTCAAGACACTGATGTCCGCCTGGTAGATGTCCCCGAAACCGTTGCGTGGGCCGCGAATCCGCTTCGCGAATTGAGCATAGGTCAGCCGAGCTTGCAAGGGTTGATCAGCGAAGCCTCGTTCACTGGTGAAGAAAAAATACTTCCCATCCGGAGAGACGATGGGACAGAAATCGAGGGCGCTGGAATTGATCTTCGGCCCGAGATTGACAGCTTTCGTCCACGCTCCGTCACGCCGGAAGCTGATATAAAGATCGCCGTCACCGTAGCCTTCGGGGCGGCCATAAGAAACAAAGACGAGGTAACTTTCATCCGGCGCGATGTAGGGATCGCCTTCTGGGTATTGTGAATTGATCGCATCGCCCAGGTTTTCCGGCTCCGCGTATTTCCCATCGACCAATCGCGAGCGGTAGATGTCGCCCCGCCCTTTTCCCCCTTCGCGACTGGAACTGAAATATAGCGTCCCATTGGAGGCGACCGAAGGGTAATACTCTTGCGCTTTGGTGTTGACTGGCTCAGCCAAAGGCTGCGGGGCGCCCCAACCAGTTCCCTTCTTCTCCACAACCCAGATGTCGAAATCCGTCTTGGGCTGCCCGGTCGTCGGACGGCTTGAGCAAAAGTAGAGTTTGGATCCATCCGGGGAGATGAAGGGATCGAAATCGTTGTACTGCCCGGAGAATTCGGCCATCTCCGGCTCGCTCCACCTGCCTCGCTGAAAATGAGAGACGACGATGGCCCAGAACTGAAACTTCGGAGTCCGCTTCGTGAAATAGAGCGTATGGCTGTCCGGCGTGAAGGCGGCGTTCAAATCCATATCACCAGTCGATATGGTTCCTTCGCCGAAGACGATCGGCTCCGGCAAGGGGCGAGTAGAGCCGTAGGGCGATGACGCGCGCTGTTGAAGGCCAAACGCGGGGATCAAAAACAACAGGCTCAAGCCCATGATCTTCTGATGAGTATTCATCGTGCTCAGGTCCTCCGTTACTGTAATGGCATTAATGTATCGGTCATTGGCAATTGAAGATTGTCTGTTTGCGACCA
>DASTMP010000286.1:0-13232 GCA_035714085.1 Blastocatellia bacterium
GCCCGACTCGAAGAGAAGATCGAAGCTCAAATCAATTAAAAAGCGTTTTCACTTTGTTTCCGCAGCGCCTTAGGAGCCACGCCCAGCATTCGATGCATGTGACGCGCGAGATGACTCTGATGAGCGAAACCGCTCTCTGTCGCTATCTGGCTGATCGATAATTTGCCTTCGCTGAGCAGATTCTTTGCGCGCTCCACCCGCCGCCTGATCAGGTACTGATGCGGGGATAAGCCTACCGCTTCGCGGAAGAGGACATTGAAATGCGAGACGCTCAGACCAACCACCGCAGCCAGGTCGACAAGCGCAATGTTTTCGGCGAGATTGTCTTCGATATAAACAAACACCTGCCTGAGCCTGCGGTCTGATAAGCGTTTGTTAGGCCTCTTCATATCTATGGATTTCGAGCTGTGATAGCGGATCAGCCGAGTCGTCACAGCCATAGCGAGGCTGTCGAAGTAGAGTTGGCCGCAGGGGTAGCCGCACTCCATCTCCTCTTTCAGAGCCCACCCGATATTTTCCAACTGAGTGTCGCGCACCTGAAAACGATTTCTTATTTCTATCCCGTCAGGATCCTGCCCCAATTCTTTTGCGACCCTGTTCAAAAGCGCCGGCGACACGCGCAAGGTGAGAAAGGTGTCTTTCCCTCTCACATCCCAGACGCTCGGCGTGTTTGAGGGAATGATGTGAATATCGCCGTGCATTGACGTCCCGCAGTGGTAGTATCCGGCTCTGTGGCATAAGACCTCAACGGGCGACCCGACATGGATAGAGACTCGCGTGTCTTCTTGACCGGGGACTTCGATCATGCCCGGCAGGTCGGTCAGGAGACTGACACGAAATCCATTGGGGTTGACCTGCGCGGGTATCGATAAAGAATTCATCTGCCCACCTCTCAAAATGCGAATCACTCAGATGTCGCAGGAAGTCGGAGCGAAGACTGACCGAGCACGTAGCGCCAACCGGTCGAAGCGCGGACATAGGTGTCGCTGAACCATACTTTGTAATTGAACGGTTCTCCATGGTCGGCGCCTTCGGCCCACAGGAGGGCGGTGACAACGGCTGTATCGCCCCAGACGCGAACAGTTCGATTGTAATCCTCCTGCCGTTCGTAAATCACGTTTTTTTCAGCCGCCTCCTTCAACAGGTCGGCCTTGGTATACACTCGGCCATTCCCCGTGACGAGCGCGAAATCATCGGCAAGAATGCGATCCATCGTGGCGACGTCATTGTTCTTCACTGCCTCCTGATACTCGATGTCTAGCGCGGCGACAATGCTTTTATCATCCGACATGGCGTTTTCACTGTTCTCCATATGATCTGATAACCCCTCCATCGATCCGCAAAATAATTCGGAACATCGCTCGGAATCTTATGTAATAAGAACTCCAGCCACTAGGCATTTTGCAGGGGCATCCGTGAACTTTTCCACTTTTTCACTCGAATCTGCTCAACTTCGTCCGAACATGCGCAACGTCTGATCTTCTCCCGTCAAATCTGCTCTTTCGCATCCGAACGTGGGCGACTTGATTTCCCATCTACTCCATAATCCCGGCCGGACAGCAGGTCAGCAAGTCCATTTTGACAGGATGTGCCGGTATTTCAGGGCTTTGCTAACTCGCTACGGAGCAGCATCAACTGCTTTGCTGGGATACATCGAGAGCTTGGCAAAGCCCTGCGTCCTTCCGCTTCCCATGCGTTTCAAGTGAAAGCTTGAACTCCATGCCATTTTCCTGAGGAGTTCAGCATGTCGCGTTGCGACGCCCGGAAATAATGAAAGCGCGCCCCTGGGTACGCATCGCTTCCAGCGTGCAGTCTCGGCGAAAGACGTATTTATAGGAACAAGACCTGTATATGGATCGCCTCCAATTCGGGGGCCTCTGATTCCGATCAATAGGCTTCTTGCCGAGAGCGCGCTGGAAGCGACGCGTACCCAGGGATTTTCCGCAGGAGCCTTCACGTCGCAATGAGCGACGCCCTTAGACAATGAAAACGCCCCACGTAGGCCACGAATTTTTTCGGCGCCTACCTGGGCGTTTTTGAGGAGGAAAAAATCGTGACGACACAGCAACAAAAGACTCTCGACTTCGATGCGCGTCCTGCGGCGATGACCTCGACCAGATGTAATGTGGCGCTACTCGCCCGCCATGTCATTGACGCCGGCTACAAAATACGGGCTCGAATTATAAACAGAAGAGCCGGCCTCATGCTTTCAGCCATCCTGATCGCCGCCTATTATGGGGCGACACTGGCGCAGGAATTGGCAAGCCACCAGTATCATATAGTCAACCTCCCCTCGCTTGGAGGAACGAGAAGCATAGGCAACAGCATCAACAACCGCGGATGGGCGGCGGGTTATTCCAACTTGCCAGGAAACGAGAGCCGGCACGCCACCCTGTGGCGATATGGATTGGCGCAAGACATCGGCACACTCGGCGGACCGAACAGTAATGTGGCATGGCCAGTTAAAAATAACAGGGGCATTATCGTGGGCATCGCCCAAACCGCCATGCCCGAGCCGTTGGGAGAGAATTGGAGTTGCTCGGCGTTCTTCCCCGGACCTAATAATATCGGCTATACCTGTCTTGGGTTTGTGTGGGAGAACGGCGTAATGAGGGCGCTCCCCACGTTGGGGGGCAACAACGGCTTCGCCACCGGCGCCAACAACCGGGGGCAAGTAGTCGGGTGGGCGGAAAATACGACTCGTGACTCGACCTGCGTAGCCCCGCAAGTCCTACAGTTCAGGGCTGTCATCTGGGATCTGAGAAGAGATCAGATCGAAGAACTGCCTCTACTCCCCGGCGACACCTCCAGCGCTGCCACGGCTATCAATAACAGGGGTCAGGTCGTCGGCATTTCCGGCGCATGCGATCAGGCGATTGGAAGACATACCGCGCGTCACGCGGTGCTTTGGGATAACGGCGCGGTGATCGACATCGGCGCCATTGGCGGCAATACATGGAACACTTGCATGGCGATCAATCAACGAGGCGATATCGTTGGTTTTGCCAGTCTGCCCGGCAGCGACCCAGATGATCCTATTCTGCATGCTTTCCTTTGGACAAAACATGATGGTATCAGGGATCTCGGCGCGCTCCCGGGAGACTTGTCCAGCCAGGCTTTAGGGATTAACGAACGAGGACAGGTGGTAGGCCTATCGTCAGGCGCAGGTGGGCTTCGCGCCTTTCTATGGGAAGACGGCGTCATGAAAGATCTCAACACACTCAAAGCGCCCGGCTATACCGCCCGTCTCGAAATAGCCGGAGACATCAATGACATTGGGGAGATCACCGGCAGAGCTTTCGATTCGAGCACTGGCGAGAGACCGGCGTTTTTGGCGATCCCCAGGCATCGCTAAGACCGCACATCTATGGATCAGCGCCGCGAGCGGTAGCAAGCGTGGTCAGCCGTGAAGCGCGGTTGCTATCGCTCGCGGTAGATACGGCGATTTTCGTTTTAGAAACGGATTATCACCCCTATCTGAACGGCAAGGACGTCCGTTCGTGAAGAGAGGACGTCGAAGACGGCCAGTCCGCCCTCATCGCGGATCGAGCCTTTCTTGAGATATTCGGCCCGCCCACCCCTCAAATAGCGAACATTCGTGTCCAACAGAATCCTCGACTCAGGCCCTTTCGTGAGCGGAATCTGCAAGCCGCCTCCGAATCCGTAGCTCAAGGCGGTATCACTCAGATCGGTGTTGCTCGCGATAGTCTCGTCGTCGGACAGGTCCGAGATCGAGGTTCTGGTAAACAGGTGTTTCAACCCGATCAGCCCGTCGACGTAGGGGCGAACAGGGCCCGTGCGCGGCTGCGCCCGCAACACGAAATGCGAGAAGAGGATGTTGTTGTTTGTGTTAACTCTGACCTGAAGATTGGGGATGGTAGAGCTGATAGGCTCTCTGTGGCTGTCGGAGCCGTATACTACGATTCCGAAATCGCCGCCGGCCAGAAAAGGGCTCCCGGCCAGCCGGACGAGAAATTGTCCGCTGGCGCCGTAGCCGTTATTAGTGACGTTCTCGCTGAACTCGCCGCGCGGAACGATGGCCGTGAAATATATACCGGCCTGGCGCTCCTGGGCGCTAACGATTGTCGAACCTCCGATCAATAGAGCCAGGAAACAGACCGAAAGAGCGCTCGGAGCTTTCGCTGCGAACAAACATATTGTTTTCATGGGGAGTTCCTGTGGTTTTAGTCATTGATTGACTGAATCGGTTGGAGGTGGCGCCATTCTCCATTTCCGGTTTCTACTTGTCAACTTTTATTTATCGCTGAGTGGATTTGGGCGACGCGGTGAAACACCGAAAATAGACAAGATTTACAGGATTTCTCAGGATATTGTGAATCGGGTTGAATCCTGAGAAACCATGTAAATCCTGTCTATTTTCCACAGGAAATCCAATGGCAAATGATTGTGTCAGCCGATCAAGGCGGGTTCCAACAGATAATCCTGCAGATTGAACGCCTTCTCTTCGGCGATTCTGGGGCGCTGGTAAGACCCGTTCATCTGCAACCAACGCATTTTTACGTTGTCTGTGAGGGCAGGCTCCAGAATCTCGCGGACGAGACGTTCCTTGATCCGTTCGTCTTCGATCGGGAAGAGGACTTCGACGCGGCGGTCGAGGTTGCGATTCATCAGGTCGGCGCTGCCCAGGTAAATCTCTTCATTGCCGCCGTTGATGAAGCGATAGATGCGGGAATGTTCGAGGAAGCGCCCGACGATGCTGCCGACGCGGATCGTCTCGCTGCGGCCGGGCCAGCCGGGGCGCAGACAGCAGATGCCGCGGACGATCAGGTCAACAGAGACGCCTTCGCGCGAGGCGGCGTACATCTCTTCGATCATCGCCGTATCGGTCATGCTGTTGAATTTGGCGACAATTCCGGCGGGCCGTCCAGCCTGGAGGTGGGTGACTTCACGGCGGATCATCTCGGTGATCGATTTGCGCAGGTTGACCGGCGCGACCAACAGCTTGCGGTAGCGCTCCTGGCGCGAGTATCCGGTCAGGTAGTTGAACAGTTCCGAAACGTCTTTGCCGAAATCCTCGTCAGCGGTGAACAGTCCGAGGTCAGTGTAAATGCGCGCCGTGACCGGGTTGTAGTTGCCCGTGCCGAGGTGCACGTAGCGGCGCAGTTTGTTCTTCTCCTGGCGCACGACGAGCGCGATCTTGGCGTGGGTCTTCAATCCGACCAGGCCGTAGATGACGTGGACGCCGGCTTTCTCCAGTCGCTTGGCCCATTGGATGTTCGCCTCTTCATCGAAGCGGGCTTTGAGTTCGACCAGCACCGCGACCTGTTTGCCGTTCTCGGCGGCTTCGATCAGCGATTCGACTATCGGCGAATCCTTGCCCACGCGGTAGAGCGTCTGTTTGATCGCCAGCACGTTCGGGTCGCGCGCGGCCTGGCGCAGAAATTCGACCACCGGCGCGAACGATTCGTAAGGGTGATGGAGCAGGACGTCCTGATAGCGTATGACGTCGAAGATATTTTCTCCGGAGCGCAGCGCCGTCGGCGTGGTCGGCGAGAATGGCTCGTCTTTCAACTGCGGCAGATCGAGCTTGTAGAGCGCCATCAGGTCTGGGATGTTCAGGGGGCCGTCAATCGTATAAACGTCCTGCTCATCCATCTCCAGCGAATGGCGCAGAAGCTTGACCATATGCGGGCTCATTCCGGAAGCGATCTCCAGCCGCACGCCGAAGCCGAAGCGGCGGTTGCGAACCTGCTGCTCGACCGTCTTGAGCAGATCGCCCGCCTCGTCCTCTTCGATCTCGATGTCGGCGTCGCGCGTGATGCGGAACGGCTGGCATTCGACGATGCGCATTCCCGGAAAGAGCGAATCGATGTGCGCCGACATCACCTCTTCGAGCATCGCGAAGCAATATCCCTCGCCCGTGACCGGAATCAGTCTGGGGACGTTCGGCGAAAGCGGCAGTTTGACGCGGGCGAAGCGCGCCTCCTGCTCACCTTCCTCCGGCTTCTCCGGCACGACCAGTATTCCCAGGTTCATGCTGATGTTCGAGATGTACGGAAATGGATGGCTCGGATCCACGGACAGAGGCGTGAGAATCGGGAAGACGCGCTCGTAGAAAAAATTGCGCAACTCCTCGCGCTGATCCTTGCTCAATCTGCCGTACGGAATGATCCGCACGTTGTAATGCTCCAACCCCGGCAGAATCTGTTTGAGCAGGCAGCGCATCTGCACTTCGAGCAGCGGGCGCAGGCGTTCCGCGATGAGCTTCAACTGAGTCGCCGCCGAAAGCCCGTCGGGAGAGAGCATTAGTGGGTTGGCGTCAAGTTGCTCCTGCAGGCCAGAAACGCGAACCATAAAAAACTCATCGAGATTCGTCGAAAAAATCGATAGAAATTTCAACCGTTCGAGCAGCGGCTGCGACGGGTCGAGCGCTTCATCGAGCACGCGACTGTTGAACTCGATCCAACTGAGTTCGCGGTTGAGGAGCGTGTTTTCGGCCAGGTTGCCAGTGCTTCTTCGTTCGGGGGCGAGAGTCATGGTTTCCATATATTATTCCGCCTCATTAAACCTGCGTTCGCCTCAGCCAGTTCCAGGGCGCCCAGGGTGGGTGGAGCGTGTAAATTCTATTTGAGTGGCTTGCGCGGCGTCAATTTTTTGCAGATACTTCGCGCGCGCGATTGAAAACCTCAAGCGTGGCCCAAATCCATTATTCGCGCGACACAGGCGCCGTTCAGAGGAGCTCATGTCAGTCGACCACAATAAAGATAAGGCCTGGATTCCCGGCAACCAATTCTCTTTGGGCTCATCAGCGCCGTCGCTGGGTGGCAGGCTCAAAGGGCGGTACCTGATCGAGCGCGAGCTTGGGCGCGGCGGGGTCGGCGTGGTCTTTCTGGCGCGCGACGAGCGATTGCACGGGATGCCGGTGGTTATCAAATTTCTGCTCGACGCCGCCGAACAGAACAAATGGCTGACGGGGAAATTCTCGCAGGAGGCCGAGGCGCTGACCCGCATTAATCATCCGGGAGTCGTGCGAGTCATTGACCGCGATCTTTCGGACGACGGGCGCCCCTTCTTCGTGATGGAGTTCATCAAGGGGCGGCCTCTGCGAGACGTGATGAACCGGGGGACGCCAGACGCCATGGATCTGGCTTACGTAGCGCATCTCGCGCGGCAGATAGGAAGCGCTCTCCACGCGGCGCACCAGCAGGGCGTCTTTCACCGCGACCTCAAGCCGGAAAATGTCATGCTCGAACAGTTGAGCGGTGGCGATGAGCAGGTCAAGTTGATCGATTTCGGCATTGCGAAGGTCGTCAATCCGCAGGCGGGCGCTGAAACAGAGGTGGCCGTTGTCGCCGGCTCGCGGCAATACATCGCGCCCGAACAGTTGCTGTCACAGACGGCCTCGCCGGCGACCGACATCTATGCGCTGGCGATCATCGTATACGAGATGGTGACCGGCCGGCTGCCGTTCAATCCGCAGGGGGCGACTCACTTTCTGGTCATGCAGGAGTTGATGCGGCTCCAGCGGGGCGAAAGCTTCGATAAGCCGCGCGCGGTTCGCCCCGATCTGCCGGAGGCCGCGCAGATACTGCTTCTCAGCGCGCTCTCCTTCAATCCGGGACGGCGGCCCCAGAATGCGCGCATCTTCGCCGAGGATTTGGCCCAGGCCCTGATGGGAAAGATTAACGTCGCCAACACGCGCGAGACCGCCGTCATTCCGGCGCGCGCTCACGGCTCCGCCCGCAGCGCTGATGAGCAACCGGCGACTTTGATCGACACTGACGAGAATCCGGCGCCGGCGAGGGCGACTGACGCAAAAACCGCCGCACGAACTTCCACGCCGAGTTCGGCGCAAGCCGAAACCGCGCCGATTAGAGACGGACGAGAAACCAGCGCGAGCCTCAAGGGGCGCAAATTCCCTATTGTAGCCGGTCTGATTATCCTCATTGCCGTCGCCACGGCGGCAATCATCGCCGTTAGAATTCGGTGGCCTTCAGTCTGGCCGGGTTCAAAATCTGGCGTCGCTCAATCTCCATCTCCACAAACGACGACGCCTGAGCCGGCGTCGCCCGAAACCATTCTAAGATTCAATTATTGGCTTTTGGTGCGGAAAAACCCGAAACTTTACCCCAAGGGCGGCCCGTCCCAGCTTCCTGCAGAAATACCATTTGCGGTCGGCGACCAGATACACATCTTATTCATGAGCCCGCAGCCCGGCCATCTCTACATCGTCAACGAAAGCCCACCGATCAAAGGACAAGCTTCAAACTTCTACATTTTGTTCCCGTCGCCTACCGCCAATCAGGGGTCGTCGCGAATTTCGGCGGGTCAGGCCGTCCGCATTCCCGGTCACGACAAGGGATTCGTCTTTGACGAAGAGCAAGGAGCGGAAAAAGTCTGGATGATCTGGGCCGCGGGCGAAGTGGCCGAGTTGGAAAACCTCAAGGGCTTGGCCAACCCGAAAGACGCCGGAGAAATCAAAGACGCCGCTCAGATAGAGAGCTTACGCGCCTTCCTGGATAAGCGTTCGGCGGAGAAACCTCAGGTCACACAAGACGAGGCGAGCAAGCAGACAATGGTCAGAATGACAGGCGACATTCTGGTCAAACTCGTCACCTTGCAACATTACTGAGCGAATTAGAACAGCAGAGCTAACTCCACAGGAGTTAATCAAGAAATTTTCAACGGAAACCCTCTTGCCTGACCCTTTTGCGAGCCGAATTTCGCGTTCATGGATGAGCGCTCCCTCCGATCAATGAAAATAACGGCGGCGGGGCGCCTGTTATGCTTTCACCCATCACTTTAGGTAAAAAGCCATGCCAAGCACCCAATTCAATTTCAAAACACCCAATCACATTCGTCTCTTCACTTCGCTGCTGATCTTCGCGCTCGCCTCGCATTCGTCGGGATACGCGCAGCAGCCACGGCAAACGCCGCAGCCTAGAATCCTCACGCAGGAAGATCAGAAGAAGAGCGCGGCCAAGCAATCGGGGCCGCGAGAGGCGCGACCCGAACTGGTTTTACAGACCGGCGTCACCGCTCCCGCGTACAACGCCATTTTCAGCCCGGACGGGCGGTTGCTGGCCTCGATGGATTTTATGGCCGGCTCGATCAAATTATGGGAGGTTGCGACGTGGCGCGAAGTGTTCGTGATTAACCTGGGCGCGCGCGCCGCGCTGACCTATGCGATCAATTCGACCTTCGCCTTCAATTCCGACGGTTCATCGCTCTTTTCTGTCAGCGCCGGAACGCTTAAGCAGTGGGATACGCGCACGGGGCGACAGCTACGCGGCGCCGATTTGAATCAGGGCAAGGATTTCGGCCTGGTCTATTTCACCGCCGACGCCCGTCTGTTGGCGACGACGACGGAGACCAGGTCTTCGCTGGCCGTGTGGGACGTCGCCTCGGGACGAAAGATTCAGGAGTTGAGGCTGGAGAACAATAATGGCGAGTATTTGCTGGCCTTCGCTCTCAGCCCGGACGGACGGACGCTGGCGATCAACAACGAGACGGAAACAGGAGGCGTGAGGCGGGACGTGTTGACGCTGCTCGATGCGGCCAGTGGGCGAGTCGCCCAGACGATCAAAATCTCGGAGCAGAAGAGGACGATGACGATAGGCGCCTCTTACGAGCCGAGCCGCGTCATCAGGTTCAGCCCCGACGGGCGCGCCGTGGCCATCGCCTTTAATGATATGAAGAAGGATATGTCCCAGCTTTTTTCCGGCGGGCAGACACGCGCCTTCGATCGAGCGAACAAGATCAGAACGTGGGACGTATCGAGCGGGCGTGAGATGGTTTCACTCGACGCCGGCTCGCTAAGCGCTGGGACGTATGATCCATTATTGAATTCCGGAACACGGGACACTTTCGCTTTCAGCAATGACTACCGCCAATGCGCAGTCGCGAGCGGCAATCTGATCAAGCTCTTCGATCCGGCCGCGGGACGCAGCCTGGCGACGATCATCGGCCACTCCGGTGATGTCATTGGGGTAAGTTTCAGCGCCGATGGAAAATTGCTGTCGACAACAAGTCTCGACAGCACAATCAAAATCTGGGACGTGTCGGCGGCCTCGATAACGGGGCGTGTAGAGTTGGCGCGGACTTTGAGCGGGATGGCCATTCCGGTTGAAAGCGCGGCGTTCAGCAACGACGGGCGCGCGATTGCGGTCAGCGGCTCGAACACGGTCAACCTCTGGGAACTCAACACTGGCGCGGCCCTGCGTAAGATTACAAGACCGGCGGTTGCGCGTGATCTGGACGATCTTCTTCGCCCGGCGCCCAGCGCCTTCAGCGCGGGCGGGCAGTTTATCGCGGCCCAAAGCGGCGCAAACGAAATCAAGCTGTGGGAGACTGGCTCCGGGCGCGAGGTGAAAAGCTTCCCGCTCTCGCAGGGCAAAAAGTTTGTCGGCGCAGGCGTCAGCCCTGACGGCAAATTGGTGGCGCTGTCTGAAGACAAGCCATTTTTAAGCTCGATCTCGGGAGCGGCCAATCCGTCGGGAGGTCCTGCTTCTTCCACTCAACCCAAAGCGCCTCAATCAGCGCCAGGTTTTCCTCAAATACCTCCTACGATGTTTCCCTCAGCTCCGCCCGATTCAACGGGCGATTCAAAAAAAGACGAGAAAGAGCGCCGGAAAGAGGAAAAAGAGCGGATGAAAGAGATGCGGAAGCAGCAGCAAGAGGCGTTGGAGCAGATGTCGCGCCGCGGAAAGAAGGATCAGAAGGGCCAGCCGCAGATAATGATGGGAGGCATGGACCTGGCGCAGATGGAGAAGATGAGAGAGCAGATGGAGAAGGCCGCCCAGAGCGGGGACGTTGGCAAGGTGATGGAGACGATGTCACAGATGATGGGTAATGTCACGGCGACTATACCTGGAGCGGCGGGGACGTTTCAACCAAGCGTCAGCGTCAAGCTCTGGACCGTGAACGCCTCAAGCGAACCGCGTTTATTGCCAGTCCCGCCAAAAGCGCTCCTTGCCCCTAGCGCTGGCTCTTCCGTGTTTGCCTTCAACCACGACGGCAGCCTTCTCGCTTCAGCCGCGAAATCGCGCTCGTTCAAAATCAACGAAGCGGCCAGCGGGCGCGAACTTTTCACGCTCACGCCCGAACGCAGCCTCGCTATTACGAGTCTGGCGTGGAGCGCGGACGGACGATTGCTCGCGTCATCCATAGAGGAGGCGCGCCCCGGCTTGAATCTCAACGACCAGATTGACCCCGATAGCCTCATGAATGGATTGTTCAATTATTCGATCAGATTGTGGGATGCGGCGTCGGGGCGCGAACTGCGAACATTGACCGGCCATACGGCGGCGACACGCGCCACAGCTTTCAGCCCTGACGGGCGGTTGCTGGCTTCGGGCGGGGATGACGCCGTTGTGAAGTTGTGGGATACCGCGACGGGGCGCGAGATTGCGACACTCAACGGTCATTCGCTGGGTGTCAAAGCGGTGGCCTTCAGCGACGACGGCAAGCTGCTGGTTTCCGGCAGCGACGACGGCAGCGCGCGGCTGTGGGACGTCAATAGCGGCGAGACACTGGCCACGCTCGTCACGCTCAACGCCGGCGCCGACTGGCTGGTGGTGACGCCAGACGGCTTGTTCGACGGGACGCCGGGCGCCTGGGGACAGATCCTCTGGCGCTTCTCCCCAGATAACATTTTCGACGTCGCTCCGGTCGAAATCTTCTTCAACGAATTCTTCTATCCCGGATTGCTCTCCGACATCGCTTCCGGCAAACGCCCGCGGGCCGCGCGCAACGTGGAGCAGAAAGACCGCCGGCAGCCGGTCTTGAAGCTCTCGCGCGCTGACGCGCAAAACGCGACGGGCCGCACGATCAAGGTGAAGATCGAGATCAGCGAGCCCGCTTCAGCCGATCAAACGACTCCTGTCGGCGCGCTCGACTTGCGGTTGTTCCGCAACGGCACGCTGGTCAAAGTCTGGCGCGGCGACGCGTTGAAAGCTCAGAACCAGGCGGAGCTCGAAGCCGAGATTCCAATCGTCGCCGGAGAGAACCGTCTGCTCGCTTACGCCTTTAACCGCGATGGCGTTAAAAGCTCCGACGCCGTCCTGACGGTCACTGGCGATGAGTCGCTGCGGCGCAAGGGCGTGGCTTACGTCATCGCCTGCGGCGTCAATCAATACGCCAACCCGCAATACAACCTGAAATACGCCGTCGCCGACGCCACCTCCTTCGCCGAAGAGGTTAGCGCGCAGCAGGTAAAGCTGCGGGAATACGAGCGCGTCGAGGTCATCCCGCTGCTCGATAAAGACGCGACGAAGGCCAACGTTCTGCTGGCGCTCAATCGCCTGTCGAACGCTCAAGCGACGCTTCCCCCAGGCGCGCCGCCAGCCCTCTCGAAGATTCAACTGGCTCAACCCGAAGACGCCGTGTTGATTTTCTTCGCGGGGCACGGCGCGGCGCAGGGCGCACGGTTCTATCTGATCCCGCACGACCTCGGTTACGCAGGCGCGCGCAACGCGCTCACCGCCGAGGCCGTGAAAACCATCCTCTCGCACGGCGTCTCAGACCTGGAGATCGAAGCGGCGATCGAGGGCGTTGACGCCGGGCGATTGCTCTTCGTGCTCGACGCCTGTAACTCGGGGCAGGCGCTCGAGGCCGATGAGAAACGCCGGGGCCCGATGAACTCCTCCGGGCTCGCCCAACTGGCTTACGAAAAAGGAATGTACATTCTGACCGCCTCGCAGAGCTATCAGGCGGCGCTCGAAGCGGCCGAACTGGGCCACGGCTATCTGACCTTCGCGCTGATCGAGGACGGATTGAAGAAAGGGCTGGCCGACAGAGACCCGAAAGACGGCCTGGAGCTGGCGCGCGAGTGGTTCAATTACGCCGAGGAGCGCGTGCCGCAGATGCAGGAGCGCGAGATGCAGACGCGGCTGCTGCTCAATTTCGCCGTGAACGAAGCGAAGGGGAAAGATCCCAAACAGCGCGACATTCAAAGGCCGCGCGTATTTTACCGGCGCGAGTTGGAAGCGCATCCATTCGTCGTCGCAAAGCCGTAGCTGAATGAAGCGTGGCCGGATGCGGCGCCGGGAGGATTGTCATTACCCAAATTTCTGCGCTAGGCGCCGATGGTATATCCCTTGCCGCGTAGCGACCCAATGATGGCGACCGAAAGTCAGCTACCCGCCACTAAACGCTGGCGCGTTATAGTGGGGGCTTGTCTCTGTACTATCCAATAGCCGTCTATTGGAGTTCCGAGACTTCGCGCCAGTTGACTCTGGCGCCGGAGATAAACTCAATGGAGCTAAACCGTT
>DASTMP010000287.1:0-2497 GCA_035714085.1 Blastocatellia bacterium
CGATCAGGCTCTTCCCGATCACCGCCTGGTCTCCGCCAAACCGCCGTTGCCAATACCCATAACTCAGCATCACCACGCGGGCCGCGCCGGGCGACTGATCCGCCTCCTCTATCCAGCGCCCAGCCGCTGGCTTCACGCCTAGCGCCTCCAGCACGCCTTTCGTGACGATTATGGTGCGCACTTCTTCCGGCTCGCCCTGGCCCGTAACCGTGGCCGCCGCGGCGGTCCACGCTCCGATGGCTTCGAAACTCCGGTTATGGTCCGCGTAGGTAAAGAACATGGAGGCGGAAAGCCGCAAGTCGCCCGAGGCGCTCATCAACCCTGGGGCTCCCGGCGCGGTGTGCTGTACAGAAATCAGCCGGCCCGCCGCCGGATATGGCAGGGGCTTCAGCAGTACACTATTCACAACACTGAAGACCGCCGTGTTGGCGCCGATCCCGATGGCCAGGGTGAGAATCGCCGCGGCGGCGAAGCCCGGATTCCTGCGCAGCGTGCGCAGGGAAAATCGAACATTGCGCGCGATTTCTTCGAGGAACGAGAGCGTGTTCATGCGGTAGACCTCCTCAGTCACATGCGTTATGTTGCCAACCTTGCTGCGGGCCGCTGCCTGGGCGTCCGGCGGATCCATGCCGCGCCGGATGTTTTCCTCCGTCTCCATTTGGATGTGAAACTGGATCTCTTCATCGATACGCCGGCCCAACTCCCGCCGCCGGAACAGGGCGGAGAATCTAGAAGCCAGGGAACGGAACTTCGCCATGTTGATCCTCCCTATCGGGCGCCGCCGAGTACACGAGCGATGAACGTCGCCATCTGCTCCCAATTCTTTGCTTCGAGCGCCAACTGCTTCCGCCCCTGCTTGGTGATGGAATAAAAGCGCGCCCGGCGGTTGTTCTCCGAGATTCCCCATGCCGACGAGATCCAGCCGTTCTGCTCCAGCTTCATGAGCGCGGGATACAGGGTCCCGTATTTCATTTCCAACAGATCCTGGGAGACCTGCTCGATGCGTTTGGCGATGCCCCAGCCGTGGATCGGGCCCATCGTCTCCACTGTTTTGAGGACTAACAAATCTAGTGTGCCCGGCAGAAGGTCAGCCTTGTCTTTCCCCATGGGACTCCTTTCCTTTCTTTTCTTTATAGATCAACTATAAGAGTATAGGCGCCCTCTTATAGGCTGTCAATAGGGGATAGTTGAACTCTGGACCTTCTAAGCCAGTCCTTCCGCCATGATTGGCTGAGCCAATGGAACAAAGCGCCGCCGTTAAGATCCGAACTTCTGCACAGAGCTTTTTTGCAAAAACTTGTGACTACATACCTGGCGTCAAATTCTTCATGAGGGTCTTTCATGCGCACGGCTAGGCTTGTTACCTACCAGGCGCTTGCCGTAGTCTCTCTTTGGAAAACAAATGGCTATAGAGATCCGACCGGTCAAAACAGAAGACGAATATCATGCAGTCGAGCGACTCCAGCGCGATATCTGGGGGGCGCAGGACATCGAGATCCTCGGGTTCGAGATGTTGATGACGGCGCACAAGAACGGCGGCGTGATGCTCGGCGCGTTCGACCTTGTTGAAGACAAGGAGCGAATGGTCGGCTTTGTCTTCGGCTTTGTCGGCTTGACGGCTGACGGCCGTGTGAAGCATTGCTCGCACATCGCGGGGACGCTGCCCGGTTACCGCGACCGCGGCGTCGGTTACGCGCTTAAACTGAAGCAGCGCGAGATCGTTCTGGCTCAGGGAATCGATCTGATCACCTGGACTTTCGATCCCCTGGAGAGCCGCAACGCCAGATTCAACTTCCACAAGCTCGGCGCGACCTGCGGCGTCTACCTGCGAAATCTCTACGGCGCAATGCGCGACAAATTGAACGCCGGATTGCCGAGCGACCGCTTCCAGGTCGATTGGCGCATCGCAAGCCCCCGGGTCGAGGCGAGACTGCGCGGCGAAGCAGGCGTTTCGTCCGCTTCGGCGTTGATGGCCGAGGGCGTTCGGCAGCTCAACCCTCCGGTTACTGGCGAACCGCTTCGTCCGTCGACAATGACGTTGGCCGGAGAGGAGCGCATACTCATTGAAATACCCTCCGATTTTCAAAGCCTCAAAGCCAAAGACGGAAATCTGGCGCTCGAATGGCGGCTGCATACTCGCGCATTGTTTGAAGAAGCGTTCGCCAAAGGCTATCTGGCGACCGACCTGTTGATGGAAGACGGGCGGAGTTATTATCTGCTCGAATAGCGGAGACGCTCTCTCACTAATAGCAGTCTGGATGACTTTACAGCGGTTTGCGGATGAATGAATAGTCCGCTCCCTCACGGTCGCGGTACTGTACCGCGCGCGTAAGCAAGCGGCCTCTCCATTCAATTGCAAACCGCTGTAAAGAATCAAAAAACAACCATCACTCATATGAAAATAGCTATTTTGGGAACTCGCGGCATTCCAGCGAATTATGGTGGTTTTGAAACATTTGCAGAACAGCTTGGAACCAGGCTGGCGGCCAGAGGGCAC
>DASTMP010000288.1:0-12427 GCA_035714085.1 Blastocatellia bacterium
GGAGCGGCCGGCGGTCGTCCTGCTCGACATTAACCTGCCCGACGGTTCGGGACTGGACGCACTGCGCGAGATCAAGAAACAACAGCCGCAGTCCGTCGTGATTATGATCACGGCCAACGTGCTCGTCGAAGACACGATCGCGGCGCTGCGCGGCGGCGCTTACGACTTCGTCGGCAAGCCGGTCAACCTGAACGAGCTTCAGGTGACGATACGCAACGGCATCGAGGCCGGCAAGCTGCGCAAGGAGATCAATTCGATTCGCCGCGACCGGGCGCGCGAATTCGGCTTCGATCAGATCGTCGGCCAGTCGCCGGCGATGAAGAGGATGATTCAGCTTGCCCACAAAGTAGCCGAGAGCGAGGCCTCATCGGTGCTGCTGCAGGGAGAGAGCGGGACTGGCAAGGACCTCGTCGCCAAAGCGATTCATTACGGCTCGCGCCGCGCCGACAGGCCATTCGTCGCCATTAACTGCGCGGCGATTCCCTCGACGCTGATCGAGAGTGAACTCTTCGGCTATGAGAAAGGAGCCTTCACTGACGCAAAGGGCCGCAAGGAGGGATTGTTCGAACAGGCTGAAGGCGGGACGATCTTCCTTGACGAGATCGGCGAACTTGAGATCGGCTTGCAGGCGAAGCTGTTGCGCGTGCTCGAAGAAGGGGCGTTCCGGCGCGTCGGCGGGTTGAAAGATTTGCCGCTCGACGTGCGCGTAATTGCGGCTTCCAACCGCGACCTGAAGGCCGAAAGCGAGGCCGGGGAATTCAGACTCGACCTTTACTACCGTCTCTCCGTCATCCAGATCGATCTGCCGCCGCTGCGCGAGCGCGGCGACGACGTGTTGACGCTCACCGATCATTACATCAGAAACTTCAACGAAAAGCTCAGGAAACGCATCCGCGGAGTCACACCCGAAGTGGCTGAGATTTTCCGCCGCTACAGGTGGCCCGGCAACGTGCGCGAACTGCGCAACGTGATCGAGCGTGCGATGATCCTCGAAGATGGCGATCTGATCACAGCGAACTGGCTACCGCGCGACGTCACGCCCGAGGCGTTGTCCGCCGCGCAACCGCAAGAAGCCGTGATGACGCGAGCCAAGGCTGCCGCCCAGAAGGCCACGGACACGAGTCTTGACAAGCCGTTCCGTCTGCCGCCCGAAGGTGTTCAGCTCGAATCGGTGGAGATGAGTCTGGTCGAGCAAGCGATGAAGCGCAGCGTCGGCAATCAGACCCGGGCGGCTGAGTTGTTGGGCATTTCGCGTGACCAGTTGCGCTATCGCCTGAAGAAACTCGAAGGAGCGGCCGTTGGCGCGATTGGAAATGGCTCGGAAATCTGAAAACGGTATTACTCGATGGAGCCCCTCCTATGAACCTCGAACAGACACCTGCGATCGAATTTCGCAACGTCTCAATCAGCTTTGATGATGTGCAGGAGCTGCAAGACATCAGTTTCATGCTGCCGCGCGGTGGTATGCTCTGTATCACTGGCGATTCGGATTCCGGCAAATCAGTCCTGCTTTCGCACAAAGCTCTCTGCCGGCGGTTCAACATATGCTTCACCCGATGACCGATGTGACCCATGGCGAGCTCGATGTAGACGATCCCTGGCGGCAGAATCAGAAGACTCGACGCTTTGCTGATCTAAAGACCACCGCGGCCTGATTACTCCTCTCTTAACACGGCATGCCGCCGTTGCCCACTCCATCTCACCGACGCATCCTGAAGCTGAATTTGTCGAGATCTACCAGTCGATGGCCGGAAGCCCAGACTCACCACCCCCGCGCGATGAGGATCCTAACGAATCGTTGTCGATCGTCACCGCTATAGCGGCGAAGAGGATCTGCCGAGCGGAGGCTTGAAGAGGCATACTCCAGCAACCAACTGTTTACGGGACCAGAAAAAGATAGATCAAATAGCAAACAACACCGCACATGCCCGCCAGCATCAAGCCACTCAGCCGGCGCCTTTTGACAAACCAGATCAGGACCAGCCCGGTCAGCGACACCAGCGTCATCAAGACCGCCGACGCGTCAATCAGCCACGACCACGCGCGCCCGGTGTCACGCCCTTTGTGCAGGTCGTTGAGCGCGGCAACCAGACCGCTGCGCGTTTCGGTCAATTCGTATTCGCCTGTCTCGCGGTTGATGAAGGCGTCCGCGGCGTATCCAGGCCCTTTGAACGAAACTGCCGCCTGCGATTCGTCGAGGCGAAAATCGCTCAGCGCGCCATTAATGCCGTTCGCCTGACGCAAGTGTTCGACGATGGCGAGCTTATCAACGGCGGCGTCTTCGACCTTAATCCAGTTTATTTCGACCTTGCCTTTGATCTGTGCGATGCGCGGTTGCGCGCTGAAGCGTTCCGCATGATTGAGCGTCAGCCCCGTCACGGCGAAGAAAAACAGAATAGCGAAACTCGCCATCGAAAGGTAAATGTGCAGCCAACGTGAAAGCGACGCGAGACGACGTTTGAGAACCAGCCACCTGCGCGCCGCCGCCGCGCCAACGGTGTCAGCGTGAAAGTTTGCGTTTATCAATTGATGTTGCTGCGATTTCATTGAAGTTTTGAAAAACGTGTTTGTTGTTAGAAAGTTGTGCTTGATAGATTGAGCTTTCGCGCCTGGTATGCCCCAAAGGCGCATTGAACGCATAAGGCCTTTGTCTTGATGGAGGTCGCCTAATCCGGCGTTACTACAGGAATTTGCCGAAACATTCGATAGAGCGCGTCCACGGGTGGAGGCCTGACAGATGACGTCTCAACGACTCTTTTTGCGGTAATCAAGCGACGCGGAAGCAATTTCGACATTGCCAGTCAGATTGAATTGTTTAGGCTCGCCGTTGAAATCAATTTCCTGGCGCATCAGTTGGTAAGCGCCGTGTTCGCGCGCGGCTTCTATGAACACAGTGTATTTGCCGGATGGCGCCAGTCTGCCCTGGTTGTCCTTGCCGTCCCATTTGAGCGTGTATTTGCCCGCTGGGCGCGTAGCGCTCGAAACGGAGGCGGTAAGGTCCGCGGTTCCAGCCATCGCATGCAGGCGGTTGGCGCGCGACCAGGCTTTCAATTCGGGCAGCCAGCGCGGCTTCTGATACCACAGCGCGATAGTGCGCACCGGAAAGCGGTCTTTGTCCTCGACCCACACGGCGACGTAAGGCCGCCGATAGCCATGGCCTTCGATCCGCGCCAACTCAAGGCTGATGATCAGCTCAAACGATTGGCCCCAGGCTTGCGGCGGCGCCGACGTCGTGGCAAGCGGGCCGGCGCGAGACGCAGGGGGCGCTTCCAGCCCGCGCCAGCCCTTGCTTTCGACGCGCTCGCCGTCTTTTGTGACCAGCAGGCATTCGACTTCCGGCAGTGACGCCGCCAGGCGCAGGCTTTCTTCCGGCGTCAGTACGCAGAAGGCCGTCGCCAGCGCGCCCGCGTCCGCCGCTTGCGGCGCAACGACCGTGGCGCTGATGACGTGATCAACCGGCAATGCCGTGCGAGGGTCAACGATGTGAGAATACCAGCGCCCGTTGATTTCAACGCCGCGCCGGTAATTGCCGCTGGTGGCTACGGCGCGGTTGCGGATCAATAAGCGCGCGAGCGGCTCGTCGTTTTCGGCGTCAGCCTTCGGGTCGGCGATGCGCACAGTTTCGGCGAGCGCGCCGCGCACCACCAGATCGCCGCCGATGTTGATGACCAGGCCGCGCGGCCGCGCGGCTCGCATCGCGGCGTCGGCGGCGCGATTAACGATGTAGCTTTTGACGAAGGAGTTGAGAATCAGCGGCGCGTTGTCAAGGCGCGTCGCTGTTTGCGTAGCCGCGTCGAGCCGGTAATGCGGCTGCGAAATCGTCGCGACGGCGGCTTGTAATTCATAGTCGCTCGGCGTGCGCCGCTCCGCTGCGGCGCGGCGCCAAAGGTCCGTCACGACCTGCGCCGCCGGATCGAGCGCGCCGCTCGTCCGCGCTCGCCACTCATCGAACATGCTCAGCGCTTCAAACAGTTCCGGCGAGATGCGCACAGGATGCCCCGACGCGCTGAGCCAGTGGTTGAATTCGCTCTCGCGCTCGTAGCCGCTCAGGATGTGGTCGAGGCGTTCGATCTCTGCCAGCGCGGCGGCTCCGGCGCGCGCGGCTTCCTTGTCGGAATCGACGGCGAACTTTAATTCGAGCGAAGTGCCGAGCACGTTTTCAAATTGCGAAACGCGCCACGCCGTTCGCGCCACCGATAGATGGCCATCGCTGCCGACGGCTATCAGAATGAAGCCTGCTAGAGCTAGTGTAAATTTCGATCGGTGTCTATTCATCAAGTATGTTGTTAAAACTAACCAAGTGTTGCTCACGGTCAAATTTAAAATGCAGAAAATATATTGCTTTTTCAAGTCCCTTCGCCAGCGGACTCGCCGGTCAGCACGGACTCATCAATCATCACCACTTCGGCGTCGATCAATGCGCCACTATTGGCTTGATGAACTACAGTTGCGAATATCCTCGGGATTGAAGTTTCGGTGTAGGCAGGTGTTTTAAGACCGTAACGACTCAGGTCAAAGATGAATGATCCCACGCTTGAGCGCCACAATGACGGCTTCCGTGCGATCGCTGACACTGAGCTTCTCGTGAATACTGTTGACGTGCGTTTTTACGGTGCCTTCGGAGATGAAAAGCGCCGCGCCGATCTCTTTATTGCTCTTACCCTTGGCCATCAATTGCAAGACCTCGATCTCTCGCGTTGTCAAAGGCGCGCCGGCCTGGGTGCGAGTCACCAGCCGTGTCGCGATTTCCGGCGGGACGTAGCTTCGGCCTTCATGCACAGCGCGAATGGCGCTCAACAGGTCATCTTTGCCTGAATCCTTGAGCAGGTACCCCCTGGCTCCGGCCTTGAGCGCACGGTAGATGTTCTCGTCGCCGTCATAAGTCGTCAGAACGATGATCCGCGCGTCGCCGAATTTCTTCCGAATCGCCTCAATCGCCTGCGCCCCACCCATCCCCGGCATCCGCAGATCCATCAGCGTGATGTCCGGCTGTAACTCGGCAAAGCGTTCCACCGCTTCTTCGCCGTTGCGGGCGTGGCCCACTACTGTCATGTCCGCTTGATAATCGATGATCGCGGCCAACCCGTCGCGCACGACCTCATGATCCTCTGCCAGCAGCACGCGAATCGTTTTCGTTTTATCCATGCGGGTCTCCTCAGTCGAGTGGGACGGTGGCTTTTACCATCGTTCCTTTTCCGGTTTCGCTTTCTATCTCGAGACGGCCATGAAGCCGCTGCGCTCGCTCACGCATTCCGGTCAGACCGAGTCCCTGACGTTTGGCGAGAATGTCTTGACTCATCCCCGCCCCATTATCCACTACCTCCAGGCGCAACGACCGGGGTTCATAACTGAGGCTGATGACGATCTGCTGTGGCTGCGCATGTCGCACTGCATTGGTGACCGCTTCCTGGCAGATGCGCAGCAGATTGAGTTCCGCTTCCGCCGCCAGAGGGCGCGGGGCGCCGCTCAGCCGGACCTCAACCGGAATCTTCAGACCGGCAGTCGCCTGTCGCCCGATGCCCTCCAGGGCCTGAGCCAGATCTGACTGATCGAGCGATTCGGGACGCAACGCCCACACCGAACGCCGCGCCTCGTTTAGACTGGCCCTGGCAAGGTCACGAGCTTGATCCAGATGCTGCCGGGACTTCGACTCATCTACGCCTATCATCTCTTCAGCAGCGTTCAATTGCACGACGATGCCAGTGAACCCTTGTGCGAGCGTGTCGTGGATTTCGCGAGCGATGCGTGTGCGCTCTTCAATGACCGCCACATGCCGACGCTGTTCGGCCTGGTGGTTCAGTTCGAGAATACCTTCCAGATGGCGCGCGAACAATGAAACCAGCCAGGCCGTAGCCGCCGACGCCCACCACCAGAAAAGCAGCGCCTGAACCAACGCTTTCTGCCCGGCGCCGATCGTTCGGACCCACTCAACCGCCGCGATGTACGCCAGAAGGAGGCAGCAAACGACTACCCAGGTCTTTAACAGATACCCGCCGAACAGCCCGCAAAACAGAATCGTCAGTAATAGCAAGGCCGCCGCCGGGCTATCGAGGCCGTACTGCGCAGTCAGGAAACTGGCCGGATGACTGCTGATGACCAGCAGGAGCGTGGTGGCCGAGCTAATTTTCCCCCTGTGCGAAAGCCACACACAGACAATTACCGCCGCCAACAACTCAAACGCGTCAAACGGGAAAACGAAACTTCTGACAATGCCGGCGGCGCCCAGGATAAGGTAGAGCCCACAACCCAGCGCGACAAAAACCAGTATCCGCCGTAGAAGCTGCGTGCGGAGAGGCAGTTCACGCTCCAGGCGGTCAGGATCGAGCCGATATAGCCTGTTGCCCCATTGATCGAGTCTGTCGAGCGCTTTCATCAACAAAGCGATTACTCCCAGCGAAATCTCCAGGCGGCCAGCGCGGCAAAAGTGAAGATATAGATCAGCAGCCCTGACAGTGGCTTCAACAGCCCGGACTGCGCCGCGCCAGGCAACATCAGAGGGTTGAGCATGGCATTGCTTAAGGTGGTCGGCAACCACATTGCGACTGCCTTTAGCGCCGGCGGCAAAGTGTTATTGAACCACTCGCCGCCCAGAAAATACATTGGGAGGAGGGTGAACATGAAGATTGCTCCTCCATTCTCCGCCTTGTTCGACAGGCTGGCCACGAGCATGCCAAAAGCGATAAAGCAGACCGCGCACAAAATCAGAATGCCTGTGGCCGCCGAGGCGCTGACCGGATCTACTGACAACCCCATCGCCAGGCCTCCGAACACGATCACCACCACCGCCTGTATCGTACTGATCACCGCCTGCGTTAATCCGGCCCCGACCACCAACGCGCCTAACGGCACAGGGGCGCAGGCTAGGCGCTGAAAAAAACCTTGCTGTCGCCAACTGATCAAGCAGGTCATCACAGACTGCCCGCCAAGCATCGCCGTGAGGCCGACCACTGACGGAAAGACCAGGTTCAATCGGCTTGTCCCTCCGGGCGCGGCGGACCTTTCCAGGATCTTGAACATCGACAGTATCAGCAAAGGAACGAAGAGAGTGATCAGACTCGACCTCCAATCGGCCAGGCTCGCCCGCAAAAGCGCGATAGTGAATTGCAGGGTTCGCCGGATCACCTCTGAAACCCGATCTGGGGATTGCACAACCAGCATCACCCCTCTCATATCAACTCTTTCATCTTTCGTGTCAACCATGTCAACCCTTTCAATGTTCCTAAGTTTCTCGAACTTTGCGCCCGGTGAGTTGCAGATAAACCTCTTCAAGACTGGCGCTTCCGTCGGCGCCGTTGATGATCGCCTGGGGAGTGTCCATGGCTAACAGCTTGCCGTGATCGATCACGGCGACACGCTGGCAGAGGGTTTCGGCCTCTTCGAGGTAATGTGTTGTCATCACAATGGTACGCCCTTCATCATGCAACCTGCGGAAGATGTTCCACACTTCGCGCCGGGCATGCGGGTCAAGCCCGGCTGTCGGTTCGTCCAGAAAGATCAGAGTCGGATCGTTGACCAGCGCCAACGCGAGCGCCAGCCGTTGTTGCTGGCCGCCGCTCAATTTGCTGGGCAACGCGCCAGCTTTTTCATCGAGAGAGACCCGCTCCAGTAACTTCATCGCCTCACGACGGCTGATGGCGCGTCCATAAAGCCTGGCCAACAATTCCACCTGCGCCAGCGCCGTCAGATTTGGCAACAGGCTGGTACGCTGCAACTGCACTCCGATCCGCTGCTTGATTTGCACAGCATGTGATCGCACGTCTAACCCAAGCACGTTCACTTCTCCGCCGTCCGCGCGACGCAGACCTTGTAGCACGCTGAGCGTCGTGCTCTTGCCTGCGCCATTGGGGCCAAGCATTCCGAAGATCTCACCGGCGCGGACTTCAAAACTGATGCCAGCCACAGCTTTGACTGTGCCGTAGCTCTTGGTCAGATTCTCGACTTGAACAGCCAATCCGCTCATTTTTTCACCGCCTTCCAACCAGAGGCCACTTCATTCAGCAGTTTAAGCGCGTTGACGCCCTCCGCCAGCAAAACCCAGACGGTCGTGTCATCAATGAAGGCCAAACCAGCTTTTTCGGGCGCGCTGACTTCAACGGCTGAATACCCTCCGATCTGATGTCTGGCGAGCTGTCCTGATATTCTCAGGTCCTCCAGATACGCCTCCGGCAATCGCGCTCTGGCGCCGGCATTGTTGCTCTTCTGAAGCAGGCGAACCTGTTCGCCGTGCGAGCCACTCATTCCAACGACCGTCGCCGAAGGCCACACCTCGTTAAGCGCTGTGAAGCGGATGAGCGACCAAAAATCAGATATTCCGGCTGATTGCCCTGCGGCGTAGGGCGCGAGAAATAAAGGCGCGACGGTCGACGCCAGGATTTGCAGCGCCTTCAGTGTTCTTCTGTTCATAGTGATTGTTCCTCCGGCGGCAGAGTAATGATCTGTTCCGGGCCAAACAATCGGTCAATGGTAAGTATTTTAGGCCTGCGATTAGATAGGCTGGAGTCTATGACGAATATCAGAGAAGCGCATCTATCTATTGATAGATGGCAGATCCGGTGAATTAGGGAGAGAAAGAATCCGCCAGATTCTTTGGTATAGAAGAAGAAAAGTAAGCCTTCGACGGATTGTTTTGACATCCTATTTGATGCGTCAAGCCTGCCTACCGAAAGCTTACAGAGTTTGAACATACCTATAATTTCGGTGGCCCTGCCAATTGTCGGAATGATTCTCTTCGCCGCAATTTTGCTCGGGCTTCCAGGCAGATCCGCGGACGCCGTCGGATCGACTGCTACCGAGCGTGACAGATACCCATCAATGAATGAAGAAAAGAAAAAGGATAGACGGCGGTTATTGGCGCGGAAGCCGAATTGTGAAGGTGGAGCCCAGGCCCGGAGTGGAACTCACCTCGACTCGCCCGCCGTGCGCGCGGGCGACGCGTTTGACCGCGGACAGCCCCAATCCCGCGCCGTTGGGATTCGTGCTGAAGAAGGGACTGAAGATTCTCGCCAGGTCTTCCTCGGATATGCCCCGGCCACTGTCTTTGACTTCAATGACCACTTCCCTGCCGGTTCCATCCTCATTGTCGCATTCGCCCAATCGCACGATTACGGCCCCATGGCCGTCTATGGCCTCGATGGCGTTGGTGAGCAACCCGTGCACGGCGTCTTCGAGCTGCTCCCCGTCAATGCTCATGACGATCGGCGACGGATCAGCGACGAATTCGATTTTTATCTGCCGGCCGCGCGTTGAAGCCGCTTTCGCCTGATGGCCGGCGAGCGTGACCGCGCGGTGGGCGGCCGCGTTCACAGAAGCCGGCTGAAAATTGAAAGCGCCTGGCCGTGCGCGATCAAGCATGGACTGGACGATCGCGTCTATCCGCCCGACCTCGCCTCGCACGCCTTCGAGCAATTGGCGTTCGGGATCATTCGGATTGCGCCTTCGAATCAGAATGTCGACGGCTCCCTGAATCCCCGCAAGAGGGTTCTTAATTTCGTGCGCCAGGCTGGCGGCCAGTTCCCCAAAACGCGCGGACTGTTGGCGACGATTTATTTCGCGTTCGTGCGCCACAGTCTCGGTGATGTCGCGCACCACCATCAGATAAGCGATGATCTTTCCCGAATCGTCGCGCACCTGCGAAACCCGAGAACGAAGACGCTGTCCGGGACGTTTGCCGCCGATCTCTTCGTATTCGGCGCGGCCAGTCTCGTCGCTCAACAAACGGGCGCAGAATTGCGGAATGGCCCCGGTCTCATTCGCGCAGCCGAAGACCTCGGAGCATGGGCGTCCGATGACCTGTTCCAGCGGCGCCCCGATTATGTCAGCGAAGGCTCTGTTGGCGCACACGATGCGTGAATCGATCGATTGCACGCAGACGCCGTCCTCAATCGCGTCAAAGAGCGCCTCCCATGTGAGGAGCGGCGCGCATTCGTCCGCTTGTGAGGGTGGAAAGACAGGCAGTGATGCTTTTTCGTTCGGAGTCATTCTTCTATCGGGTATGTCAGCCCCATCCCTTCGAGTTTCTTCAGCCCGATTTCCTCCGAGCAATTCCCTTGCCAGCGATGTAAGTCGGGATCGCTATATCGCAAGCCGCAATGAAATAAGCGCTCAAACCCACGGGATTGGGATTTTTCCGCAATCGGTGGGAAATATCACACACCGGAAGAGCCTATCTGCGGGTTTAGAACCTGTCCCGGCGCCATCGACTACGTCGGCCTGTAAGTTGCAATACTCTGACGGAAGAAATGAGTAAGGAGGAAGATCGATGAAATCCTTGATAGCAATAGACGGTTCGGATTGCGGCGATGCCTTCGTAGATGAGGGCAAGACTGCGAGCAATGCGATCTTGGTGAGTGAATGGGATGCGGATACGTTCCACCGCCGGGTGTCGGACCTGGAACTGCAAGGGTACCTAGTGCGGCGAGAGACCTACCGAGTCACGCCAGAGACAAATCCGGAAACAGGGCGGATCATCCACTTGCACGCGGTCGAGTTGTATCAGGCCACTCCCGGACGCTCATGAATCTCTGTCGGGGTGAGTGGAACAGCGATTGCTCTTTCAACGGCGCGTCATGCGGAATGGCGCTCGATTCACGGCCGTCTGTGCGCTGGATCACAACCACGAGTGTTGTGAATCACAGACTGTTCCTAACCTCCCGGTTAAGATTGAATTGAGCGGCGCTCTTTTTTGCAAGAACGCAGTTGGGATTTATCTGCAACCTGCAGTGAAAATTTCCGCACCTGTGCTGAAAATTACGCAATTCCGAGTAATCAACGCGGCGCAGCCGCTTCCGCTACCAAACCGTTTGTACAACACGGATGCAGACTATGCTGAAGAAACTATCTATGGTCGGATTGTTCATCTTTTTCAGTGTTGCGAGCGTTTCCGGCGACACGGCTGGGTTATCTGCCCCACAAGACGCCCTGGTCGAGTTGCGAGATAACAATTGCGTGAATTGCCATGCCAGGCTGTCTACCCCGCTGCGCATGACTACCCGGTACGCCGAATGGCGCATTACCACTCACAAGGAGCGTGAAAGCCGCGCTGGCCGAAGCGAAGATAAGCTGGCGCGCCTTCAACCTTGATTCCGCCCGCAGAAAGGCCGACTACGCTTTCGAGATGAGAATCGAAGTCAAGGATTCGTTGCGCGCTAAGCTTTACCAACAACAGTAACGAACGAACATAAGTCAGTGAACCTTCACTCCACTCTTTGCGCAAGGAGCAGTTTATGCGAACTCTGAAGTTAAGCCTGGTGATAACCTTCTTTCTGACGGCGCTGACACCTGCGATCTCGACGCGAGTCGCGGCGTTGACCGCAACGTCAGCCCAGAGCAATTCGCCCAAGGATAAGCCCGACAAGAACAAAACCGCGGCGAAGTCGAAACAAAGTCAGCCTGTAGACCCCAGCCAGTACATAGGCGGCGAATCCTGCGCCGAATGCCATGCCGCCGAGGCGACTCATTACGCGCTGACGGCGCACAACAAAACCAACGTGGGAAACGCCCCCGTTGACAAACGAAGCTGTGAAGCCTGTCACGGCCCTGCGAAAGGCCACGTAGACTTTTATCTAAGCATCCAGAAGTTGAATGAGGCCGGTAAAGAAGACGAGGCGACCGCCTTGATGAATGACGCCGACAAGGCCGCCGCCGCCAAGATGATTTCCTTCAAGACTATGTCGTCGGCCGAAGCTTCGGCGACATGTCTGAAGTGTCACGAAGGCGAGCAGGGCCGCAGCGAGGAGCGGTTCAATTTCCGCCGCAGCGAACATTTTCGCCATGGCGTATCCTGTATTGACTGCCATTCGTCTCACGCGCCGAAGCGAACCGAGTTTTTGCTGAAGGCTTCGGAGCCGAACATGTGCTACCAGTGCCACGCCGAGCAGAAGGCGACCTTCGCGAAGCCGTTCCACCACAAAGTTCCCGAAGGCGGCATGAAATGCTCCGATTGCCACAACCAGCACGGCGGATTCATGAGCAAGTCGCTTCGCAATTCTGCGAGCGGCGATTCGACCTGCGTCAAATGCCACGCCGACAAACAGGGGCCCTTCGTTTATGAACATGCCCCGGTCAAGATCGAGGGCTGCCAGGCCTGCCACACGCCCCACGGTTCGACCAATCCGAAATTGCTGACGCGCAACATCGTCAAGTTCCTCTGTCTTGAATGCCACTCGAACACGCCAGGCATTCCGGACACGAATGGAACAGGCGTCGGGACGGGGACGCCGTCGTTCCACGACATCAACAACCCGCGTTACGCCAATTGCACCACTTGTCACTTTGAAATCCACGGATCGAACAAAGACCCGTTCTTCCGCTGAAGTAAACAGGAGGTTGAAGATGAAAAACAGAAATCAATCAATCATTGAACAGCTCGCCCGGACTTTGGCGGGAGCGGTCACGTGGGCGTTGCTGCTCTCATTAGGCGCGATCGCTT
>DASTMP010000289.1:0-10160 GCA_035714085.1 Blastocatellia bacterium
GGCGTCGCCGGAAGCGCCGAAAGATCCGAAGGAGGCGGACAAGGCGGATCCCGGGGAGAAGCCAGAAATGCCGCCGCCGAAGACGCCGGTCAAGCCGACAGAGTACCAGGCCGGCGCGTTGGCGCTAAAACAGGCGGCGGCCAGCGGCGTTCCGTTTTGTGAAATATGTGCGGCGGGGTGATCCTCCCGCTCAGGGCAGGCGAAACTAAAGTGATAACAGGTCATTGCCCCAGCAGAGCGGCCTGCAATCAATTGCCACATAGAAGAACGGAGATATATGCTACGGATTCGCCGAGAGCAGATGCAGGTATTGAATGAATCCAGGCAGCGTCATTTCGAAGCTCGAGCCATTGACTATCTCAAGAGCAAATATCCTGGGAATTACCGGCGGCGTGGCGCCGACCAGATACTTCAGCTCATCCGGAAGGCGATCGATAAAGCGAAGCGCGCCGGTCTCGATTCGGAAGCCGGGGTCATTGCGTATATTGAACTGTCGTTGATCTACGGCGAGAATTTCGATCAGCATGAAGCCTGGGCATATTATATCATCCACCAATCCGAACTCGATCCGGAGGCGAAGATCGGACGCCTTGAAAACTACATAGTCCCCGAACCCGTAGATCAATCACTGGAGGCTCAGAAAGAGTAGTTATATGCCCGACGGACCGCTCTTCACCAATCAAACGGTCGATTCTTCAGTCCAGAGTTGCCCTCGGCAGGCCGGAGGGGCAGGCTCTAAAAAATGGAGTGTCCCCAGCATCCTCAAAATCTTATGCAAGAATGACAAGAAGATCGTCGAGCAGCTCAGTAAGACCACGGTCAATACGGCCGATCGGATCTACTTCGACGATCCGTACTTCGATGGTAAGAAATGGACGACCAAGAGATTTGAGGGAGGAGGATCGGCGGATCCATCCAGTAAAGAGATAACGATTTTGAGTGGTACCTCGAATGAGGATGCGGCGGAAACTTTCTACCATGAGATTTGGCACCAGAACCAACCGGCAGGTATGGGATGGCCTGAGCCTGCCGAGGATGACGCATACTACAATACCGAATTATGGACGATAGAACGTGGACTGCCAGGGAGGTCTGCATTACGTACCAAAGACGCCGCAGGTAAAGTTGTCCCGGATAAAAAAGCGATTCGCGATTTCGTTCAGAATGAATATCCTGGCCCGCCACCTCCGGTAGCAGGGAAGCCACAGCCGGCGCCGATCGCGGCTGATAAGAAGAAGAACCTGACTCAGGTTCGGGATCCGGTCACGGGGAAGACATCGTGGCGACCGTCGCAAACAGGGGATACCTTTCCCGGCCCGGAAAAACGGGTCAATCCCAAGACCATCAATAAATCGGACTGGAAATGCCCTTGAGCGCAGGGGCGTCAGAAGCGAGGCGCGACATGAAACGTTTGTTAGGAAAAACGGCTGGCCTGGTCATTCCGGTAGCGATAATCGCTGGAGTGTTGGGGATCGCGGTGTGTTCACCGAAAGGCAAAGTTATGAATACAGTCAATCAAAGTGGGTCTGGGGGACAGAAGCAAACAAAGGTCGAACTTGAAAGTGGAGAAATCGTCATCACGTCTCAGGATGTGGAGGAGATCAGACGCGCCCTTGACGATTATTTAAAGAACTCCAGGCAGGAGATCGCGAAGAGTGTGCCCGAAAATCTCCTCCATCAAGTTCCGGATAAGGCAAGCCAGGCTTGGATCGATGAAGACGGAGTGGTCCGAATAGATTCATGGGTGCTTCAAGCTAGTGGCGACGATCTGGTTTTGTCATACCGAATCGTTCCCCCGACAACGAAATTCGGCTATGGATTCAGGGCCGGCCTTGAGCGCCTAAATCAGCAGTGGAAGGTTACCTCAGTTTCGTTCGAGAAATACTATCCGCGCAGGAGCTAACATGTGAGCGATAACGATTGGCATTCCGCAGATGAGATCACTTCATACTCAAAGTTGGAGTCTCTTGATGGCATACTGGCCGCGGCGCAAGCCGGCCGCGTTTTGATCCAGAACTTCGTCCCGCTTGCGGAGAGCCTTGATTGGGAACTCGGACAGCTATACTGGAAACAGCGAGGCAGCCAGGCATTCATCAATGGCGAAGTGCCATACGTGATCAACAATGATGGCGCTCTCTCCGGGCATGCGGCGGAGATATTCTTCGCAGGCTTGCAGGCCGCTGAAGCAAACGGCCGGCTCGAAGAGCGGATCTTCGCGCTCGAACTCGGGGTCGGATTAGGTCTCTTCGCTCGCTACTTCCTCGATACTTTTCGCGAGTTGTGCCTGAGACATGGCCGGGACTATTACCAGAGGTTCTGTTATATCGCGGCCGACAGTTCCGAGCGCATGCTGAACCACCTGGAAGCTCATCGGGTATTGGAGCAACACGCGGGCCACTATCGCTTATCCCTGGTTGACGCCATGAATCCGCGCTTTGATTTGACGGAAGGCCCGGCGGAAAGTCTGTCGGGCGCCGTCCGAGCCATATTTCTCAACTATGTCCTGGATTCATTGCCGGCAGCCGTTCTGAAGCTGGATGGGGAAAAGATCAGCCAGCTCTGTTTGCGGACCTATCTGGCGCGCGGCATCGATATCCGGGATCATACTAAGCTCGGCGCCGAAGACCTGGTTAGACTCTCGGCCTCATCCGATCCAAACGAGAAACAGCAACTGATAGATCTCTACCATCTATTCTCTCTGGATTTTGATTATCGTCCGGTAGATCTGGGCTCATTACCTTACGCTGAACTTGCCGTTTCGTCATTGCGCGTCGAGAACGGGTATCTGATCCATAATTACGGCGCTCTCCAATGCCTCGAAGGGCTGTTAGGATATTTGCGCGACAGCGGGACGATTCTGATTAACGATTATGGTCTGGCGAAGGAAGCGCAGTCATCGGAAGATTATCAACATCAACGCTTCGCGGGCTCTGCGGCGATCGGCGTCAATTTCCCTCTTCTGAAAGCCTATTTCGCCGGTTCAGACCGGCTGGACTGGATCGAGCCGAAAGAAGATAACGGGCATATCTATACTCGTTTGCTCGGGCGTCGCATTGCGCCGGAGGTCATAGACCGGTTCCACGAGCGCTTCGGCAAGGAGTCGTTCGACTGGCTCGCTCAGCCGATAGAACTGGCGCGGGCGCAAATACAGGAAGGCCGTTATGAGGCCGGATTGGAAGCATACCGCGAGGCATTGAGGCGGCAGCCGCGCAACTGGGTGTTGCTGGGTGAAATCGCCAAATTCCTGACATTGAAAATTCATGACTACGCCGCCGGGTCGGAACTGAGTAGAGCCGCGCTGGCGCTCAATCCCATCTCGCCCGATATCTGGAACACGTTCGGAGACAGCCTGTTCTACCTCGGCCACGCCGATGAGGCTCACCAGTCGTTTCTGCGCGCGCTCGAACTCAACCCTCATGACGTTCGCGCTTGTTATAACCTGATCTATACTTTCGCTCGCAGCGGCGATTTCGCCCACGCCCTCAGGATGGTCGCCGAAGGGTTACTGTACGACGAAGGAGGAGAGTATCGGGAACGGCTGCTTGTGAAACAGGCCGAGATCCTCGATCGGTTGACGCAGCGCAGTCAGCAACGGCTTCGCCTCCTCGCCGACCGCTCGAACATTCTCATGCGGCCAAATCAATGAAGCTCTTGGGAAGACTTCCGTAAAAGAGTTGTGGTGCAGCCCGCGCCTACAAGCGCATTTCGGCGCGGTGATCAGGCTGGGTGATTATCTTTATTTCTCCAGCGGCGATAACGTAGCGCTGATGACGTGCGTAAATCTTCGGAGCGGCGAAATTGTCTGGCAGCAGATTACGAAAATCTTGCTGGGTAACGATGGAGAAAGAGTCGAGGGAGTATTATCCTTACTCCCCCGACTCGGGTTGTGACGATTTACGTCGCCGATGGCGTTTAATCCGACGCTTCAGATCTAATAACCGCCGGTCTATCGCTAGCCTACGCCCGCATAAGAAAAGTTGGAGCGGGCGGCGGGATTCAAACCCGCGTTTGCGGTTCTTTTGTCATCGGAGTTTGATCCGGCGACCATCACGAATGCTGAGATTCTTCGGATAGTCTGAGCTTAAAACAGGCAGGATTGCTCCCGCGTTTGCCGTTTCGCCACTCCGCCCCAATGACTTGTAATGGCGGAGGTAGGATTCGAACCTACAAGCCTGTACGTTTCAGTCTAAGCTTCAATCTCAGCTTGCCGAAGCTCTATTGTAGCAGATAATCGAATATCGGCTTGCCGACGCTGACCATCTCGGCCTCGGCGGCGTTAGCCTTCTCACGCGCGAATTTTACGGCCTGCGACAGCTTTTCAATTCTGCTCATCAACTCTTTTTTGCGGGGCGCCGGCAGCGCGCCGCTATGTTTGACGGTGTCCCAATAACCGACCACAACGTCCTCGGTGATCAGTTGCGTTTGCGCCGGGTGCTCCTTCGTGGCGTCATACAGCACGATGGGTTTCTGCACCTTCTTTGTGCGATGCGTGGCTATCGGGGCGGTTTTGAAAAGGGCAGCGCCGTCATGTTTAGCCCAATCTTCAGCCTCGTCCAGAGTCGGCAATTTATCTACTAACGCGTGAAGATCACTGATTTGTTTTTCGAGGAACAGCAGGAACGGCACCGGCGCGCCTCCGATCAACACCTGCCCATCAATCTCGACATCGGCGACGGCTCGGCAATTGGCCCAATCCTTCGTCGCCGTCACATCGAATAACTCAGTTAAGAGCTTGGCCGCGCTTGCGAGTTGCTCGTCGGCGAGAATCTGGACGCGCTTCTGCTCAGGCGGATAATCCTCTCCTTCCTCGTCTTTTTTGCGGTACTGCTTGGAGAATCCGGAGAACAGATCCGGCTTCTGCGACAGCTTGTGCATCTCGGTGATCTCGCCGTAGACCCGACTTTTTACGCTCTTCTCAATCGCCACAATCTGATTTAGTTTCGGCATGGGGACTCCTCTTGCGCTGTATTGGGGCGCGCGCATTATAAGCGCACACCGTATTAAGGCAAACCTTGGCTTGCCCCCGGTCGTGGGAGATTTCCTTCCGCTCAGGCGTCGTGGGCGATTGCCGCTCTGGCGCGTGGCGCTCTGCTATCGCTTGTTCCCATCCTGGAAATAACTTGCAATCGAGCAGTGTCTTTACAGCGGGTTGCGCTTGAATGAAGAGGCCGCTTGCTGCCGCGCGCGGCGCTGCTACTGCGACCGTGAAGGAGCGGATTCTTCGTTCATCCGCAAGCCGCTGTAGTGAAAGATGTGACCGCGTTCAGCATACGAGGCGACGAATAAACCGGGAGTGATCAATTTTTCTCTTGCGTGTAGCCCTATATAGGGCTACACTCGCTTCCCGGTGACGCGTTGTCCAGAGTTCGCTACTGATATTGGGTCAGGGGGTAAGTGAGGAATTATCGCATCTGCTTGCGCCCTGCGAACACCCAAGCAAAGGGGCCATAAGAAATCTGATGACTATGCTGCGCCCGCTCACGTCATCGTTTCTTGATAAACCCAATCTTTTTATAAATCCATTCTTCTCGGATGTCTGGCGCATCGCCGGAGACAATGACCCTGCGAGCGCCCTCAACAGGAAAAACGCATGTTTACCCGGTTCACCCTTCGCAAGATTAATCTCGTCGCTTCCAGGCTCATCTCTCGGGTTTCAAACAGCAATACATCGCGCCGGCTCGGCAAGAACTCCATCCACGAGCGCTGGCGCAGTAAGCGCGCCATTTTGGCGGTTCTACTGCTGACGTCGAGCGCCGTCGCGCTGACGTCTCTCGGTGTTTGGCAAGCCATCAGACCGGCGTCGAGCCTTGCTCGTGTAGCCACGTCCGCCAGTCGTGTAAACGTCGCATCGCCGGCGACAACCGATCCTCCCTATACGAAGCTCAAAGAGTACGTCTATACCGGAGGCAGGCTGGTAACCAGCGAGGAAATATCTTGTGTGCCTGCTTTTAGCCCCACCGGCGCGATTTCTCCACAGGGCGGCGGACCCGGCTCCTTCAACTTTTCTCTGCCGTCGATATGTAGTTGGACCGCCGTCAGCAACGTCGACTGGATCACCGTCACCTCGGGGGCGAGTGGCTCTGGCGCCGGCACGGTCGGCTACTCCGTAGCGGCGAATAGCGGCGCGCAACGCGTCGGGACGATTACCGTCAACGGCCAGGCGTTTACCGTTACTCAGGCTCCGAACCCGGTCACTTGCGGTTTTTCTCTCAGCATAACCAACGATACTTTCCCTCAAGGGAGCGGCAGCCGACCGCTGGCTTTGAGGGCTGGCGCGGGATGCGCGTGGAACGCCGTATCCAGCGACACCAGTTGGCTCACCGCGTCACCGACGAACGGCGTCGGTGACGCCACCATCAACTATTCGGTAACCGCCAACAGCAGTCAGCAGCGCGTCGGCTCAATCTCAATCAAGGTAGGAGGGCAGACCTTCGCCACCTTAAACGTCACCCAGTCGCCGAATCAAGCCAGTTGCACATTCGCCCTCAGTCCGAGCAGTTGGTTGTACGGTACCGGTGGCGGGGGCGGCTCGTTCAGTGTCACGACCGGCGCTGGATGCCTTTGGAATGCGGCAAACAACGACGGCTGGATCACCATAACTGGTGGAGCCACTAGCCCCCCGGGCGGCGGCAGTGGGACGGTGAGCTTTAACGTGCAAGCTAACAACGGCGGTTCGCGGACAGGAACCATCTCGGTTGGCGGGCAGGTCTTCACCATCACTCAATGCGGTTATACGGTTTCTCCTACCAGCGACACTGTTGAACAATATGCCGGGGGGACAGACATTTATGTATCGGCGGCTACGGGATGTTCCTGGTCGGCGACCAGTAATTCATCGTGGATCACCGTTACCTCAGGAGCAAACGGCTCCGGCGATGGCATGGTCCAGATCGCCTGGACCTCCTTTCTCGCGATTGGCCTCAGCCGGTTTGGGAGCGTTACGGTGGCAGGTCAGACGGTTACGATCCATCAATTTGGGCCGCCTCGAGGGTGTACTCCTGGTGAATGTTGTGAATGTCTTTCCGTGTCATCTCAACGTGCGGCGTTGATCAATCTGGTACAGATGCGAAGCCAAGAGGTCTGACAGCCCGCTACTTCAGCAATACGACATTGAGCGGTCAGCCGTCTCTGCAACGCACCGACGCCATCGTCAATTTCAACTGGGCCAGCGACGGCCCGGATGCGGCGCTGCCGACTGACCGCTTCAGCGCGCGATGGAGTGGCCAACTCGCCGCGCCGTCAAGCGACGCCTATACGTTCTACTTGTACAGCGACGACGGAGCCAGGCTCTGGGTGAATAACCGGCTGGTGATCGACCGCTGGCAGCCGCCATTCGAACCACAGACTCGCAGCGCGCCCGTTGAGATGAGAGCGGGTGAGAAAGTGGACATTCGCCTAGAGTACTACGACGATGGGGGAGAAGCCCTGATCCAATTGCTGTGGAGCAGCGCCTCGACCCCCATGCAGATCATCCCACGGCGGTATTTGTATCCGGAAGCCGCAGCGGATATATCCACGCCAACCGACACCAACAAACAAAGCGGAATGCTGCTACCGCCGGGGTCTGACACCGGCCCGAAGGCAATCCGGCCACAGCCGAGCGCCCCAAACCGATGGCTGGCGAGGCCGCTCGGTCGCGCGGGATTGACCTTATTGATCGCATGTGGAGTGTTGGCTCTCCTGCTCCAGATCAACTGGCGGCAGGCGCGCAGACGGGTCGCTATGGCCGCTGCTGGCGTCATGTCGCAAATGCATGATCAGATCGAATCACGACTTGGAGAGTTATTCCGGATTGCGGCTGCGGCGTTCGACAAACTCCAGCCTGTCGTAGGCTTTGGCAAGAGACTACTCGCGGGGACTTCTGACAAACTGAAGTTTGTCGTAGTCTTCGGCAAGAGGTTACTTGCAAGGACCTCCGACAAACTTCAGTTTGTCAGACATTTTCTTCTCGCCGTCTTTCAGTCAACTTTCAAAGTCGTGGCGCATGGCGGCGCCGTCATGCGTCTCGGAGGGCAAAAGCTCGCCGGACTATTGCCAGAAAGAGTACGGGCCATAGCCCGACGGGCGTTACAGTCGTGGCGCGGTTCGGGCCTGGCGCGGCTCACGCCCATACTCCGCCGCGCGCTGGTCATCGCCATGATTGTAATACTGGCGACGCCGATTAACCCTGCGCAGGCCGACGGCCTCGCCCGCGCCGCGCAAGCGGCCTGGCGGGCGATGAGCGACTATACGAGCGCCGCCGCAAACCGGTACGGCGCGAGTAGGGACGGCGGCACGTTCGACCGCCTCATCAAGGCTTTAGGCAAACGGCCGGGCAAGGCGGTTTCCGCGGCGGCGCAAGCGCAAGTGGTGGCGAGCTTGCAGGTCTGTCCGACACAGCATGTCATGTTCGTCGACGAGTGCTATACCTTCACGCCGGTCGCTCTCGACAGCAGTAATAAGGTTGTCCATGGCGCCGGGATGAGCTGGAGCAGTTCCAACACCGCCGTCGCCACCGTGTCCTCGTTCGGCGAGGTGGAGGCCTGGACGGTAGGGACCACAACTGTGACGGTTCAGTCCGGCAGTGTCTTTACGCCGATCCAGATCGAAGTGCGGACCGGGAGGCGTCCGACTGGATCGAACCAGCAGGCGGACCTCGATACGGGCGACTGCTCCGGCGAACAGGCTTCCATGTTCGCGCCGAAATCAGGCGGAGTGCCCGAGGCGCAGCAAAACCTGATTGGCGCCGATGGAGTGGTATTGGATTGGGACCCGGCTCCGGCGCCCGGTTCTCTCGCCACGCAGTTCAATAACGCCGTCGGCAATCCCCGGTTCAGCACAAATCTCGGCAGCGACAACTATCAGTTCAATGTGCCGGTAGTGAGTGTCGGTGGCAGAGGCGTGAGCGCCAACATCGGCATGACGCTCAATAGCCGCGTGTGGAATACCGACAACGGGAAGCTCACGTTCAATTACGTCGGGGCGTATCCGGGGCCGGGATGGTCGATGGGCTACGGCAAGATTATCCGCAACTACAACGCCACCGCTACAGGCGACGGCAGCGGTATGGGGAGCGGCAACAGTCCGGGCGATTATCTGCTGGTGGCGGGTGACGGCACCCGGATACGCCTGGCGCCCAAGTATGATACTGCGAAAGGCCAATGGTTCCACGAGTCTGACGACGGCTCCTTCCTGCATTTCAATCCGATCAGCGGCGAGATGCTCTACCCGGACGGAAGCCGAATGATCTACAGCGTTGTCAACGGCTGTTTGCTGCCGACCGCCATGATCGGCACGAACGGTGGCATGATCGGGATGAGCTACAGGGATTACTGTGAAGGGACTTGTCAACGAGTGTTTCGGCATCGCACCGCGCTGAGCGCCGTCCGCGACACGCTGGGGAGGTACGTCACCTTCCATTATTATGGGGACAACGATTACACGGCCGACCCCGCTCAGGGCCATCCGGCGGGCGAGCTGGCGGCGATCAAGGCGCCGGACGGAATCGGCGTCCAGCAGGAAGTCATCAGGGTTGAGTATCAACCGAGCACATTGAAGTATGACTTTGATCCCAGCCTGGCCGTAGACGCCCCGGCGAACAACTCGCAGATCCAGGTGGTGAGGCGCATTTACTATCCGCAGACAGGCAAAGGTTTTTTGTTCCAGGATTACAGCTCCTACGGGATGCCGCGCAAGATATCGAGCCGCATGGGCATGACCGTCAAGGTCGGCAATGACAAAATGATTACCGACGGCACGGAGATAGCCTATACGAAATACAACTACATGACGATCAATACGGTCGACCCTACGGACAGCCCTTACGGCAGAAACCAGGTGGGGCATCTTAGCGACTTTCCGCAGTTCACGCAAAGAGAAGAATGGTGGCTGGGCAAGACCGATGCCGATGGCAATCCGACGACGGACACGACAAAGTACGTTTATTCGCGCAAGATTGAGGCCTCGACGGAAGAGGACACAATCAAATATGACGATGTCAATAGGGACTACGAAGAGGCCACGACAATCGGGACCGACAGCAGCAGCCAGCTCAGCTTCGGCAAAGTGATCTCGGTCGAGCGGAGGACCAGCTCGACGCCGCAAACGACGCTCAGCAAACAGGTCCTGACTTATGTAACAGGTCTGGACGGGGAGGCGGAAATCGGAACGGTGGAAACGTT
>DASTMP010000290.1:0-15023 GCA_035714085.1 Blastocatellia bacterium
CCAACACTTTGAGACCATCTTGGCGGTCTTGGCGTCTTGGCGGTTGGCGTGGCGTTGGTTAACTTTCCAAGTCGTATGGCAGGGCTGAGAATACAGACAGCCGGTAAAGGCGTCAATGTTTTTGTACAAATCAGGCGGTAGAAATCGTCCGTTAGCTTTCTGATTCTTCCGTGTTCTGATTTTTGGGGCCGCGCTTGGCCGATGAGCGAACGACGACTGTGCGGCGCGTGGGGACGAGGGCCTGGTAGGCTTGCGGGTCCTGTTTGAGCGGGACGTTCTGCGACATGTAATCGCGCAGCATCTCGAAGAAGCGATTGAATTCGCGCTGCATCTGATCCATCTTCTCGCGCATGTTGAGGATGATCTCGACGCCGGCCAGATTCACGCCCAGGTCGCGCGTTAAATTCAGAATCACTTCCAGTCGTTCGATGTCCTCATCGGTGTAAAGGCGCACGTTGCCTTCGGAGCGTGAGGGTTTGAGCAGCCCCTCGCGCTCGTAGAGGCGGAGCGTCTGCTGATGCACTCCGTAATGGTCGGCCACCGCGCTGATCGTGTAGCCTTTGGTTTTACGCTTGCGCCCGATGTCTTTCAGGGTCATAGGTGTTTCTCATTCAAGCCCCATCTCCACGCGCGGATTTTCGGGATTTCGCTTTGCGAATTCGCGCAGCAGATTCTTCGAGTCTTCATCGATGATCCGAGGCAAGACCACTTTGACTTCAACATACTGGTCTCCGCGGGTGTCGCCGCGCAAACTCGGGGCGCCTTTTTCGCGCAGCCGGAAGACCTGGCCGGATTGTGTGCCCGGCGGAATGCGCAACTGGGCCTTGCCGCTCACCGTCGGCACTTCGATCTTCGCGCCCAGCGCCGCCTCAGGCAGCGTGATGGGAACGACGCAATATATGTTGTCGCCCTTGCGCGTGAATATGCGGTGCGGGGCGACGTTGGTGATTATGTATAGGTCGCCCGGGGAGGCGTTCTTCGGCCCGGCTTCGCCTTTATTGCGGACAATGACACGGGAGCCGGTGTCAACGCCGGCAGGGATGCGCACCCTGACGGTCTCGTATTTCGGCAGCACGCCACGACCGTGACAACTCGGGCAGGGCGGGCGGCGTTTTCCGGTTCCGTTGCAGGCGGTGCAGCTTTGGTCGAAGCGCAAAAATCCGCCGCCCGCGGAGATCTTTCCGGTTCCGTTGCAGGCCGAACATGAAAGCAACCCCGTCGCCGCTTCGCCAGTCCCCTGGCAACGCGCGCAGGTTTCACTCCGCCGCACGTTGATGTTGGCCGTCAGGCCGTTTATCGCCTCCTCGAAGCTGAGCGCGAGCGGGACTTCGATGTCAGCGCCGCGACGCGCTTGAGATTGCGAACGGCTCGATCCGCCCTTCGCGCCGCCGCCGAACAACTCGCTGAAAATGTCACGGAAACTACCGCCACCCGCGCCAGAACTCCCCCCGGCTCCAGCGCCCGTCCCCGCGTCGGACGAGCCAACCCCGGATCCGCCTGTAAAGACGCTCCAATCGAAATCGAACCCCGTCCCGGCGGGGCCGCGCGCCGAATCGCGTATGTTGTCATTGTATGTCCCGAATTTGTCGTACACTTCGCGCTTCTTCGGGTCTGACAAAATGTCGTACGCCTCGGAGAGTTGTTTGAACTTCTCCTCTGAGGACTTGTCGCCGGGATTGAGATCTGGGTGGTATTTTCGCGCAAGACGGCGATACGCCTTGCGAATCTCTTCCTGAGTCGCAGCGCGCTTGACGCCGAGCGTTTTGTAGTAATCTTCGCGTTGAACCATAGATGAATCGGGAGTGGGGAATAGCGAGTGGGGAATAGCGAGTGAGGAGTGGGAAGTGGAATTTAACGTATTCCCCCACTACCGATTCCCCACTACCGATTCCCCACTCCCCACTCCTTACTCTGTAGCGATCTCAATCCGCCTGCCGGAACGTTTTGGCAGAACGACTTTCAACAGGCCTCGCTGCAACTCGGCCGTGATTCGATTGGCGTCGATCTCTTGGGAGAGCTTGAACGCCCGTTCGAATTTGCCGTAAGCGCTCTCCAGGCGGTGAAAATTTTCGCCCTGCACATCGCGTTCCCACCGCCTGGCGCCGCGCAGAATCAGCGTGTCATCCACGACCTTGACGTCAAGCTCAGCGAGGGACATTCCGGGGACTTCGGCGGTCAGCACGAAACTCGCCGGGGTTTCGTAAATGTCTACAGGGGGCGACCAGGTGGCGTGCGCCTGCTCGACGCTGAATCCACTCACCCCTTTGACTATCTGGGTCAGTTGCTGCTCGAGCGCCGCGAGGTCGCTCAAAAGACGATAGTGTTTCATTTGATTTAGGGAGTGGGGAGTGGGGAATGGGGAATGGGGCTTTGTAAAATTTGGTCCCCATTCCCCACTCCCCACTCCCCGCTCCCTACCTCCTACTTGTTCTCATCGACGTCGATGTATTCGGCGTCAATCACATCGTCGCCAGCTTTACCCGACGAGCCGCCGGGCTGCTGTTGCGCCCCCGCGCCGGCGGCGTCTGACGCCGCTCCACTCGCCTGTTGTTGGTAGAGCGCCTCGGCGATCCGATGCGAAACGCGCGTGAGGTTTTCGAGCTGCGACTGGAACTGATCGCTGTTGTTCGCCTCAACTACCTTCTTCGCCTCCGCGATTGCGGATTCGACTTCCGAAATCAGGCCGACAGGAATCCTCTCTCGATTATCCGTGATCGTCTTCTCGGTCTGGTAGATGAGAGAATCAAGCCGGTTCTTGGCCTCGATCACCTCGCGCTTGCGTTTGTCATCTTCAGAGTGCGTTTCGGCGTCGCGCATCATCCGGTCGATCTCTTCTTTCGCCAGGCCCGAAGATGCGGTGATCGTGATCTTCTGCTCGCGGCCCGTCCCGAGGTCGCGCGCCTGAACGTTGACGATGCCGTTGGCGTCGATGTCGAACGTGACTTCGATCTGCGGCATTCCGCGCGGGGCCGGCGGGATCCCCACCAGATGGAATTTGCCCAGTGTGCGGTTATCGCCCGCCATCTGGCGCTCTCCCTGCAAGACGTGAACTTCCACTGACGTCTGGTTATCAGTCGCCGTCGAGAATATCTCGGACTTGCGCGTGGGGATCGTCGTGTTGCGCTCGATCAGCTTGGTGAAAACGCCCCCGAGCGTTTCGATGCCCAGGCTGAGTGGGGTCACGTCGAGCAGCAGCAGATCTTTCACCTCACCCGAAAGCACGCCCGCCTGCACCCCGGCGCCGACCGCCACGACCTCGTCCGGGTTGACCCCCTTATGAGGATCCTTTCCGAAGAAGGTCTTGACCATTTCCTGAATCTTCGGGATGCGCGTCGAGCCGCCCACCAGCACAACCTCGTCGATCTGGCCGGCCTGCATCCCGGCGTCTTTCAGCGCCAGGCGGCAAGGCTCCAGCGTGCGCTGCAAAATGTCGTCGACCAGAGATTCGAATTTGGCGCGCGTCAGCTTCATCACCAGATGCTTCGGCCCTGATTGGTCAGCGGTGATGAACGGCAGGTTGATCTCCGTCTCCATTGTCGAGGAGAGTTCGATCTTGGCCTTCTCGGCAGCCTCTTTCAGACGCTGCAACGCCATCTTGTCTTTCGACAGGTCGATGCCCTGGTCTTTCCTGAACTCATCGATGATCCATTGGATCAGCCGCTCGTCAATGTCGTCTCCGCCCAGATGCGTGTCGCCGTTGGTGGATTTCACCTCGACCACGCCCTCGCCGACTTCCAGGATCGATATGTCAAACGTTCCGCCCCCGAAGTCGAAGACCGCAATGGTCTCATCCTTCTTCTTGTCCAGACCGTAAGCCAGGGCCGCTGCCGTCGGCTCATTGACTATGCGCAGCACGTCCAGACCGGCGATCTTGCCGGCGTCCTTGGTGGCCTGGCGCTGCGAATCGTTGAAGTAGGCCGGGACTGTGATGACAGCCTGCGTGACTTTCTGGCCTAGATAATCTTCGGCCGCCTGCTTCAGCTTCTGCAGAATCATGGCCGAAACTTCGGGCGGAGAATATTCCTTCGCTCCAGCCACTACGCGCACGTCCCCGTTCGAAATCTGAGTGATCTTGTACGGAACCTGCCTGATCTCATCGCTGACTTCATTAAATCGGCGACCCATGAAACGTTTTATTGAGTAGATAGTGTTTTCGGGGTTGGTGACCGCTTGACGCTTTGCCACCTGACCAACCAAACGGTTGCCGTCTTTGGTGAATCCTACAACCGATGGCGTGGTTCGCCCGCCCTCGGAATTGGTGATGACGACAGGCTCGCTGCCTTCCATTATGGCGACGACCGAGTTGGTTGTGCCCAAATCAATTCCTATAACCTTGCTCATTCTTCCTCCCGCGACAAAGAGTTAATCTGATAAACCTGTATTTTTAGAATAATAGCAATGCGCTAAACGCAGTCGTAGTATAAGAGTTGAGTGCATCATTGTCAAACTTTTTGATGGCGGACATACAATCACTGCTATTCATCTTTAGAGATCGTTAAACACTGGAAATAGAGAGGATTAACAGGATTTTTCAGGTTTAAGTGAATTGGATTGAAACCTGAAAATCCTGTTAATCCTCTCTATTTTCTGAGTAAGAAGCGCCATCTTTAATTCTGGATTGGAGTTCGCTGGTGGTGATGATTGTACGGCGCGGGCGATCTGAAAGACCTTGTTCGGTGACCAATTCCAGACCTGAGTTGCGGTAGAAGTCGGATTGTTGGTAGAGATCTTCAAGGAAGTCGAGAGCCACTTTGGCTATGGCAATGACCGGCACGACCAGAATAATTCCCAGGATGCCAAAAAGACTGCCGGCGATCATTAATCCTACCAGGACCCACATCGGATGGAGATCGAGACTTCCACCAAGGAGTTTTGGGGTCAGATAGTATCCTTCGACGCTCTGAACCAGGATAAAAACGACGACGACGCCCAGTATGCGGGCCACTCCCCCTCCATCAAGGGCTACAAATGAAAGCGAAAGGGTGAGTCCCGTCAGAGTGCCCAGGTAGGGAATGAAGTTGAGCAACCCGGAAAGCATGCCGATTGAGAAGGCGAGCGGCACGCGCGCTATAGCAAACCCGATCGAATACAAAACTCCCATCATCAGGGCAATCGCCAATTGGTTTCGCACGTATGATGAAATCACATAATTAATACGGCTGATCAAAGTGGCGGCCACCGCGCGATGGCGCGGAGGTATCAGCATATCGAGACGCGCGCGCATCGCGCGATAATCAGCCAGCAGGTAATAAACGAAGAATGGGATCAGCAGCAGGTCCAGCATTGAGGCCGTGACATCGACCAGGCCGAACAGTCCTTTCTGCAACCACTGGCCGGCCATACTGAAAGCTCGATTAAGGAGATCGGACTCGCCGGACTTATCGATCTTCGATTTCAGAAATTCGTAAATTCGAGGGCTGATTTGCTTTACCTTTTCAAGTAGCGAGGTAATCGGCGATTGGTTTCCCAGGAGTTCGCCCACCTGATTGTAGGTTTTCACCAACTGTCCCCAGAGCCCGGGCAGGATGAAGATCAGAATAAGAGCCAGCGTGACTGTCGCGGCGCTGATAGTCAGCAGGACCGAAGACGAGCGGGACCATCCGCGCCGTTCAAACCAGGCGACCACCGGCGCCAGCAGATAGGCCAGCGCCAGAGAGCAGAGCATTGGAACCAAAATGATGCGGGCGCCGATGATAACCGCGGCGCAGAAGACCAGAACCAGGAGGGCGAGAGGGACCCACCGCATCCATTCGAGGGGGTTTCGCGCCTGTCGCGGCCATTGTTGGGAGTTCGGTTCTTTCACTTGCGATCGTTTTCCTGATCTTCGTTCATCAATCTGTTGATGTGAGCGATGTAGTGAAGCCCGGAGAATACCGCCATCGCGAGCGTGGCGTAAAATGCTACCGGCAGATATTCCGTCAGCGAACCGAAGGCATTGGCCACGAGGAAAAAAACGATCATCACGATTTGAACGAGGGTGTTCAATTTGCCCGGGATCGAGGGGCGAAACTGCCTGAATCCCGTTGTCATATTAATGACCGCCGCGCCCAACACGATGATGACGTCACGGCTGATCGCCACCGCCGTCAGCCAGAACGGGATCGGGGCGGTCAGAGTGAATCTAGGCAGCGAGAGAATGACGAAAGCCGTCACGAGCAACAACTTGTCGGCCATCGGATCTAGAATCGCGCCGAGTCGCGTCTTCTGATTGAAGCTTCGAGCGACCAGTCCATCAAGTCCGTCCGTAACCGCGGCCACGAGAAAGACAGCGAGCGCCGACCTGAACTGCTGATAATAAAGAGCGGTGACAAAAACGGGTATCAGGATCAGCCTTAAAACTGTGAGGAGATTGGCAATGGTTAGAGCCGATGGCATTTTGTCATCATAACTTTTCGATTTTTCTTTTGAAAGCCTTTTGAGCAATAATGGTCTTCCCCCGCGCGAACTTTCGCTCGCGAACAATAATTCTATAAAATTAGTAACTATGAGAACTTTAGTCGTCGGCGACATTCACGGCAAGCTCGACCTGTTAAATCTCCTGCTGGAGAGAATGGAATACCGCGCGGGCGAAGATCGTCTTGTTCTGATTGGCGACCTGGTGGATCGTGGAGAGAATTCGCGCGGCGTGGTGGCGCGCGCTATCGAGCTCAAGCGCGAGGCGCCCAACAATGTAATTGTTCTCAGAGGCAATCACGAAGCGATGATGCTGGCCGCTCTCTCACACCCCGAAGGCGAACAGGCTGAGCTATGGTATTACAACGGCGGCATTGAGACCCTCCAAAGTTACATGGACGAAGAGGGCAATTGTGACGTCCCCGAAGAGCACTGGGATTTTCTGGCCTCTCTGCCGACCTGGTACGAAGACGACCACGCCATTTACGTCCATGCGTCATTGCCGGAAGGGGATGACGGCGATTTCCTGCATCCGCGCGAAGCCCCCGAAAGCCCTGAGATTTATTGGGCGCGCAACCGCCGATTCTTCATGGAATATAGTGACAAGACTGTCGTCTTCGGCCACACGATCACGGGAATGATCTTCGGCGAACGCGGAGAGGTCTGGCTGCGCGACAGCCTGATATGCGTCGATACGGGCGCGTATTTGACCGGTGTGCTTTCCGCCATCGAACTGCCGTCGCGCCGCGTCTTCAACGTCGCAAGCGAAGTCGAGGAGAATGAAGAAAGCGGCGCGAAGAGCTGGGGAGGCCTCGGCCTGTTCCGCAAGCTCGGCTTCGGGTCTTGAGAGTTTGAAAGATCGCCAGCCACGAATAAACACGAATATTCACTAATATCGTCAAAGAGGACGAAGAACAAACGGATCATAAAGATCAAGAAAAAGATTCGTGTTCTTTCGAAGCCGACATTTTCCCGCCTGTATCGCCATTCATTTGAAATTCGGATTCGGCGTCATAAACACCAGCAACGTCAGTCTCTGGTCACCGGAGTTCTTCACACCGTGCGGCGCTCCCGCGGGAGCCATCACGATCTGGCCTTGCGGGAGTTCCCGCGTCTCATCTCCGACAACGAACGATCCGCGCCCTGCCAGCACGAAATAGATTTTGTCCTCATCCTCGTGCGCGTGGAGCTTCTGCTCCTGTCCGGGTTCCAGGCAATAAACGTCGCAGAAGAAATTCTTCGTTTCGAAGAGATTGATCTTCCGCATCTTCTCGCCGGAACACTCCGCCGCCGCGAAAACATCCTTAACATTCATTTTGCTCTCCTTTCTATAACGCCAAAGCACAGCATAACCAACTCCGCCCGGGTCGACAATTTCCGATCATCCGCGAGGTGGGAACTGGATGTCGTGGGCGTCGGCGTCCGCTGCGGCGAAGGCGAGCAATCGGGCGCCCTCTTCGGTCAACGCGTCGGTATCTTTCTTGGATAGTCGTGTGAATGGCTTGATTGTGAGGGTTGCGGTATTGCGGCTTCGGACGATTTTCCAGGTCCCATTAGTGAAGCCGTCGACGAGCGCGATGCTGGGCATCGGGCCATCCATAGTGAAGCCCTGTTTGTGGTATTCCTTGGTGATGAAGCGGGTCCGGTCGGCGTGGGAGAGCAACAGGTTGTCGTAATCATACAGGAAGCGCGGCGGGGCTGGGACGTCGGGATCGGGCCGCGGCGCATCCGGCAGGTCGAACAGCTCGCGGCCATGTTCGTCCCGGAAAGTGGCGAGTCGCGGCCTGAGTCGTTCAGTAATCTCGCTGAGCCGGGTCAATCCCGACCACGTCTGCATATCTTTCACGGTGGCGGGACCGAACGCTCCCAGGTACCGCAAGATCATCTCCTCCAGCGAGGGATTGGTCGCGAGTGGGCGGCCCAGCCAGGCCTCGGCCGTGGTGTGAGCGGCAGGTCCGCTCATCCCCCAGACGCCGCGTGGCGGCGCTTGTACAAGTGGCGCCCAGGCGCGTACGGCCTGAGCAAGGGCGGCGGGAGGACGATCGGGCCAGCGCTCGGCGAGCAGCTTGCCGAGTTCGCTGAAAGTGCGCGGCTTTTCTTCGACCAGCGCGCGACCGGCGGCGACGAGAGCTTCGGTGTCCAATCCGATCCAATGCCGGCCAAAGGACCCTTTTGCGCTGCGCTCGATGGCGGGCTGCGTCAGAGGGCGCAGCCACAGACAATCGCGGGCCGTTACCAGGTGGATGGTTGATCGCATCAGAGCGATGCGCGCCACCTGGCGATTGGTGAGCAACTCGGCCAGGCGCTCAGGCTGAAAACCTTCCAGCCGTGTCCACAGACCGTGATACCACGAGTGGGGCGTCTGCGCCTGCAACCCGACCAGCCTCTCGATGGCGTCGAGCATCGGCATCCGCCAACGACGCAGGAGCATCTGCCGCTCCAGCGTGGCGCGGTTAAGCGCGCGCAGGGTGAGCCTATCGCTCGATCCGCTCCCGCCTCGCCTGACAGAAGATTTCGTCGCTGATCGTGACATTCCCGTCTATTCGAAGCTACCGTCGTCCGCCGACGGGCCGTAGATCGCCGGTACGGGCGCGTCATTGAGCCGCAGATAAACGGTCAACTGCCCTCGGTGATGCGCCAGATGATTGAAAACGCCGTCGCGCAGCGCGAGATACCGCGGTTGTTCCGAAACCACTTTACCGCCGACGAGCATCCGCCAGGGTTTCATCAAATGCTCATCAGTGGTATTAGCGAGGGCCTCGCGCGTGGCGGCGACGCCCTCGTCGAGCGCCTCGACCAGTTCGCGGCTCGTGCGGAGCGGCTCCGATTTATATGTTGTCAGTTCCAGCTCGTCCTGTTCGATCATAAGGACGGGCCAAGACAGGCATTTTATCTGACCAATGCCCTCTAAGTCTTGAAGGAAATCTCAACACCAGCTGAACGACTTCCAAGCAGGTTCCTAACAGGCCCAGGCGATGGAGCTGGCTGAAGCGTCAGGATGGAATTGCGGTGGAGATTTGCGGGAATAGGGTCTACAGGCATCAGCTGACGAAAAGAAATATCGGCATGGCCTTCCATCCTAATGGAAGGCCATGCCAGGCGTCCGCGGTCCAAGACATTCATTTCTGGTCGAACTACGGGAGCGTGTGCTGACTGAATACATTGTCCCAAACATAGTCGGCGATATTAAGGTCCGTCTGGCCGGTGTAGGCGATATGGCCGGAATTGAGACTACAAAGCCCAGCCTCGGCCATACCGTTACACGTCTCGAAAGTCTCGCACATTGCCGGCCCGGGCAGGTCGAACACTGTTCGTCCACCCACACAGCCGTCAATCGATGCCCACGTGGTCAGGCTGTTCTGCGCAGACTGAAAAGCGCCGCCGTTGTATGCCACAATCCCGTCATTCAGGCCGTGGAAGGCGACGACGGTGATTGGCCTCGACGGCCTGCAGGTGGACGCGGTGGTGTTGAGCGGCGCCGACACCGGGGCGGCGGCGGCGAAAATATCCGCAGCCACGCAAGCCATTCGATGCGTCATGAAACCGCCGTTCGATAAGCCTGTTATGTAAACTCGGCTACGGTCGATCCTGCCGAGTTGACTGATCCGAGCAACGACGGCCCTTAAGAAAGCGGGGTCATCGATGTTAAAAAAATCAGCCGTCCCGCAGCATCCAAATGCGTTCCACGAGTTTCCTATTCCCTGCGGCCAGGCCACAATAAAACCGGCCTCATCAGATTTCCCCCGGAAGCCGGATAGCCCCGCCTGTTGGCTGCTGTTGCTGCCAAGACCATGGAGGTCCAGAACGAGGGGGACCGGAACTTGCCCCGTGTAACTCGGCGGCGCATGAACCAGGAATGTGCGGTTCCGGCCGCCGATCGTTATGCTCATCGTTGTTTCTCCGGGAACCAGACCGCTTTGGCTATTGGCCGCCGCAGACCGTAATCCCCAGGCCGCGAGCGCGGCGATGATCGGCAGAATGATAAATCCGAGTAGCGCGAGTAGCCGCCCGGCGAACCTCCTGTAAGGCTTCACGGCCTGTGACTCGTCCCGAAGCCCCGGCGCTTGCCAGTCATCAGAATCGGGCCGTGATAATTTATTCGTTATGCTTTTCACTGTTCTCATTGGTGTTTCCTCCGTGAATATAGTTCCTCCCGTCGCTTACGCGTCCTCCTTCACTGTCGGCATTCCCTCGCCTCTCCCAAACGCCTGTGACGGGATCGGGCGCCGGAAGGACGAGCGGGGCAGACTGATACCGATCTACAAGCCCGAGCGTCCCCAAGCGGGCTGCTCAGCAAGTCAGACGCAGAAATAATCGCGTAAATCAATGCCTATGAATGAAGCGGTTCAAAAATCCTTGGCGCGGTATGCCAAAGGACCTGACGCTCTGTCTGGAAGTCCTAGAAGAAAATCGCCGCAGGGAGCAGCTTTCATTTCCGGCTCGATCAACATTTCATGCTCGACCAGAATGACTTTTCAATTTTGTGAGGTGTGCTTACCTACCGTTCGGTAAGTATAGTCAACGTCCGGAGACATGGCAAGCGATTAATCGGCTGAGCGAGTCATAGTTTTAACTTTTTGATGGTCACAAGAGTTCGGACGACTCCAATAAGCGTAAAGTTCGAGGAGCGACAGCCGTCACACCAAGCGTTCGTCACAAGCGTGAGCCACCGAGCAACGGGAACATCGCTGCGCTCGATTGTGATTGCGGCGCGCGACGTCGCGCGCCATCAACCTTCGCATCTGGGCGATCACTTCCATCAACCGTGCGCGCAGTTCGTCCGTGTTGGCGACTCGCAGGGTTCGATTGCGGTAGCGAATCAGACCATACGGCACCGGACGCTGCAAGACGTCTTCGAGCAGGAGGAAATAGGCGGCGAGCTGCATCAAGTGCGATTCGTAAGGTCGCCCCGCGCGCGGAGCGTTCGACGATTTGACCTCGACCGGGATCAGATCGCCGTTTCGATCCTTCATCAGATAGTCGGGCTTCCCGGCCATCAACAGCCGCTTTGAAATGAACTGCTCCTGCGCCCGCCCCGAAGCGTCTTCATAAATGACCTCGCCTCGCGGCATGCCGCTTTTCTGCCCGAAGCGCCTTGAAAAGGCGAGTAGAATCACCCCGATCGCGACCAGGAGTAGCGCGACGAACAGAACTATGGAGATTATTGACTGATCCATCTCGACATCACCTGGTGAACCAGATCAAAGCCGTCACGACGAGCAGGAGAAACCCGATAAGCGCAAGCCACTCTCCCGCCTTGCGCAGGCGAGCGGCCCGCGAAACCTTCGCTCCATGCTCTTCGTGAAAGACTACGCCCTCCTCCAGTTGCGAACCCTGGGGGACTTCGCCGCAGCGCTTGAGGTACCAAGCCTTTGCGCAGTAGACGAACTCGCCGACTTCGGAAGCGTCGATGATCAGTCGCCGATCGATCTGTGACATCTCTTTAACAGACGGGGCTAAAAGCAGCTAAAGTTTGCGCTGACAAAGGTGTTTATTTGTGATTAAATGAGCCTGCGAAAAATCGCCGGTGGTAAGTTACCATCGAAAGCAGATCAATCCGGCGTCAGTCTTCGCAAATAGATCAAAATTGCGGTTAACTTGGATCAGGCAAATCGCAACGATGAAATGTTTCAACGTCCAAAACGCGGACGTGCAAGTGGCGCTGCTTTGATTGCCTCTCTCAAAATGCCTAATTGGAACGCCGGAATGCCTCATCTTCGGGTGAGAAGATCAGGACGGCGACCGTTCCGGGGCAGACTTTAGAACGTGGCAAAGGCCGAAACCAGGTCGCCGCGTCAATCAAAGAACAAAACTGCGATAGGCAAACCAACAAAATCTATCGCGATAAAATGTGGCGTATTTGTCATCATTTTATGGAACGGAAACTGGCTCGTGAGTAAATTTAACTCTTATGCAAAATAAAAAAGCCGCGAGCGCGGCTTTTTTATTTTGTAAAAATGTTGGCTCCTCAGGTAGGACTCGAACCTACAACCCTCCGGTTACGCTTGACCCTATGTTTTCACACAGGAGCGGACTATCTCATCAACTTTCCGATGAAAGTTGCCGGGCGCTATTAGGGTCTTATTGGTTTGGCTCCTCAACCCTTAGTCTCTGCGCGTTCCTGCCTACACTGTGTCTAAAGCCACAGGGCCTTTCGGCAGGCTTCGCTCAGGGTTGCCATGCCGGCTTGCGCCGGTTTAGGGTTCCCTGAGTTCACCCGGTTTTTCAACCACAGTCGCCTATGGAAGCTGCAACATCCGTTTACAGCCGGATGCTCTGCCATTGAGCTACTGAGGAGCAAAGCGGTATAAACTTTTAAAGAGCTTTAGTGGACGTGAGGGGGATCGAACCCCTGACCTCCGCATTGCGAACGCGGCGCTCTCCCAGCTGAGCTACACGCCCCCGAAACGAAGGCGCATCTTACTCATCGCAATTTGATCTGTCAAGCTGACCGCCTGATGAAAATCGCTCGCGCAAATGAAATGGTTAAAGACCTTGCCGGGCAATATTGACAGGCTCGCCGGAGCGACATTTGCTCTGCTATGCTGCAAGCGTTTTAAAGACTCGTATGGTATCGCGCGCGTAAGCAAGCGGTTGAGCGTGCGCGCGATCGTTTTACGCGCGCGATACTGGGGCTTTACTGTCGAGGTGAATATGGCTGAAGGCGATGAGCGACAATCGGACCCGCAACCTGGGCTGTTGTTCGGCGATCTGTCGAATGACGAAGACATCGCGCGGATCGAATCGATAGAGGTCCCGCCTGACGATTCGCTCGCGAAAATCCTGGCCGACGTGAAGGCCAGTCCCGTTTGCGGCGCGTGCAAGGCCGGGATGCCGGTCATCTTCGGCGAGGGATCGCCGCAGGCCGATCTGATGATCATAGGCGAGGGGCCGGGAGTTGACGACATCCATTCGGAGGCGCCATTTCAGGGGCCGGCGGGAATGTTGTTGAACAGGATGCTGGCGGCGATCAACCTGGCGCGCGCGGAATGTTATCTCTGCAACGTAATTAAGTGCATTCCTCCCGGCGAACGGAAGTTTTCGGTCGAGGAGATCGAAGATTGCCGCCCGTTCCTGCTGCGACAGATTCTGGCGGTCAATCCGCGCGTTATCGTGGCGTTGGGCGCGCTCGCCGCGCAAACGCTTCTCAGATCGAAGAAAACCATTTCGGAGTTGCGCGGTCAGGTCTTCACTCTGCGGCTGAATGATCGCGAGATACCGCTCCTGCCGACATTCAATCCGGCCTACCTGCTGCGTGTCGCTGAAAAGAAGCGCGAGGCCTGGGAGGATTTAAAATTGGTTAGGGAATTGCTGAAGAAATGAGAGCGGGAGAGCGGGAGAAGTTGAAGCCGCACATGCTTACTCCTCATTCCCCCGCTATCCCGATCTCCCGCACGCTCTCTCTCCCGCTCTCCCGTTCTCCCGCTCTCCCGCTCTCCCGCTCTCTCAATCTTTCATCAGCCAGCGGGGGCAATACCAATAGCTGGGCCGGCCCCGGCGTCTTTATTCCTTCCTGATCGAATGCGAGTTTGACGCGGCGGCGTAGTTCACGCCCGACGTCGGCTTGCCGGTTGGCCGCCGTCTTCGCCAATAAACGAAGCGTAATGCCCGTGGCGCCGAGTTTATCCACTCCGAGCATCGTCGGTTCTTCGATGATGTCGGCGCGACGCTCTTCTCTCATCCGCTTTGCGGTTTCGAGCATCACCCGCATCGCCAGGTCAACGTCCTCTTTGTAATCGATTTCGATGTCGAGAACGACCCGCGACCACCCTTTTGAATAATTGACCAGGGCGCCGATAGTGCCGTTTGGGATCACGGCCAGCGATCCGTCTAGCGCCCGCACGCGCGTCACGCGCAGCGTCAGTTGCTCCACCGTCCCGGTGGTCTCGCCGATCTTCACCGTGTCGCCCACGCTGAATTGGTCTTCGAGTAGGATCAGGAAGCCCGCGAAGAAATCCCTGATCAGGCTCTGAGCGCCCAGGCCGATGGCGATGCCCAGCACGCCCGCGCTGGCCAGTATCGGGGTGATGTTGATGCCAAGGTGTCCTAAGAAGGTCATCAGACCGATGAACAAAATTATGGTTTGCGCTATGCCCCGAAACGTCGTTGAGAGCGTTTGCAACCGGCGGCGCGAAGCCGGCTCATGTCTGTTTACCGCGCCGCGTTCAAACAGCTGGAATATCGATTTGATCAACGCCGACGCGAACCGCATGAAGAAGATCGTCCCCACGATTACTAAAACCAATTTGACGAGGCCGATCTTCGGATCCGACAACCACTTCAAGCTCTCGTGCGCGCTATGCAAAATTCCGCTCACGCCTCCGAGCTGCGCCTGAGTTTGCGGTAATACATTAACCAGGAACTCGAAATAGAGAATCCAGACCAGGGCGCGCAGCGCATTGCCGGCCCAATCGAACAGTAATCGCTTCAGAGAAGGCGGCGCGCCGTCGTCGGGTTGTGGCGCCGAAGCGATCTTGTTCGCAAAGCGGCGCTGCGCCACCCCCACCAACCAATGCAGGGCCGCGCCCACAAGCGTGGCGATTGAGAGCAGCAAAATGATTTTGAAAGTTTGAGTGTTCAAGGGCTCAAATTCATTAAGAAGGGGCCGTCCTGCTCGATCCGATCGGCCG
>DASTMP010000291.1:0-6084 GCA_035714085.1 Blastocatellia bacterium
GCATGGCCGGGGCGTCGTTGTTCCTGCCGTTTCTGCCGATGCTGCCCACACAGATCCTGCTCAACAACTTCCTCTACGATCTGTCGCAGGTCGCGATCCCTACTGACAGGGTCGACCAGAGTTACATTCACAAGCCGCATCACTGGGACATCCGGTTGATCCGCAACTTCATGCTCTACATCGGGCCGATCAGCTCGATCTATGACTTCCTGACTTTTTACGTGCTGCTCAAGGTCTTTCACGCCTCCGAGCAGTTCTTCCATACCGGCTGGTTCGTCGAATCGCTGGCGACGCAGACCTTGGTGATCTTCGTGATCCGCACGGCGGGCAATCCTTTGCGCAGCCGTCCCAGCGCCGCGTTGACGGCGACAACCCTGCTGGTTGCGATCACCGGCGGGTTGCTGCCGTTCACACCACTCGCCTCCTGGCTGGGATTCACCCCTTTGCCGGCCGCTTTTTTTCTTTTCCTGATCCTGGCTACGGGCACTTATCTGATTCTGGTGGAGATATTCAAACGCCGACTGATGAAGCGGCTGCCGGTGTGAAGAAGTGATGAATTCGCTCAATCGAAAACTCATTCGTGATGTGATTCATCTGCGTGGGCAGGTCATTGCGGTTGCGCTCGTGGTGGCCTGCGGCGTAGCGGCTTTTGTGGCGATGCGCAGCGTTCACCACTCGCTGCTCGATTCGCAAGACGCTTATTACAGGCAATACCGATTCGCCGATGTCTTCGCCAACCTCAAACGCGCGCCGGAGACGCTCGCCGCGCGCATCAGGGCGATTCCCGGCGTAGCAGCGGCCGAAATGCGCATCGTCGCCAACGTGACTCTTGATGTCCCCGGCGTGGAAGAACCAGCGCGGGGTCGGATCATCTCGATCCCCGAACGGCAATCGCCGATGCTCAATGACCTGCACATCACCAGCGGGCGTTACATTGAAGCCGGCAAGCGCGACGAAGTGATCGTCAGCGGCGCGTTTTCCGACGCAAACAACCTGCATCCAGGCGACGCGCTGACGGCCGTCATCAACGGCCGCTGGCAAAAGCTGCGAATCGCCGGCGTCGCGATCTCGCCCGAGTACGTTTATGAGATCGGCGACGGCGAGATGTTTCCCGACAGCCGCCGCTTCGGCGTGATGTGGATGAGCCGCGACGCGCTCGGCCCGGCTTTCTATATGGATGGTGCGTTCAACGACGTCGCCCTTCAGCTCTCGCCGGGCGCGAACGAATCCGAAGTAATCGAAAAGCTTGATGCGCTGCTCGAAGACTACGGCGCGCTAGGCGCGTACGGTCGCGTGGATCAGACCTCGAATTATTTCACATCGAACAAGATCACCCAGCTTCGGGTCACTAGCGCATTCACTCCGGCAATCTTCCTCGGCGTCACGGCGTTTCTTATTCACCTGACGTTGTCTCGGCTGGTGGCGACGCAGCGCGATCAGATCGCGGTCCTGAAGGCCTTCGGCTACGGCAACCTCGCCATCGGCCTCCATTACCTGAAGCTGGCCTTTGTGGCGACGCTCGGCGGCGTCGCGCTGGGCGTCGCTATGGGCTGGTGGTTCGGCTACAAAATCACAGCGATTTACGCGGAATATTTCTTCCGATTCCCAGTGCTGCGTTACACGCCCGGCGCCGGCGTTGTGTTGAGCGCCGTAGCGATTAGCCTTGCGTCATCGGGCGCTGGCGCGCTCGCCGCTGTCTGGCGCGCGGCCTCATTGCCGCCCGCCGAAGCGATGCGGCCCGAGCCGCCCGCTCGATTCAGCGCCGGGTTTATCGAACGCTTCGGATTGAACCATTTTCTTTCGCCCGCCGCGCGAATCATCGTCAGGAACCTGTCGAGGCGCCCGGTGAAGGCTTTTCTGAGCACATTGGGAATCTCGTTCTCAGTGGCCCTGCTAGTGGGAGGCTTTTATCTCTATTACGACGCGATCAGCCGCGCGGTCGACGTGGTGTTCCGCACGGTTTATCGCGAGGACATCTCGATCATCTTCAATGACCCGCGCCCGGCGAGCGTTCGGCATGACATAACGCATCTGCCAGGCGTGATGCGCGTCGAGGCCCAGCGCTCTGTTCCGGCGTGGTTGCGCTTCGAGCATCGCGCGCGTCGCCTGGCGCTCACCGGGATGGAGAGCGGGGCCGAGCTGTGGCACGTGGTGGACGCGGATTACCGCGTTCACGAACCGCCTCCCGACGGCGTGACGTTGTCGAAGAAACTGGCGGAGTGGTTGGGCGTCAAACCTGGCGACATGTTGACTGTCGAGGCGATGGAAGGGGAACGTCCCGTGCGGCGGTTGACCGTGGCCGGGACCGTTGACGATCTGGTTGGGATGTCGGCTTACATGGACATTCGCGCGCTCAACCGCCTGATGCGCGAGGGCGGCAGCGTCTCAGGATTGCAGTTGATGGTGGACAAGAACTCGTTGCCCGCGCTCTATGCGACGTTGAAGAAGACTCCCGCCGTGCGGAGTGTAATCGTTCACGGCGCGATGCTCGACAACTTCAATAAAACAATCGCGGGATTGATAGAAGCCGATACTGCGGTCCTGATCTTTTTCGCCTGCGCCATCGCGTTCGGAGTCATCTACAACAGCGCGCGGATCGCCCTCTCAGAGCGCGGCAGGGAGTTGGCCAGTTTGCGCGTGCTGGGATTCACCGAGCGCGAGGTCACGGCGATGCTGCTCGGCGAGCAGGCGCTGCTCGCGGCGCTGGCGATCCCGCTCGGTTGCGCGCTGGGCTGGGGGCTTTCGCGGCTGATCACCTGGGCGATTGAGACGGAGTTGATGCGGTTGCCGCTCGTCGTCAGCGGCAGAACATACGCGCGAGCCTCGATCATCGTCGTGATCGCGGCTGTCTTTTCGGGGCTGCTGGTCATCCGGCGATTGCGCCGCCTCGATCTGATCGAGGTTCTGAAAACGAGGGAGTGAAAGGTGAAAAAGAAAACGACGTGGATGCGGATCGTGTTTCTGATCGCGGCGCTGGGTGTGGCCGGCGTCGCCGGCGTCGTCGCGTTGCGTCCTTCGCCTGTCAGAGTGGAGGTCGTGCGCGTTCGATGCGGGCCGATGCGCATGACGGTGGACGCCGAAGGCAAGACCCGCGTGCGCGATCGCTTTGTCGTCGCCGCCCCGGTGTCGGGCAGGCTGGCGCGAATCAATCTTCGTCGCGGCGACGCGGTGAGGCGTGATGAAGTGATTGCGCGCATCGACCCGCTGCCGATGGCGCCGCTCGACCCGCGCCAGTTCGCCGAGGCGAAGGCGCGCGTCGCCGCAGCCGAGCAGTTGAAACACGAGGCCGACACCGTCGTCGAACATGCCCGCGCCGATTGCGAACTGGCGCGGCGGGAACTGGCGCGCGCCGAGAAGTTGATCGAAACAGGTGACGTCTCGCGCCAGGACTTCGAACGCATCCGCAACGCCGCGCTGACCTGCCAACAACAAATCGAGGCTGCAAAGTACCGCGCCCGCGCGGCAGATTCTGAGGTCGAAGTCGCAAAGGCCGCGCTGATCGCAGTCGAGCGTGCCGGACAAAGCGGCGGCGCGGCGACTGTCTTTGTCCGCGCCCCGGTCAGCGGGCGGGCGCTGCGCGTGGTCGAAGAGAGCGAGCGCGTGGTAATGGCCGGCGCGCCACTCGTGGAGATGAGCAATCCCTCGCTCGAAGTCGTGATCGAAGTCTTGTCGGTTGACGCCGTGAAAGTGAGGCCGGGGATGCCTGTGCTGATCGAAGGCTGGGGCGGCGAGCAGGCGTTAGAGGCTCGTGTCCGTATGGTCGAGCCTTCGGCCTTCACGAAAATCTCCGCGCTCGGCGTCGAGGAGCAGCGCGTCAACGTGATTGCGGATTTCATTGAGCGCGACGCGCCGCTCGGCGACGGCTATCGCGTCGAATCGCGTGTCGTCATCTGGGAAACGAATGAGGCGCTGAAGGCCCCTTTGAGCGCGCTATTCCGGTCGGGTCAGGGATGGAACACGTTCGTTCTCGAGAACGGTCTGGCGAGGCGGCGAGAAGTTGAAACAGGCCATCGCGCCGATTTCGAGGTCGAAGTCCTCAACGGGCTGCGGGAAGGCGAGATCGTAATCGCCCATCCTTCGAACCTGGTCGCTGACGGCGTCCGTGTGTCTGTTGATAAAAAATGATCGGAAAGTTCATTAAGAGAGGGGGACGTAATGTCTCGACCAACGCACATACTCAAACACGAACACCGGGTGATCGAGCGGGCGCTGCGCGCGCTCGACGGAATGTGTCTGAATCTGAAATCCGGGAGCGATGTTCCGCCAGAGGCCCTAGATCAGATTCTGGATTTCATTCAGAACTTCGCGGACCGCTTTCATCACGCTAGAGAAGAAACATATCTATTCCCTGCCCTCAGCCAGAATGGAATTCAGAAGGAGAGTGGAGCGCTCGGGTTTTTGATGGACGAGCACGAGATCGAACGCCTGTTGACGGCCGAGTTGGAGCTGGCTATTGGGGAGTATCGCCACGGAGATTCGGCGGCCGTTGACCGATTCGTCGAAGCCGCCAACCTGTATCGCGAGCATCTGGTTGGGCACATGCGGGATGAAGACGCCATTCTGTTCCGACTGGCTGAAGAGGTGTTGGACGAAGTGGTTAAAGCGTCGCTCATTCGGTCTTTTGCTCAGGAAGAAGCTCAAGGCTGTGACGGAATGGTCGCGAGATATGAACGGCTGGCCCAGGAATTGGAAAAAAACTGGGCGGTATAGCCGGCAAGAGAGGAGATGACATTCTGTGATGTATATAGAAGCATACAGACAAAAGCCGCTGCGGGTTCACAGCTTCCTAGCCGGCATTCCGCTGCATACATTGGAGCGCGTGGAATTACCCGGGGGCCGCGATGGGATGGCGATCGAGGAGATCAGTGACGTGATCGGTTTCGGCGGCGAAGTGGAGATGGATGTCGGCCCGGTCACTCAGGCGTTCTTCTCGCTTCGTACATTGATCGGACGCATTCTGCGCTGGGATGAAGCGAAGGAGTTGGCCGAGTCGGTCTCTTTTATCTCACGGCTGAACGAGGAGGATCGCGCCCGCTCGCTCATCGTTCCCGACAAGCCAGCGGGCATCTCGCGCATCCTGTACCAGTTCGAGAACGAGATGCTCGGAGAGATCATCAACCGGACGGTGCATTGCTTCTGGGTGATGGCGACGGAGCGAACCGCGAATGGTTATTCCCTCTGGTTCGCGGTCTACGTGAAGAAGCTCAACTGGTTCACGCCGATCTATATGGCGCTGATCTCCCCGCTAGTGAAATGGATCATCTACCCAGCGATGCTGAAAGGCGTCAGGCGGCGGTGGGAGAAGACATTTCCTGCGGGCGCGGCTGGTCAGAGCATAGGGGCGGGCGGCGTCGGCAATGCAACGCGAGGGAGGATTGTATGAACACGTTGGCGCCGGGCGCCGACTGGCGGCGCATCAGCCCTGAGCGTAGCGTTGACAGTAGTTGTGACTATCGCAGCCGCCGGAGCTTCCGTAGGCGCGATTCACGGTGCGGCGCTGCTGTGGCTGCTGCGCCAGCGGCAGGAAGGAACGAACCATGCGGACGAAGACACTTGAGGACAGCCATGCTCTGGGCGCTAAATCCACTAATTTCGGCGGCGGTGGCGCGCTTCTTGCCAGAACTCATGGGAGTTCGCAAACACGAGTAGGCGATTTACGATTACCATCATTCTCTACCTTTTTTGACATAAGCTTGCTACTCAGCCAAACAGACAATCTCACAGATGTCTTCAAGACTTCCCATTTCCACGAATATAGGATCATACGTCTTATATGAGCTGGGCAGATTCCATATAAATCTATATTCGTGCTGATACCAAAATCGAAAATGTTTCGAGAAATACACAGGCAGTTTCTCGGGAGGCAGTGGATTCAAAGGGTCGTAATAGACTACTGGTTGAGATCTCCCGTCATACCCAGAGAGTTTTTTCTTGAAGGCAGGCGAGCGTGTCAGAGTTTTTGTGTAGACAATTACGTCGCAATTGCCTGTCCGCGGGAGGGCCCGCGGAGACTGGGATTACATGCCTAATCGTGATCTGATCATTGACGAAATCTATTCGCTCAACCACTAGGCGAAGAATCTT
>DASTMP010000292.1:0-3300 GCA_035714085.1 Blastocatellia bacterium
GGCGCGACTCCAACTCCGGCGCCCACCATCGCCGCGCCGCACTCGTCTCCGCTGCCTGATGACGCGACGCTGAACCTCCTTAAACGACTGCCGGTGATGACCGGCGGCGCCAATGACAAGAAAGACTTCGCCCTCCGAGAGCGATCCTTGCCGCCGCCGCGCACGGGACGCGTCAGCGACGAACCGTTTCCACCGGCCACGACCAGCGACGCGCCTGGCGACTCCACCGCCGGGCCGCTCGAAGTTTTGCGATTTGCGCCGGAAGGCGCGGTCGAATTAGCGCCGCATCTGAGCGTCACGTTCTCGCAGCCGATGGTCTCCGTGACTTCAAGTGAAGACCTCGCCGCTGCACAACCTCCAGTCAAACTCTCGCCGCAACCCGCGGGCAAATGGCGATGGATCGGTACGAAGACATTGTTGTTCGAGCCGGACGGTCGCTTCCCGATGGCGACCGAATACACGGTAGAAATTCCTGCGGGGACGAAATCCGCCGCAGGCAGGGCGCTCAGCGCGACGAAGCAGTGGCGCTTCGCAACGCCGCCGCTGACATTGAAATCACAGTCGCCGACGGGCAAATCGCAGCCGCGCAATCCACTTTTATTCATCGAGTTCGATCAAAAGATAGATCAGGCCGCGCTGCTCAAACACGTCGTGATGCGCGCAGGCGGGCGTGAATGGCCGCTCCGCCTGGCCACGGCCCAGGAGATCGCGGATGACGAAGAAATCAAAGAGCTCGCCGCTAATGCCGAGCCGGGCCGTTGGCTGGCGTTCCGCGCGGAGGAGGTTCTGCCCGCCGATTCGGTTGTAACAGTGAGCGTCGCGCTGGGCGCGCCTTCCGCCGAAGGGCCGCGCGTGACGACGGATGAACTGAAATTCTCTTTTGAAACCTACGGCCAGCTGCGCGTGGTCGATAGTGGATGCGGTTATGGCGCGCGCCGCAACGAATGTTCGCCATGGGTCAACTGGAGAGTGCGATTCAGTAATCAGCTCGATCGTGATTTCGATCCGGCCAAAGTTCGCGTTGAGCCGGAATTGGCCGGGTTGAAAGTGGAGGCGAACTACTACAGTGACGACCTCATCATCGAAGGCAATGCGCGCCCTCGCACGGATTATCGAGTCACTCTCGACGCATCGCTCAAGGACATCTACGGCCAGACGCTCGGCCAGCCCGTAACGTTGAATTTCACCACAGGGCCAATGGAGCCCAGCCTGTCCGTGCCTGGCGGAGGTATGGTCACGCTCGATCCGGCTGGACAGAAGCGCATTTCGATATACAGCGTCAATCACGAGAGTTTGCGAGTGACGCTCTATGCGGCGGCGCCGGAAGACTACGGCAGGTTTATGGGCGCGATGCGCGCGCGGTTCACCTACCAGCGCAACAACTATCCGCCGCCGCCGTTTCCCGAAATAGGCCGCCTCGTCTTCTCCGAAACGATCAAGATCGTCGCGCAGCCCGACGAGATCACCGTTACGCCGATTGATCTACGACCCGCGCTGCGCGACGGCCTGGGGCACGCGCTGTTGATCGTCGAGCCGACAGCGAACGTTACAACGACTTACGGCCAGCAATTCATCCCGACCTGGATTCAAGCCACCGAGATAGGACTTGACGCTTTCGCCGATCAGACGCAATTGCTCGGCTGGGCGACGTCGCTCAAAGACGGCAAACCGATCTCCGGCGCCCGGCTCGAATTGTTGGAAGAAGCGCCCGGCGGCAAGGCCATCGACGGCGCGGCATCTCAAACCGGCGCGGACGGCCTGGCCCGGATCGCGCTGCCTTCCAAGAGCGGTCGGAAAGTTTTGGTCGCGCGCCACGGCGACGATGCGGCGCTGGCGCCCGAAAACCAGGGCTGGTGGACTGAAAGCGGCGGATGGACGAAGCGCCCGCTGGTCGACGCGTTGCGATGGCACGTCTTCGACGATCGCGCGATCTACCGCCCAGGCGAAGAGGTTCATATCAAGGGCTGGCTGCGCCGCGTCGGCGGCGGCCCGCGAGGCGACGTCGCCTCGGCGCAAACCCTGGTCAAACAGTTGAGCTACACGCTCAAGGACTCGCGCGATAATGAGATCGCCAAGGGCGCCCTGAGGCTCAACGCGTTCGGCGGGTTCGACGCGATTTTCAAATTGCCGCCGACGGTCAATCTCGGCTTCGCGCGGCTGAAGTTTAAGGCTAATGGCGCGGCTTCAGAGATAGAAGGCCGCGAATACAGGCACAATTTTCAGATTCAGGAATTCCGCCGCCCCGAATACGAAGTGAAGGCGAGCGCGAGCAACGGGCCGCATTTCGTCGGCGGGCATGCGGAACTGACCGCAACGGCAAACTATTACGCGGGCGGGCCGTTGCCCAACGCTGAAGTGAATTGGTTGGTCGGTTCATTTCCAACCAACTACACGCCGCCGAATCGCGACGATTTCACGTTCGGTAAATGGCTTCCCTGGTGGCGCTACGAGGACGAAGAGCCGGACACGCCCGGCGAGAATTTTACGGGCGTTACCGACGCCGCGGGCATCCACCGGTTGCGAATAGATTTCGACTCGGATAATCCTCCGCGCACGCGGCTGATTACCGCCGACGTTAATACCAGCGATGTCAACCGGCAGCAAGTATCAGCAGACCTTAGATTCCTTGTACACCCGGCAGAACTTTACGTCGGGTTACGCAGCTCGCGCGTCTTTATGCAGCAAGGCGAGCCCCTCGTCGTCGAAGCTATCGTCACCGACCTCGACGGCAAGGCCATGGCCAATCGCGAGATCAAGATGCGCGCCGTGCGGCTCGATTGGGTCTTTGAAAAAGGAAAATGGATAGAGCGCGATTCCGATCCGCAACAATGCGCGATCCGATCCGCAGCCGATCCGGCGACCTGTCGCTTCGAGACCAAAGAGGGAGGCCGCTACCGCGTCGTCGCGTCGATCACAGACGACCGCGAACGTCGCAACGAGACTGAGTTGACATTGTGGGTAGCGGGCGGCAAACGCCCGTCCGAACGTAATCTGACTCAGGAAAAGATCGAACTCATTCCCGACCGCAAGGAGTATAAGGCGGGCGACACGGCTGAGATTCTGATTCAAGCGCCATTTGCGCCGGCCGAAGGCGTTGTGACGCTGCGCCGTTCGGGTCTGCTCAGCCGCGAACGATTCTCGATTAGTTCGAACTCGCACACGCTGCGCATCCCTATCAAGGACGAATACACGCCGAACATCCACGTGCAGGTCGATCTGGTGGGCGCGACGTGGCGCACGGATGAAGAAGGCAATCAACGACAGGAATTGCCCAAACGCCCGGCCTTCGCGTCCGGCGAG
>DASTMP010000293.1:0-13532 GCA_035714085.1 Blastocatellia bacterium
AAACTAGAAAAATGTTGGGATGTAAATTACAAAGATTGAAAGATGGAGGGCGAATCATAATTCGCGCATTAGCGATTGTGTTGCTTTTATCGCCATTCGCCTTAGGTCTTCGCGCCTCGGCGCAGCCGGCGGGCGTGCGTCCGCCGGTGTTGAAAGATGTAGGCATTGATCAGCTTTTGAACAACCAGGTGCCGCTCGATCTGGAATTCCGCGACGAGAGCGGGCGGACGGTTAAGCTGGCGGAGTATTTCAAAGACAAGCCGGTCGTTTTGTCGCTGGTCTATTACAACTGCCCGCGCCTCTGCACGCAGGTGCTGACGGGATTGCTTGGCGCTTTGAAGGGGCTGCCGATGACGCCCGGCAAAGAGTTCGTCAATTTGACCGTGAGCTTCGACCCGCGCGAACAGCCTGAGCTGGCGGCGGCGAAGAAGGCGGAATATTTGAACCGGTATAACAGGCCCGGCGCGGAAGCGGGCTGGCATTTCCTGACCGGCGACGAGCCGTCGATCCAGGCGTTGACGAAGGCTGTCGGATTTCGCTACCTCTGGGACCCCGTGACCAAGCAATACGCCCACGCCAGCGGCATTATGGTCTTGACGCCCGAGGGCAAGGTCTCGCGTTATTTTTACGGGATCGAATACGCGCCGCGCGACCTGCGCTTCGGCGTGATTGACGCTTCGGCTGGCAAGGTCGGATCGCTCGCCGATCAGATCATCCTTTATTGTTATATGTACGATCCGGCGCGTGGGGAATACGGCCTGGTGGTGATGCGGCTGCTGAGAATCTTCGCCGGCATAACGCTGACTACTCTACTTGCGCTATTCCTTTACCTGAGGCGCAAGGAGAAACAGAAGGCGGCGCAGTGGAAGGCGCAGGACCTGGCTGGTCACTCGCCATAGCAAAGAAGCCGGTTTTCCATTGTTCATTTGATATTCGCCATTTGCCATTGTGAGGAGATCGCTCAATGTTCATTGGCGGGCGAGTTGTGGCGATGACGAATGGAAAATGGAAAATGCTCTTTCTGTCTGATTTCGTGATTTTATGAACCCATTCCTGATTCAAATTCCATTCTTGCCGGAGCAGGCGTCGAGCTTCGCCTCAGAGATGGATCTCTTCTATCTCCTGCTGATCGCGCTGACCGGATTTTTCACCGTGTTGATCGGCGCAGCGGCGCTCTACTTTCTGATCAAATATCGCCGCCGCAGCCGTGCCGAAGTTCCCGAGCAGATCGAGGGCCACTTGAAGCTCGAAATCACCTGGACGGTGGTCCCGTTCGTGATCTCGATGTTCATCTTCGCCTGGGGCGCGAAGCTCTATTACCAGATGTACACCCCCCCGACTGACGCGCTGGAGATCTTCGTCACCGGTAAACAGTGGATGTGGCGCGCGCAACACCCGGACGGCCAGCGCGAGATCAACGAGTTGCATGTGCCGCTGGGCCGCCGCGTCAAGCTGACGATGACCAGCGAGGACGTGATTCACTCGTATTACATCCCGGCCTTCAGAACCAAGACCGACGTGGTGCCGGGGAGATATACGACCTCCTGGTTCACTCCGATCAAGGCAGGGACGTACCATCTCTTCTGCGCCGAGTACTGCGGAACGCAGCATTCGGGGATGATCGGCAAGGTCGTAGTCATGGACCCCCCTGATTACGAGGCCTGGCTGCGAAACGTTCCGAGAGACAAATCGCCGGCCGAGGCCGGACAGCAGCTCTTCACCAGTCTGGCTTGCAGCAACTGCCATCTGGAGGACAACAAGGGACGCGGCCCGTCACTGCAAAACCTTTTCGGCAAGGAAGTCAAACTCGCCAACGGCGCCGCCGTGAAAGCGGACGAGGCCTACCTCCGCGAATCGATCCTTAATCCCGGCGCCAAAACCGTCGCCGGTTACGCGAACGACATGCCCACGTTCCAGGGTTTGGTGACTGAAGAGCAGGTGGCGATGATCATCCAATACATCAAATCCGTAGGGCCGAAACAGGGCGCGGCGGCGCCGGCCGCGGCGGTTCCGGCGACGCAAGGAGTCGGGCGAGCGGCGGCTCCACAAGCGGCGAAGCCTGCAGCGCCGCAAGTCGAACAACAGAAGCAGGACTGAGTAGGATACTTATATGGCAAGCGAAGATATTTATAAGTCGGAAGGCCGCAAGAATTATTTGAACGCCGCCACGACGGTGAAGTCGTGGTTATTGACGCTCGATCACAAGAGGATCGGACTGCTTTATTTGTTTGCGATCTCGTTCTTCTTCGCTCTGGGCGGCATCTATGCGTCGCTCATCAGGTTGGAGCTGGTCACGCCTGAAGGCGATCTGTTGACGCCGGAGATGTACAACCGCGTCTTCACGATGCACGGCGTGACGATGATCTTCTTCTTCCTGATCCCGTCAATCCCGGCGGTCCTGGGCAATTTCTGTCTCCCGCTGATGCTGGGCGCGAAAGACGTGGCCTTCCCGAGGCTCAACCTGATGAGCTGGTACATCTTTATGATCGGCGGCAGTCTGATGCTCTACACGATGCTCAGCGGCGGCATCGACACAGGCTGGACGTTCTATCCGCCATACAGCTCGATCTACTCGAACAGTCAGGTCACGGTCGCCGGCGTCGCGATCTTCATCACCGGATTCAGCTCGATCCTCACCGGATTGAACTTTATGGTGACGATCCACACGATGCGCGCTCCGGGGCTGACCTGGTTCCGGTTGCCGCTCTTCGTCTGGGCGCAATACGCGACGGCTCTGATCATGGTGCTCGGCACGCCGGTCATCGCGATCACGTTGCTGGCGCTGGCCTTCGAGCGCACGCTGCAGATCGGCATCTTCGATCCGAAGCTCGGCGGCGACCCGATCCTCTTCCAGCACATGTTCTGGTTCTATTCGCACCCGGCGGTCTACATTATGATCCTGCCCTCGATGGGCGTGATCAGCGAGTTGATCGCCACAATGACGCGTAAGCGCGTCTTCGGTTATAACTTCGTGGCCTTCTCGTCACTGGCCATTGCGGTCTTCGGCTTCCTGGTCTGGGGGCATCACATGTTCACCACCAGCCAGTCGATGTACACCGGAATGATCTTTTCTCTGATCAGCTACGCGGTGGCGATCCCATCGGCGATCAAGACGTTCAATTGGACGGCGACGATCTACAAAGGCTCCGTCTCGTTCGACACGCCGATGATATACGCGCTGGCCTTCCTGGGACTGTTCACCATCGGGGGAATGACCGGATTGTTCCTGGCCGCATTGGGACTGGACATCCACTTGCAGGACACCTACTTCGTCGTCGCGCACTTCCATTACGTGATGGTTGGCAGCGCGGTGATCGGCTTCCTGGGCGGATTGCACTATTGGTGGCCGAAGATCACGGGCCGAATGTATTCGGAGGCCCTGGGCAGAATCTCGGCGATAATCATCTTCGTCGGATTCAACTTGACGTTTATGCCGCAGTTCATCCTGGGCCAGTTGGGAATGCCGCGCCGCTATCACGCGTACCCACCCGAATTCCAGGTGCTGCACGTCCTGTCGAGCGCGGGCGCTTCGATCCTGGCGATCGGATTCATCATTCCGGTCTTTTACCTGGCGTGGTCGCTCAAATACGGCGAGAAGGCCGGGGCGAATCCGTGGATGGCCACGGGATTGGAATGGCAGACCTCGTCGCCGCCGCCGACCGAAAACTTCACTTACCAGCCTGTGGTCACGCACGAGGCGTACGAGTTCGAGCACGTCCCGGAGATCAAACAGGCTCGCGAAGCTGAATTGCAAAGCGCACAAATTAGGATGGTTGAAGGTTAGTGGTTGGTGGTTGGTTGAAGCGCTTTTGGCCAACCACCAACCACTAACCACCAACCACCGATTGGAGAATTATCTTGGCTGAACACGCGACTCATTTGGCTGAACACACGACTCATTTGGCTGAACACGCGACTCATGTTGAAGGGCTGGCGCATCATTTTGTCAGCATGGATCAGCAGAGAGAAGCGGGAATGATCGGAATGTGGATCTTCCTGGTGACGGAAGTCATGTTCTTCGGCGGGCTGTTCCTCGCCTACACAATCTATCGCACCACATACCCGGAAGGCTTCCTCTACGGCAGCCATCTGCTCAACGTCACGCTCGGTGGAACCAATACGGTCGTGCTGATCGTCAGCAGCTTGACCATGGCGATGGCGGTCTACTATTCGCAAAAGGGCGACCGAAAGAAGCTCGTGGCCTTTCTCGCGATCACGCTGGTTTTGGGGCTGGTCTTCCTGGGGATCAAGTATGTCGAGTATTCGACGAAGATCCACCACAATCTCTTCCCGGCGGCGAGCCTCTATCACCCTGTCACGCCGGAACAGGCTACGGAGGAACAGAAGGAGCATGCGATACCGGCAAATTTACAACGGCCGGTGCAGGTCTTCCTGTGGATCTATTTCATGATGACGGGGCTGCACGCGCTGCACATGATCGTCGGCGCCGGCCTCCTGACTACGATGATCCTGATGGCGAGGAAGGGCAAGTTCACTAAGACCTACAACTCGCCGATCGAGATCAGCGGACTCTATTGGCACTTCGTTGACATCGTCTGGATCTTCCTCTTCCCGCTGCTCTACCTGACGGGCTTCCACCTCACTGCAGGCGGGCACTGATAAATCGAGAGAGGCTTGAAGAACTTATGGCAGATCATTCTCACGATTCTTCTCAAGGGCATCCCGAAAACCCTATCAAATATTATATCGGCGTCTTCGCGCTTCTGATGGTGATGACCGGACTGACGGTCTTCGTCGCTCAGTTCAATTTGGAGAAACACTGGGGCCCGCTAAACGCCATTGTCGCGCTGACCATCGCCGTGATCAAGGCGACGGCGGTCGTGCTGATCTTCATGCACGTGCGGTGGAGCTCGCGCCTGACGCAAGTGATCGTCGTCTCGGCTGTGTTCTGGCTGCTCATCATGTTGTCTTTCACAGTCAGCGATTACTTCACGCGCGGCGGCTGGCCGCCCACTCATGGTCAATGAGACTGGGGACTAAGCCGAATTGAATTCGCGCCGCTCGGCAGGATCGGAATCGATTCTGAGCGGCGCTTTCCTTTTTATACCAGTTTTCATATGTATGAAGACTGTTAGGCTCCGCAGAACACAGAGAAATCATTACTCTCTCTCTGTTCTGCGGAGCCCTGCGGCGCCTATTCATGCAGACTGCTTATGACTCTGATTCAAGGCGCGCTGCTATTCGGCGCGGCGATGATGGCCGGGATGATGAATTCGGTCGCGGGCGGCGGGATGCTGGTGACTTTTCCGGCGCTGGTCTGGTCGGGGCGTCCTGAAATTATCGCGAACGCCACGAGCACCCTTGCGCTTGTGCCGGGCGCGTGGTCGAGCGCCTACGGCTATCGCGGAGAGATGCTTAAAGCGCCGCGAAAATTCCTCTACTTGCTGATCCCGAGTGTCGTGGGAGGCGTGATCGGCGCGGTATTACTCGAACGAACTCCGCCAGCGACATTCGCCGCGCTGGTCCCTTTTCTCATTCTCTTCGCCACAGTTTTGTTTATGCTCCAGGGGCCGGTTCAACGCTGGCTGCGGTCGGGGGCGTCGGCGCATCAGGAGGCGACCGCGAACTGGATGGCCGGCGCGGGCTTCTACCAATTTTTGGTGGCGATCTACGGCGGCTATTTCGGCGCTGGCATCGGCATCCTGATGCTGGCCGTGCTCGGCATTATGGGCCTGAGCGACATCCATCAGATGAACGGTCTGAAGAACATCTTCGGCTCGACGATCAATGGTGTGGCGGCCGTCTATTTTGTGTTCGCGGGGTTGATTGATTGGCCGTCAGCGGCTTTAATGGCCGCGGGCTCGATCGTCGGCGGCTACGGCGCGGCTGGGATCGCGCGCCGGACGGGACAGAAGTTAGTGCGCCGCGTCGTGATTCTGATCGGATTCGCGATGGCGGTCTCTTTATTTTTCAAACGGAGGTGAATGCTATGCAGGCTGCGGCTCCGAACATTCCGAATGACACTGCAGTCGATCTCAAAAGAGTCTACGACGCGATCATCGTCGGATCTGGCGCGGCGGGCGGAATGGCCGCTTATGTGTTGGCCTCGGCGGGTATGAAAACGCTGCTGGTCGAAGCCGGCAAGCGCATCAATACGACCGAGGAATTGAAATCGACCGAGTGGCCTTACGAACACCCGCGCCGTGGTGAGATGCCGCCCGATCATCACGCGCTGAGTTTCAACGAATACACGATCCGCAAACCGCCATACGCCAAGGGCCTCAAGGCGAACCACGTTCATTCTTACGTGCAGGGCTGGGGCGGCAGCGATTACAGCAAGAACATCGTCGTTGACGAGAAAGACCACCCGTACACAGGCACGAATTACGCATGGGTGCGCGCGCGATGTTTGGGGGGCAAGACCAACATCTGGGGCCGGCTGGCGCTGCGCCTTTCGGATTACGACTTCAAAGCCGCCTCGCGCGATGGCTACGGTGAGAATTGGCCCATCGAGTACAAAGACATCGCGCCGTATTACGACAAGGTCGACCTCCTGCTCGGCATTTCGGGCGTGAAAGAGAACCTGCCCAACCTGCCCGACAGCCTCTTCCAGCGACCGATTCGGTTGAACGAACCAGAGGTCCATATGCGCAATACTCTGGCGAAGATGGGCAGGCTCCTGACGCCGTATCGAGCTGGCGTGACCACCGACGGGGTCAAGAACAAATACCGGTGGCGCTGTTTCGGCCGTGGCGCATGCAACCGGCGCGCGGGCGGTTGTGACATTCACGCGGCCTTCGATTCGCCAACCGGATTGATCTTCCCGGCTTTTGACACAGGCAATCTGACCATTCGCACGAACGCCACGGTCAGCGAAGTTTTGGTCGACACGAACACCGGCAAGGCTCGCGGCGTCGCATTCGTCGACACGGTGACCGGGAAGAGTTACGAAGCCAAAGCGAAGGTCGTAGTGCTCGCCGCATCAACGCTCGAATCGGCTCGACTGATGCTGATCTCTAAATCGCAGTTGTATCCGAACGGCATCGCCAATTCCAGCGGCCACGTCGGCCATAACTTCTGCGAGCACGTAATGGGGCCGAGCGTGACAGGACTGGTCAAAGAGAAGGTCGGCGCAAAACCGACGCTCGATGACGGGCGACCTGGAGGCTTTTACATCCCGTGCTTCCGTAACCTTACCGAACGCAACCCGAAATTCATTCGCGGTTACGGCTTCGAAGGGGACAGCGGAACGCGGATGATTCCCGAAAGCGTCTTCGAAACGACCGGATTCGGTAAGGGCTACAAGAAGGCGGTGCGCGATTATGCCGGGTCGATGATCTATCTGGGCGGGTTCGGCGAAGTCCTCTCGCGCTACGAGAATTACGTCGACCTCGACCCCGACATGAAAGACCGGTGGGGAATCCCGGTACTGCGCTTTCATTACAAATTCGGCGACAACGAAAAGAAGATGTGCGAGGACATGGCCGATACCGCGCAGGAGATGATGGAGGCAGCCGGATTCAAGGTGCTCAGCTTGGACCGTAACATCCTTACCGAAGGCTGGTCGATCCACGAATTGGGCACGGCCAGGATGGGAACCGATCCGAAGAAATCGGTCCTCAGCCAATTCCAGCAGTCACACGACGTGAAGAATCTGTTCGTCGTGGACGGCAGCAGCCACGTCAGCGCCTCTTGTCATAACCCGACGTGGACGATTATGGCCCTGGCATGGCGCTCTTGCGATCATCTGGCCGATGAGTTCAAGAAAGGAAATCTGTGATGGCGAAGAATGAAGATGAGAGACGTGGCGACTCACGCGAGGGGCGACTCACGCGAAAGTCTGCGGCGGGCCTCGGTCGTCGCGAGATGATGAAATTGACCGCGAGCGCGGTAATCGCTCCGGCGCTGCCTCAGACCGGGCCGAAAAACGGACGCCGTCCGGCGAAGGCTCAAAACATGACGCATCGCTTTTTCACCCCCGATGAATTCGCGATAGTGGATGAGCTGAGCGAGTTGATCATTCCCGCCGACGAACATTCTCCCGGAGCGCGCGACGCGAAGGTCGCCGAATACATTGACGGGCGTCTGGCGGATTCTTTCGGAGATGAGCCGAAACTGCAATGGCGTGAAGGGCTGAAGCTGGTCGATCAAATCTCAGTCGAAATGAACGGGCGGCCATTTATGCAGGCCTCTCAGGATCAGCGCGTCGCAGTCTTGACGCGGATGGCGAGCAAAGAATCAAGCCCAGAAAGGCCGGAAGAGAAGTTCTTCGTCGAGCTGAAATCCCACGTTGCGCGCGCCTACTACACTTCGAAGATCGGCATCCACGACGAGCTTGAGTACAAAGGCAACACCTATCTCCGAGAGTTCGTCGGCGTCGACGTGAGCAAGAAATAAGGCGCGAATGTTGTGTCTTAGCCCGCGAACGCGGGCGTTAGAGTAGAGCCTGGGGTGGAGCGCAGCCGCAACCCCAGGTACGATCAGCATTTATCGCCCGAGCCCGTGAAGCGGGCGACAGCGATTGGCGCAATCTCAATGATGATGAAATGGCAAATAACAAAAAGCTGCCGCCCGCTTCGCGGGCTTGACGCGCGCTTATGCTATGTTCCTGGGGCTCCGCGCTAACGCGCTCCGCCCCAGGCTCTATTCTGCCGCCTGCTCCGCAGGCTGAGAATGAAACGACGATCAGCGCCTGCGCGTCAGACCTGGGCCGTCGCCGGCGCCTGCTTGGGCAACCGGAAGAAGCCGAACACCGCGAACAGAACCAGCATCGCAGCGCTCGCAAAAAAGAGGTTTCTGATTCCCAGCTTCTGCGTCAGCGATCCCGAAATGATCAATCCGAGGAGTTGTGAAACCGACAGGACGGACATGAAGCTGCTGCTGACGCGCCCGACCAGTTCGACCGGCGTCTCCTGCTGCATCAGCGTCTGCGTAGGCACGATGATGAAGATCGCGCCGAATCCTATGCCGAACGCGCCGATCGCGGCCACCACTACATGTCCGATCGAAGCCATGACCATCACGGCCATTCCCATTCCGAACAACCCGGCGACCACCAGAAGGCTCTTCGACCGGTTCTTTGCGAACCTGGTGATGAACTGCGTGGCGAAGATCATGCCGACGCCGATCAATGAGTTGATCACTCCGAACTGAAATTCGGTGCTCTTCAACGTGTCTCTGACGTAGATCGCGATCAACGGCGCGAAGCAACTGAGCGCGAACATCCCCGCCGCCATCGCGAGCATGACGAACGAGATCGTCGCGTGGGTGAAGATGAACCGCGCCCCGGCGCGCAGATCGTTCAGAATCGATTTCAATTTGCCGCTTTCGGACGGCGGGGCTGCTGTGGCGCCTGCGGTTGCGCGAGATACCGCAATCGCCGCGATCATCGAGGCGGAAAAGATGAAGGTGGCGCTGTCGAAATAATAGCCTGGTTTGGCGCCGATCCATTTGACCATCGCCCCGGCGATGGCGGGGCTGACGATGCGGACTACCTGAAACGCCTGCTGTATCAGCGCGTTCGCGGCCATCAATCCTTCGCGCGGGGTGATGGAGCGTATCATGATCGTCTGCGCTGGGACGAAAAACGTCGAGACCGCGCTCAGCGCGAAGAGGATCGCGTAAATTTGATCGAGGCCCGAAGCGAACACGAGTCCGAGCGCAAGGGCCGCGCGGATCAGGTCACTGGCGATCATCGTCAACCTGGCGTCCAACCGGTCGACGAAAACGCCCGCGATCGGGCCGAGCAGCGCGAACGGGATCAGAAAGGCGACGCTTATCAGCGTGACCTGCGCCGGGGTCGCCCTCAAACGAAACGATACATAGCTCAAGACCGCGAACAGAGCCAGGAAATCACCAAAGATGCTGACGATCTGCGCGATCCAAAGCAGGCGAACAGGGCGCAGCGTCAGAACTTCGCTAAAAGATAATTGTTTTGTTTCTGCAGTCATTGGGTTGAAATGCTTTAGCTATAGGTGTTTTGTCAGACACATTGCAAATCGGAAGGCGCTTCGGAATCTGGCGATTCTCAATTTACAAGAGACCGACGGAGAGCAAAAGGATAGCGTAACGCGAAAAAATTCTCGGCTTCCGCGAGGGACTGGTCACTTCCGCGCATCGCCGGCATTCGACATTTACTCTTCTGGCGAAGCCTCTCCGAGCCAATATTCTTGCATTTTCGTCAAGAAATCTGTTGTGATTGGGTAGCCAGAGGCCGAACCAATAACTGAATCTAGACCACACCACGGGCACATTGCAGTTGTTTGTCCGTCTGTCCATTCGTCCGCTGCGGACGGCTCGAAAATGGCCAGGCAGTTGAAGCAGCCGCACTGTTCGCTGCTCGTCAACTCCTGTCGGTGGTAGATCGAATGCTTGTGGGCAGTTATATAATCAAAAGCGTCCATAGGGCCTTGTCCTTGCAGTCGCCTTGCTGATACTGACACAGTTCAATCTTCGCTCTCTTCGCGGTAAGCCTTCAGTTTGTTGTGCAGCGTCTTTAGGCTGATTTGAAGCAGGTCGGCTGCGCGCGTCTTGTTGTTGTTGGTCTTGATGAGGGTTTTGAGGATCAGTTGGCGTTCGGCCTCGTCGAGCGAGATCGGGATCGGCAGGTTGATCGAATCTTCGTTGAGGAGGGCGCGCTCGTCGAACATCGCCGGCGGCAGGTGTTGTTTCTCGAGACGCTGGCCTTCGCAGACGACGATGGCATGTTCGACCACGTTACGCAACTCTCGCACGTTGCCGGGCCATTGGTGGCGGGCGAATATCTCCAGCACTTCGGGAGAGATGACGCGCGAGGGACGTCCGTGGCGGTCGCTCAATTCTTTGGCCATGAATTCGGCCAGCAGCGGGATGTCTTCGCGGCGCTCGCGCAGCGGAGGCAGTTTGATGTGGATGACGTTCAGGCGATAGAGCAGGTCTTCGCGCAGTTCGCTGCGCCTAACGGCTTCGAGCGGGTCTTTGTTGGTGGCCGCCAGGACGCGCACGTCTACGGGGACCTCTTTCGTGCTGCCGAGCCGCCGCACCTTGCGGTCCTCGAGCACGCGCAGCAGTTTCGCCTGCAACATCACCGGCATCTCGGAGATCTCGTCCAGGAAGAGCGTGCCCGTGTTGGCCAGCTCGAAACAGCCTTCGCGTTTGGCTATCGCGCCGGTGAAAGCGCCCCGCTCGTGGCCGAAGAGCTCCGATTCCATCAGTGATTCGGGAATGGCCGAGCAGTTGATAGCCACGAATGGGCGCGAAACGCGTGGACTGAGCTGATGAATGGTGTTCGCGACGACTTCTTTACCGGTGCCGGATTCGCCTGTGATCAGAACGGAGACCGCTGAACTGGCGACCTGCTCGATGGTGGTGTAAATCTGCCGCATGGCGTGCGAAGCGCCGACCAGCCGCCCGAAGATGCCGTATTCGCCGAGCTGACGGCGCAGTCGGGTGTTTTCGAGTTGAGTCGCGGCGCGTTCGATGGCGCGCTGCAAAACCGCCTTGAGTTGGCGCGTGTTGATCGGCTTCTCGAAGTAATAAAACGCGCCTTCCTCCATCACTGAGCGCACCGCGTCCTCGACGTTGCCCTGGCCGGTCAGCAGAATCACGGAGGTTTCGGGGTGTTCTTCTCGCAGCCGCGCAAGCAGCCCGAAGCCGTCCAGACGCGGCATAAACACGTCGGTGATCACGGCGCCCGGCTGGAAAGTTTTCGCGACCTCCAGGGCCTCGACGCCGTCGCTGGCTGACAGCGTCTCGTAACCCCACGCCCCAATAATCTCGGTCAGGCCGGCGCGCGCCGCCTGTTCATCATCAACAATCAAGACCCTCGCCTTATACATAGCGGATGGAGTTTAACAAGCTGCCGCAGGCTTGCCAATGTTTTGAAAATTAACCCGGACAATAAAACTGCCGTAAATTCTCATTGGCAGCCGCGCTAACCGCCAAGACGCCAAGAACGCCAAGCAAGAATGAAGAATGAAGAATGAAGATGGAAGATTGAGGATTGTCTCACGCGATTACACCATCCTCGATCTTCAATCCTCTATCCTCATTTTTAGCGCTCTCGGCGTCTTGGTGATTAGCTTTTCAGGCTCGAATGTCTTGCGGTATACCGCCGACTTTCGCATACTTGGATTTAATCAGATTACTGCTGGAAAGAAAGGTGGACGAAATGGCCTATATTATTGATGCGGTACGGACTCCGCGAGGGCGCGGCAAAATGGGGAAGGGCGCGTTGAATAACATTCATCCGCAGGAACTGCTGGCGCAAACGCTCAATCATCTTGCCGAGAGGGCGGGGGTCCCGAAGGGCGACGTGGACGACGTGGTGATCGGATGCGTTTCGCAGGCCGGCGAGCAGGGCGGCGATATTGCGCGAATGGCCGTGTTGGCCGCCGAATGGCCGCTCGAAGTGACCGGCGTTTCGCTCAATCGTTACTGCGGCTCCGGCCTGCAGGCGGTCAATTTCGCCGCGATGGGCGTGATGTCGGGAATGCAGCGGCTCGTTGTCGGAGGCGGCGTCGAAAGCATGTCGCGCGTTCCGATGGGGGCAGACGGGGCCGGGCTGGACGGGAATAATCCGCATTTGCGAAAGAAACATTTTCAGGTCCCGCAGGGAATCAGCGCCGACCTCATCGCCACGCTCGAAAATTTCAGCCGCGAAGAGGTGGATCAATTCGCATTGCGTTCGCAACGGCGGGCGGCCGTGGCCGCGCGCGAAGCTTATTTTAAAAAGAGCCTGTTCGCCGTGCGCGATCCGGAGACCGGCGCGGTCGCGCTGGAGTCTGACGAATACCCGAGGCCCGACACGACGCTCGAGGGATTGGCGTCGCTCGAACCGTCGTTCGCTTCGTGGGGCGCAAAGGCCGCCGGCCCGGACGGCGAGACGCTGGATCAATTGGCGCTGAAAAAATATCCGCAGGCGGGCGCCATTCGCCACGTCCACACTCCCGGCAATTCCAGCGGCATAGTTGACGGGGCGGCCGCGGTCCTGATCGCTTCTGAAGATTACGTCAAGGCGCATGGCCTGAAGCCGAGGGCGAAGATCCGCGGCATGGCGACAGCCGGCGCCGAGCCTGTGATCATGCTGACCGCGCCCACGCCCGCCGCTAAAAAGGCCCTCTCACAAGTGCGAATGTCCCCCGCCGACATAGACCTCTGGGAGATCAACGAGGCTTTCGCCGTCGTGCCGTTGCAGACCATGCGGAATCTCGGCGTCGATCCGGAAAAGGTCAACGTCAATGGCGGCGCGATCGCTCTCGGACATCCGCTGGGCGCGACAGGAGCGATGATTCTCGGAACGGCGATTGACGAACTCGAACGCCGCGGCCTGGGCACGGCGCTGATCACGCTTTGCATCGGCGGCGGTCAGGCGGTCGCCACTGTCATAGAACGTCTGTAAGGCTGGTCATATTTCAGAATATGAAATATGGAAGCCCCCTGTCTTGACATAGCTAAATTGTGCCCATAAGCTTTTGCGTCTTCCTCCGACAGACCCTGGCGACAGACCCTGGCGACAGACCCTGGCGACAGACCCTGGCGACAGACCCTGGCGACAGACCCTGGCGACAGACCCTGGCGACAGACCCTGGCGA
>DASTMP010000294.1:0-15353 GCA_035714085.1 Blastocatellia bacterium
AACAAACTTACCTCCGAGGGCCAGGCGAAACAGCCCGGAGCGCAACAGAAACCATGATCGCGCTGAAAGAACGAAAATCGCGATTCTGTAAGCGCAGGCGCCCTTGCCTGCAGGCGTCGCAAGTTGCGACGCCTGCAGGCAAGGGCGCCTGCGCTTCCAGAATCGCGATTTTCGTTCTTTCAGCGCGATCATGGTTTCTGTTGCGCTCCGGGCTGTTTCGCCTGGCCCTCGGAGGTAAGTTTGTTGACTATCGCCTGTTCGCGGTCGCCGTCGGTTTTGCGCTTCATCCGGTAATAGACCGTCGCCAGCACCACGTGGGCAGCTACGAAATCGGCGGCGTCCTTCACTAGCTGTTCGAGCGCGGGCAGGGCCTCGTTCAATTTACCCTGCGCAACGTCAATGCTCGCTATATAGAAACGCGCGTTCGGTTCGCTCGGACGGACTGTCAACGCCCGCCGGAAGTAATCGCGCGCTTCGTCCAGCTTCTGATTCTGTTTGAGCAGGATGCCCATTTGCAGGCAGGAGTCGAAATCGTTCGGATTGATCTCGAGCTCGCGGCGAAAAGCGGCCATTGCTTCTTCGGTGTCGCCCATGCGCGTCAGCGTCTGTCCGTAAAAAGAATTGACGGATGGGAGTTTCGGATTCAGCTCGACGGCGCGTTTGAACTCCTTCAACGCCTTATCGTATTCGTTGATGGTTAAATAAGTCGTCCCCATCATAACGTGCGCTTCGGCGGAATCTCCGTCGCGCATGATGCGCTCGATCCGCTCCTGCCCCTTGGCGAGCTGCTTGTTGTTGATCAGCGCAAGGCCGAGCATGTAGTCCACCGCGCGGTTGTCAGCTCTGTCGATCGGCGTCAACAGCTCGATCACCTTCTTGAACTCGCCCATGCGCAGGTTGCAATCGGCGAGCAGCAGAAGCGCGTTTCTATTATCGGGCTGCGCGGCGACCACCGCCTCGAGTTCTTTCGACGCCGATACGACTCTCGCGGTCTTGTAATAGGCCACGGCCAGGTTGAAGCGGATATCTTGATTGCGCCCGTCCAGAGCCAGCGCCCGCTTGTATTGTTCGATCGCGTCGGCGTAACGCCCCAGTCGCGCCAGCGCAGCGCCGAGATTCGATCTGGCGTCGACGCGTTCAGGGCGCAGCGCCAGATACGCCTGGTACTCGCGGATCGCGCCTTCGATGTCACCCGATTGATGCGCTCGCACGGCGCGCGCGAAGATTCGTTCGGGATTTTCGTCCCCGCCAGGCGCGGGTTTGGACGTTTGCGCCTCAACCAATATTGAAAGCGCAAGCAGAGTTATGAATGCGAGAGTGAGTCTGACTGCCTTCATGCTCGCTATTGCAAACGTATTTATGTCCGATAGTAAAAAATGAGGGCGCTGTCAAAATGACGGCGCCCTCAGCTTAACACACAAGGCTAACGGTGTTCTAGAAAGTGAACTTGACGCCAAGCGTGATGATGCGGCGTCCGAACTTGTTCTCGGTGTATTTACCAAAGTTGGTCTTGGTAAAGTCGTTCGGAACGAGTTTCGGGTTGTCCGAAGCCGGGTTATCCGTCTGGAACTGCAAATTCAGATTGTTATCAACCAGCGACTTCAAGGGATGGTTCAGGAAGTTGTTGGCCGAGATGCGGAATTGCAGCCGTTTGCTCTCGGTGATCGCAAAGCCCTTTGACAGCGTCAGGTCTTGCGAGTTGTACGCCGGCCCCTTGAGGTAAGGGAACACGTACGCGCCTGACTGTCCCTGCCCGGGCGGCGCAAAGCAGTTCAGGTTGGCGAACTGATCCTTGCCGAGATTGCTGCGCGGGTCGCAGGTCAGAATCGGCTGCGCCGAAGTGTTCGTCGTGCCTAGCACTGCCGCGACGTTCCCCGGGTTATAGAGAAGCTTCAGATCACTGTTCTTATACAGTTTGCCATTGCCCGCTCTGTATGTATCATCGGTTCCTTCAGGCTGTTCCATGCAGTTCGCCAGATCAATACACTGCCTGAGGTCGCCGCTCATGTGGAAGTTGACGTTGTTGGCCTGCAGCGGGAAGCCGCTGGCGAACTGCGAGATGCCCGACAACATCCAGCCATCGAGCAAGCCGCGCGCGAACTTGTTGTCGGACTTCAGATAGTTCTTCGCGAAGTTCGGCATCTCGATTGTATACGCCACGTTGAGGACGTGCGTGCGGTCATAGCCCAGAATGCCGTAATCGTGGCCGCGCAGGTCGATCACATCCGCTTGCGATCCCTGGTTGCCGCCGTTCCGGATGCCGAGCGCCTTCGAGAAGGTATAAGACGCCAGGAAGTTCACTCGTCCCGTCTGCCGCGAGAGCGTCATCTGCAATGAGTTGTAGTTCTGGTAGGCGATGTGTCTTTGTAGATTTATCGAGCCATAGCCTTTGAACGGACGGAAAGCGTCACAATTATCATTATTTATTCCCGCCGCAATACAATCCTTTGTGTTCAACGGCACGACGTTCTGATCCTGCGTGAACAACTGATCACGGCTGCGGTTGCCGACGTAGGCCGTCTCCAGAGTCATCGCATAAGGCAGCCGTTGTTGGATGGTGAAGCTGTAGCTGTCCACATAAGGTTGCTTGTCGTCCTTCGGGTCGAGCGCCTCGAAAGAGGTAATCTTGTCGGCCGAGGCCAGTTGCCCATCAATCGCGGTGAAGCTGGTTCTGCCAGTGCTTCCGACTCGCCTTGCTCCGGCGGCGATGTCAAGGCCGCTGGTGAGTTGAGCGTCATGGTAATACGACCGGCCGTAGCCGCCACGCAGCACCGTCTTGCCGTTGCCGCGCAGGTCGTAGGCGAAGCCTAGACGCGGCGCCACAAAGAGAGGTTTCGTCGGGGCGCCTGAGAGCGGAATGCTGTCGTCGATCTTGTTATAAAGCACCCCAGGCAGCTTGCCGGCCGCCGCGTCAGTCGCGTTGAATTTCGACGCGTCGTAGACCGCGAATCCAAGGCCTTGGCGGTCATACCACTTGCCGAGGTGATAGAAGCGCGCGCCGAGGTCGAGCGTCAGCCTGCGCGACGCCTTCCAACTGTCCGAAGCGTAGAACTCGAAGGTGTTGAAGCCGATGTTGTGCAGCACGTTTTTGGTCGATTCCTGGTAATCGTTGATTTGACCAAGCAGGATGTCGGCCAGCGCGTTGCCGCTGCTGTTAGCGCCGGTGGCGAAGACCGCCAGGCCGTTCGAATAATCATTGCCCGGCTGGTTGTTGATGACGTACTCATAGAAGGCGCCGAGCTTAAGGGTGTGCGTGCCCTGCACCTTCGTCAGGTTGTCGGCGAAGTTGGCCAGGTGTTTGGTCGCGAAGAGAACCGGATCGAAGCCCCCCGGATTCAACAGCGTCGGGCCTTCGCCCCACGTAGTGATGGCCGGAATCTGATCCAGACCGTTCTTGAACAGCCCCTGGAACGGTATGTTCAGCGCCGACTTCGAGATCTTCTTCGGGTCTTTGAATTGGTTGGGGAAGTCGATGTAGCTGTAGCCGAAGACGACCTCGTTGGTCAGCGTCGGCGTGAAGATCTGCGTCAGACTGGCGCTGACCGAATCCGAGCGGTTAGGCGCCTCGACCGGAGTCGGATAAGGCACCTGCCCCGCGTTGCGCCACCACAACCCGACCGGGAATTGCTGCAACTCGGTCTGCACGTTGTAGCGCGCATAGAACTTGGTCTTCTCGCTGATATTGTAATCAACGCGCGCCAGCGTCTGCTTCATGTTCTGATCGAGTTGGACCGCCTGAATATAATTGTAGCCGAACGAATTCGACGCCGGGTCCGCGTTCGGCAGCGGCAACAGATTGATCAACGCTTTGCCCGTCGGGTCAATGAGGTTGGACGGGATTATGCCGTTGGTGATGCCGGTCAGCCCGTTTTGGGAGTTGGCCGCCGGGGCCTTGTTGACCTGCGCCGACAGGAGTTTGGCCAGGTACGCAGTGTCGCTGAAATCGCCGTTGCGCATTGCCGCAGTCGGCACACGCGACTGCAGCAGGCCTGTGTCCAGGCGCTGCTGGTAAGCCTCGAACCCGACGAAGAAGAAGAGCTTGTCACGGTTCCTGTTGAAGTGAGTGCCGGGAATCACCACCGGCCCGCCGATGTTGCCGCCGGGGAAGAAGTACTGATTCTCAGGACGCGGTTGCAGGTTTTTGTTGAACGACCAGTCGTTGGCGTTCATCGCGAAGTGGCGCGCGTAAAGATATCCCGCGCCGTGGAAATCCTTGCCGCCGCCTTTCGAGATCGCGGTCAAAACGACCGGGCCTTTGGAGACATCAGCGCCGAAGTTGGAGGTCGAGACCTTGAACTCCTCGACCATCTCCGGATTGATATTGATAGGCGTGGCGCAGTTGCAGCCGGGGTCCGAGACGTGCGCGCCGTCGGCCACGATGTCGAGCGCGTCCGCGCGCGTGCCGTTGGCCGAGAAGTTGCCGATGGCGCTCTGCTTGCCGCCGTCGCCGTTGCCGTTAATGCCTATGGCCTCGCCGTTGAAGCCGGGTTTGTTGTCCAGGCCGGTGATCGGCGTGAAGCCAGGCAGCGCCTTAATCAATTCAGCCGCGCTGCGTCCGACGAGCGAGAGGTTTTGGATCTGTTTGTTGGTTAGCGTGACGCTCTTTTCGCCGTTGTCGACGGGCGCGACCTGGTCAGCGGTGGCTGAAATATCAACCGTTCCCGAGACCGCCGTCGCGCTGAGCGCAATGTCAGACACCGAACGCCGGTCGCCGGCGCTGATTCTGATTCCGGCGCGCTCCCATTTGGCGAAGCCTTGAGACTCAATGGTGACGGTGTATTCGCCTGTCGGAACAGACGCGAAAGCGAAGACTCCTTCCGAGTTGCTCACTGTTCGACGGGTGTCGCCGGAAAGCTGGTTTTTCAATGTGATGTTTGCGTTCGGAACAACCGCGCCGGACTGGTCGGTCACAGTTCCGGTGAGTTGTCCCGTCAGGTTCTGCCCATATCCGGCGGCGAACGCCGAACAGGCCAGAGTCAACGCCAATATAACGCCGTATATTCTCCTGAATGCCTTCATTACTACGGGTCTCCTTTGCAGAGAATCGGTCAATGGATTTGACCGGTAAAGCCAACCAGAGGTCACACGACTAGCAATAGGCGTCAGCCGGTCGGCGTGCGAGTTATATTCCAGCAAAGCCCTTTACTTAATCAGTCTAAACAGTAAATGGATTGTTTGATTAATTATGGCAGCGCGTTTGGCGCCAACGCGGCGCCATCTTATCTGCGGGCTCCATTGTGGTCAATTTATTTCGATGTTACTTACGGTAAACAGGACGTAATACACGGTTAAAGCTTGTGTTTGCCTTGGATCGCATCCAATTATTTTCATCACCGGACTCAGTTTTTTCACAAAACGCCATAAAATGTCATATCCAAATACAACAAGGCGCGGGGACGGAAGTTGTGAAATCCCCGGTCTTTTCGTATCTTGGCTATTAATCCCATATTTATCACCGGAGAAGAGCCGTTATGATCCTGTCACGCAGACAGTTTTTTCTAGGCGCGGGCGCGACCGCGCTCGCCTCGCAGTTTGACGCCAACCCCATTTCATCCGTCTTCGCCGCCGACTACGAATTAAAGATCGGTTATCACACAGTCACGTGGGGCGATAAGACCGAGCAGGCGATTGATGAAATTTCGGAGATCGGGTTTAACGGAGTCTCGATTAGCCGCTCCGATTATGAGAAATACGCCAATCGCGCCACCGAATTTAAAGATCTGATGGCCGCGAAGAAATTGACCCTGGTTTCAATCTCGACCGGCGACGTCACGATCAATCCCGGCGCCGAAAAGCAGGAGATCGCCGACCGCGTCGCGATGGCGAAATGGGTGAAAGAGGCCGGAGGTCTCTATCTGGAAGTAGCCGACGGCTCGCGCGCCAAAGAGGGAGTGAACGATCTCGACGATTACAAGAAGCTGAGCCGGCGTTTGGCCGAGATCGGCAAGCGAACGCTCGGCGAATACGGCGTCAAGCTCGGCTATCAAAACCGTATTGACAGCATGAGCGAGCGGCGGTTGGAATTTGACCGAATCATGAATGCGACCGATTCGAAATTTGTGTGGGCGGTGGTTGACATCGCGCATATGCAGACCGCGGGCGGCGACCCCGTGAAATTCACGCGCGATTACATCAACCGAATGCTCTACCCACATTTCAAGGACGTGTTGATTCAGAAGTCCCAGGCGGGACTCGATGGCCGACCGCTGAGGCCGAAATACGACTCCGTCGAGCTCGGGCAAGGCGCGGTCAATATCCCCGGTGTGATCCAGATCATGAAAGATTTCCGCTACCAGGGCTGGATCATCATCGAGCTTGACCGCGCGCCCGGAGGGCGGACGCCGAAAGAGAGCGCGGTCATCAGCAAGAGATACATCGAGGAGAAGCTGAGGCTGAAGATGTGAAACGAAACGCCAAGAACGCCAGGAAGGGAGTGGGGAGTAGGGGGTGGGGAGTGGGAGGACGAGACGCCATAAGCTCGTTCCCCATTCCCCACTCCCTACTCCCCACTCCCTTCCTGATCAGTTCTGCGCTTTTTCTTTCATGTCCGACACCGTCCTGTATTTCTCCTTCTCTTTCTCGCGCTGCAGATAGGGAATCCCTTTCTCCATCCATTCGGGCGCGGGCGCGCCTTTAAGGAAATGGTCGAAGAACTCCTGCAATCGCCGCGTGTAATCCTTCTGGTTAGGGCGACGGCGCAGACCGTGCGGTTCGCCGTTGTAGCTGAACATATAGATCTCTTTGTTCAATCGGCGAAGCGCCAGATAGAACTCAATGCCCTGATACCACGGCACGGCGTCGTCATTGTCGTTGTGTATCGAGAGGATGGGCGTTTGGACGCGTTGGGCGTAAAAGACGGGCGAGTTTTCGATGAAGCGCATGGGGTATTCCCAAAGGCTGCCGCCGATGCGGCTCTGCGTGCGTTCGTACTGGAACTGTCGCGGCAATCCCGTCCCCCATCGGATACCGCTGTAGGCGCTCGTCATATTGCCCACCAGCGCTCCGGGCGCGGCGGCTTTGAATCGGTTGGTCTGCGTGACCATATACGCGATCTGGTAGCCGCCCCAACTGTGTCCCTGAATTCCGATGGCGTCTTCGTTGACGAAGCCCTGGTCCACGACCGATTGAATCGCGGGCAGCACGCATTTGAGCGCGCTCTGGCCCGGATAGCCGATGGTGTAAACGATGTCGGGCATCAGGACCAGATAGCCGTTGCTGGCGTAAAACGAGGCGTTGATCGAAGTGCCGGGACGCGGCTCGACGAAGCGGTGCAATCCGTCCGACAATCTTTCGTAAATGTAGACAATCATCGGATACTTCCGTTTCGGATCGAAGTCGTCGGGCTTGATCAGAATGCCGCTCAGCGGGACGCCGTCCGAATTCTTGTACCGCACGAGCTCGGCCTTACCCCAGGTGAATTGATCTTTCTGCTTGCCGGCGTCGCTGACCTTCTTCAGAGCTTTGAAATCCGGGTCGGCGACAAGGATGTCAGGATACTCGTCGAAGCGCGAGGCCGTCAGCATCAACACGTCGGCGTCTTTGGCTTTCACCGGGGCGCTGAAATTTTTCGCCGCCATCAACAGCTTCTCAGGCATACCCCCGTCGATCCGGTCGCGATAAAAACCGCTGTCGCGCGTCCATTCGTTTTCGGCGGCGAGCAGCAGCGGTTTGGCCGGATCAATGCCGCGATCGGAACCGCGATCAGCGCCTCCCCCGCCGAATCCGGCGCCGCGCCCCGGGCCTCCCGCTCCGCCGTCCTGCTCTGAGCGCACGACGCGGAATTCGATCTTCTCTTTGCGGCCAACGCCGTCCGTCAGGTTTTTGGCCGATGATCCGTCAGGCGCGATTTGCCAGACGTCGTATTTATCGTAAAGCAGCGCGTATTTGTCGTCTCTCGTCCAGCCGCCATTGCCATAGGCTCCTGGCACGCTCGGCGTGTCAGTGTCTTCGCGCCAGAAGGCGACGCCAAGCGACTTGGTGAGGTTCGTGAATTTGCAGTCTGGAAATGAAATGCTGCCCCAATCTTTGCCGTCGAAAAAGATGGCGTATTTTCCGCCGGGCGAGAACGTCACGGGGAATTGAAACTTTTTCAACAGCGGTTTGCGTGAGCCGTCCGTCGTGTTGACCAGGTAAACGTCGGAATAGTTGGAGTCGCGTCCGACCAGGATGCGATATTCGCGGTCGTCTGAGCCGATGGCCCATTGACCGTCCGCTGACGGAATGACGCCCTCCATCGTCGCGTCGGCCAGCTGTACGAACTTACGCTCCTTGATGTGATAGACCGCGCGATATGAACGGTTGCGATCCTGTTCGGCGCGGACCTTCTGCATAGGTTGGATGTAATCGTCCTTCCAATGCCACAGATCGACGCTCACTTTGTCTTCAGCGTCGGCCGCGTCGGCTTCCGCGTCTTTCTCCGGTTCGGGGGGCGGCGCCACGCCGAGGAACAACTCGCCGCCGTCCCGCGAAAAGCTCAAGGCGCCGCGTTCGCTGATCACCATGCCGGCGCGGAAGCCCTGTGTCGCGCCCTCGGCTGAGGACACGATCTCGGTCGCCTTCGCCGCTTTGCGATCCCAGTGGTATAGCTTGAATCGCGCTGGCGGCGAATTCTTGGCCTGTTCTTTCACAGCGGCTTCGTCGCGGTCGCTGATGAAGGCGAGTTGCGTCTGTCCTTCATCCCAGGTGACCTTCGAGTACTTGCCTTTGCCAGTCAGCAGGTCGACAGGGGGGCCGTCATTGCCGGGTGTGACGGCGTAAACTCCGTTGCTCTCTTCTTTCTTCGACGAGACAGTGAAGACCAGAGTCTTGGCGTCTTTGCTGAAACTGTATTCCAGCGCGTCGGCGAACGTCCGCTCGACGCCGGTCGTCAGATTTCGCAATACCAGGTCCGAGCCGTACTCATTCCTCGCGCCGCCCGGCCTTCCGCCCCCCGGCCCTCTTCCGCGCCGCTGAAAATCTTCATCGCCGTTATCATCTTGTTTCGGCTTCGGCTCCGCCGCTTTGTCGTCGGCTTTCTTCTCTTCCGGTTTCGCCTCTAGCTGATAGGCGATCCAAGCCGGACCGTCTTCCGGCGCCTGGAAGCTCTTCACGCGTTCAACGCGGGTCACCTGCCCATTCGACAAATCCATAATTCCGAGCGCGTTCTTCGGCGCCGCGTCAGGCGCCTTCTTCTCCTTACGCGCTTTCAACACGTCGTCTTTGTTCGGCTCGATGGTGAAGGCGGCGAAGCGGCTGTCTGCGGTGAAGGAGACCCTGCTCAACCGCCCGGCCTGCGCGAGCGCCGCCGGCCCCGGCGTTTCATCGCCGTCGGGCGGAGGCGTCGGCTGGCGCCAACCTCGACCGTAACGCCATTCGACGCCAGTCGCCAGATTGCGAACGACGATCTCGCCGTCGCCGTCCTGCGGTATCAAGGCGTAAGCGATGAACTTGCCGTTGCGCGAAATGGATTGCCCTTGGATCGAGCGCCAGCCATCGTAATCCTGATGAGTCAGCGGATGTTTTGCCGTGGCCTGCCCACTGGCGCGCGTGGACGAAGCCTGTTGGGCTTTTGTCGCCGGGCCGAAATTCGCAAAGATCAGGCCGAGCGCGCAGACGATCAACAACGCTGTGGGCGCCTGAAGATGGATCTGGCGCCGATGCCGGGAATTAGTGTTGAACATAACTCAGTTCCTCCGGAAGGAGTTTGGAGTTCCGCCTTCAGGCGGTCAGGCTCGGTGAACCGAATCAACCGCCTGAAGGCGGAACTCCAAACTTTGGGCCAAACTATTGGATTGATGGCGATGAACTTCCGCCGCAAGCAGAGACGCAACGCGCAATGGAATCGTTTCCGGAAAGCAGCGGCGTATCGCGAGGAGGTTGATAATGGCAGAGCCGGGATGTGACTCCTCGAGGATTGAGTTATAATGCGCGCATCGGGTTTCGGGTTATGATACAGGTGAAGAGATGACCGAACAGAAGAATCCATCGGGAAAACCCCCCCAAAGCAGGTCGCGTTGGATCTGGTATCGAGTCCTGCTTGCGTTGATCCCAGCTTTAATCCCGTTCGCTTATTTCTATCTCACAGGCAAAGAGGCCTGGTCGTTCTCGGATTTCGCCGCAGTCTTCAGCCTTTTCGTCGCATACTGGCTGATAGTGACATTAGTCGCCGGGCGCGCCTTTCGAGGCCGCCAGGCGCTGCAAGCGGCCAGGCTTGTTTCGCCGCTGATTGAGGTTCCTTTAAGTTCCGATCTGCGCGCGAGGCTTTCCAGATTCGCCGCTTCTAGACGCCAGAAACTGGCCGTCGCAGCCTTCGATCTCCTCGACGAAGAGATTCCGCGCTTCGAGCAGGATGAAGAGCGCGACCGCGCCCGCCGCGACAACGAACACCTCCGCCAGCAGGCCGGGCAGGGCGCCTTTCTGGTCGCCGTCACGACCGAGATTTTAAAGCGTCTGCTGCTGCTCAGCGGCGCTCATGAAGAAGATCGCAAGTTATGGCGCTCCCATATCAGCGAAACCGCCGCCCGCATCGTCAGCGACGGGCTCGAACACCGATTGCCGATGACTGAGCAATTCTCCGAGCAGCCCGGTTAAAGTAACTTCTGGAATTCTTCTGGCGTGAGTCCGGCATCGCGGACGATTCCAAAGCTGTGACTGCTTCAAGATGATTGATGCCAGGAATCTTTGGCATGGCTAGGCGGCCACTTCTACTTCGCGGATCTCAGCATCCTGAAACAAATATTCGACGGCGGCTAAGTACTCTATGATCGCGTCCCTGATGTTCTCGATGGCTTACTCTTCAGTCGCGCCCTGCGAGGGAGCATCCCGGCAGGCCCGGGCAGGATACGCTATAGCCCTCTTCGGATTTATACAAAGCTATTTTATACCTCATTTTCCAGCCTCCGGTTTGATTATACACGACTTCCAAAGGAGCCTCAGACGGCCTACCCGAACAACGGCGCGCCACGATAGACCACGCTCCAGCCGCGTTCGACGCTGGTATTGATGGCTTCCTCGTAACTGCGCGCCGCTTCGCCGGTGGTCTTGAAATGTTTCATGATCGGCTGGCCTTCGCGCGGGTCCAGCTTGACCACCGCTGTGACGGGCTTCGTCTGGCCGTCGGTGTCGACCAACTCCTCGGCGCGCACCAATCCGAGGAAGGAGAACATAGTGTTTTTGGTCAGAATTGTCAGATAAGTCGTCGGTTTGTCGCTCATAGAAAGAATCACCACCTGAGAGAGAGGTCTTATGCCGAATTGCAATTAAATAATAACACAACGACCTCGGGTTTGCGGCCACAATCATTGCCGGATCGGCGCTTTTCGTTCGGGCTTGAGCAGGTATGCCGCAAGTCCGACGGCCGTCGCCGCAGAGACCGCAAAGCGATAGCCGGAATTGATCGGCAGCGGCGAGATGAAGGCTTCGATCAGGCCGGCGATCACGAACATCGGGAAGCAGCCGGCCATCAACTTGATCGCCACCCCGCTGTTTTCGACCAGAGCCTCGCGCCTGGCGCGTTCACCCGGCGCAAGCAATGACAACCCGATCATCAATCCCGCGCCTCCCGCGATGAAGATCGCGGTGAATTCGAGCACGGCATGACCGGCGACGAACGACCAGAGCGTATGCCCCATCCCGTATTTGAAGACCAGCGCGTTGACGGCGCCGAATTGCAGCGCGGTGTTTTTCAGTATGTATACGGTACCGACGACCGGGAAGACGCTGAGCGCGAAGACCATGACGCCGACGCCAATATTGTGGGTCATAATGCCCGCCGCCTGGACCTGCGTCTCCTTGTTCAGCTCGTCCCACCATCTCTGGTGATCTTTGATCTTTTGGACGTAAGGGCGCGGCAGGTAAGCGAAGTCTGCGAAATCGTCGTCGCGCCAAGTCGCGATGAACGACAGGAGCCCAATGGCGATGAAAATCGAAAAGACTGCCAGCGTGTAGCGTGAGGTCCGCCGAAAGATCGCGGGAAAATCATAGAGATAGAAGTCCAGGATGGCGCGCGCGCCTTTCGACTCATTGCGATAGATCAATCCGTGGGCGCGAACGACCAGGTTGTTCAGATAGTTGACCAGCCGCTGGTCGCGTGATTCGACCCGCGCGACGGCCAGGTCGGTGGCGGCCCGCCGGTAGCTTCGCCCGAGTTCGCGCACCTCGTCGCGACTCAAACCTCGCAGCCCCCGCGCTGTGCGAGCCTGATCAATCAGCTCTTCCAGCCGCTTCCAATTAGCCTTGCGCTTCTCAATAAAGTTTTCGGCCATTCTTATATCATCTGGTAAAGGAAATATTTGTATCCGACGCTCATGCTCGGCAGCAGCCATCGCGGCAGCGAAGTCATCAGAGTCAGGCTGACCGCCGCGTGCGAGAGAGCGATTGCCGGCAGGTTCGGCGCGCGCTCGTAAACCCACGACCACATCAGTCCGCCGACAAACGTTAACGTCATGAGCGACATATTCGGCGCGTGGGCCAATGAAAAGATGGCCGCGTTCAAGAAGATCGCGAGCCCCGTCCGCCTCTTCCGTTCCTCCGGCGCGAGCGAATCGTCGACGAGCAGAAACCTGACGCGGCGATATATGAACGCCTGCGAAGCGTATTGCTGAATCAAGGCCCACACCGGCGTCCACAGCGCGGTTATCCAGAAATTCGAAGTGCGATGAAGAGAGCCGGTAGAATACCCGATCGCCGCGAACCCCGCGCATGCGACAAGGGTCGGCGCGGCGAGGAGCCGGAGCGCGCGAAAGAAATGTTCGGCCCCCAGGCCTACCTCACGCGGCGATTCGCCGCGCGCCCTCTGCGAATTGATCATCAGCGCCATTGTCAACAACGCCGGCAACGCCGCCACCCATCGACGCCAGGGCTGCAAAGGAATGATCGCCCAGGAGATGATGATCACCGAGACCAAAACCGACGCGATTTCGAGCGCGCTGACTGCGCGCATCGAGATTCGCGCGGACATCTCTCGGGCCGGAATAGACCATTCCGTGGACGATTTTTCCTCGCTCTCTTTCTCATGAGCTGACGCTTGCATGGTTATGTATGTTGGGCGTCGGTACGGTACAGGGAGCGGTAGCGACCTGGCGCCATCCAGATGCGCTCTCTGCGAATGAAACCAGGTCGCTACCGCTCCCTGTACCGTATCGATCAGGCCGATGGCGCTCCACGCGACGTATCACAGACCTCTAGAACGACGAATGCGACCGCATGATCCTGCGCGTGCGAAAGCGAGACGTGAGAATGGATGATTTTGAGCTTCTCGACGATCTCGGCGGCGCGGCCGTGAAATTGAAGCTGCGGCGCGCCTTCGGTTGATGATATGATCTCGACGTCATGCCATGAGAGCGCGTCGACTGGCGTGGCGCCGCCGAGGGCTTTGCGGGCGGCCTCTTTCGCGGCGAAGCGAGTCGCATAGCGTTCAGCTTTGCGGGCGACCCGTTCGCAATAATCGATTTCACCTTCGGTGAAGACTCGACGGACGAAGCGATCGCCGTATTCTCCAATCGCGCGTTCGATTCGCGAAATTTCAACTATGTCTACGCCGACGCCTGCGATCATAACTGGATTCGAGGGTTGAGACCCGAGACTTGAGATTCGAGATGGAGCATTTCTCTTTTCGTAATATCGGCGCCTTGCGGCTGCTGGTCTGCGATCCGCTGGAGCGAATCGGCTTTAAAAACGCCTTCAGCACTCGCCTGGGCGGAGTCAGCCCGTTGCAGGTTGACGCGCTCAGCCTCGGGAATTTCCGCCAAGACGAGCGCGAGAACGTGATCGAAAATCGCCGCCGGTTCCTAGCCGCGCTCGACGCGGCGGATTGGACGCTGGTCACCGCGAAGCAGATTCATTCGGCCGATGTTCGTTTTGTCAGCGGATTGGAAGACGCTCGATCCGAGCCGCGCGAGGGCGACGCGCTGACGGCCAACACGCCGCGCATTCTGCTGGCGGTTCAGACGGCCGATTGCCTGCCAGTTTTGATCGCTGATGAACGCTCCGGCGCGTTTTCGGCGGCGCACGCCGGATGGCGCGGCACGCTCGCTTGCATCGTCGCACGAACGGTCGAGCGCATGCAACAGGAGTACGGCTCGCGCCCCCAAGACTTGCATGCCTCGCTCGGCCCGGGCATAAGCGCCGCCGTTTTCGAGGTCGGGTCGGAGACCCTAGTCCAGTTCAGAGACAGGTTCGATTATGTCGAGGAGTTGATCTCAGACACGCAGCCGAACGGCAAGGGCCATCTCAATCTGAATCTGGCCAACGTCCGCCAGTTGATCGCTTGCGGCGTGCGCGAGGATCGAATCTACGACAGCGCCCTCTGCACCTGGCTGCGCAACGACCTGTTCTTCAGCTACCGCCGCGAGCGCGGGCATGAGAAACCTGTCGGAAGGCTGATGGGCGTGATCGGGAGAATGAATGGCGCCTGAAACAATGAAAATAGACAGGATTCACAAGATTTTTCAGGATTTTGCGCATTGAGTCGAACCCTGAGAAATCTTGTAAATCCTGTCTATTTCCCTGGGAGAAAAACCTGTGAAATCGAAATCACTATTTGTCGCTTTGATCGTCTTGTCGGTGTTGATCGCGTCCGCCCGGGGCGCCGGCAAGCCGAACGCGCAGGATGCGCCTAAAAACGCGGCGCAGGCGAAAGATTCGCCGAAAGATTCAGAGGACGATCTCCGCCGCGCCATCGAATCTTCGGGCGGGAGCGAAACGCAGATTATCGCGAACCTCGAAGGCTATCTGAAAAAATATCCGAAGAGCGAACGTCACGGCGAAATCGAGAGAGAGCTTTACAAACTCAGTATGAAGCTGCGCGACCGCAACCGCGCCATAATTTACGCCGAAAAGCTCGTGATCGGCGATGAAGACAACATCGACGCGCTGACCAATCTGATCACGATGCTGCGCGAACGCAAGGGGGATGGCGATTTGACCAAGGCCCTGGCTTACGCCGATGAGCTGATCAAACGATTCGAGCATATCATCGCTACCAGTCTCAAGCCGTCGCGCGTCAGTCCGGCCCAATGGCAGGACCGTAAGGATCGCGGAATCGCTTCGGTATATCTGCTGCGCGGCAGAGTTCACGCCGACCTGGGCGCCGACGACAAGGCGCGCGCCGATTTGACGAAGAGTTACCAGTCCGCGCGTCTGGCCGACACGGCCATTGCGCTGGGCGAACTGGCCGAGAAGAGCAAGGCCATCGACGAGGCGATCGATTATTACCTGCAAGCCTTCGCCATCTCGCTCAACACTAATGATGAAATCGATCTGAAATCGCTGCGGCGCAAGATCGGGCTGACCTATTCGGCGAAGCACGGATCGGAGGTCGGACTCGGCGACCGCCTGTTGAAGGCTTACGACACTTTTGTCAAAGAGCGCGATGA
>DASTMP010000295.1:0-7014 GCA_035714085.1 Blastocatellia bacterium
AGCGTGCAGTCTCGGCCACTCGCCCAATTGCTTTTCAATGCGCCTCCTGCCAGGACTGCGCGCTGGAAGCGACGCGTACCCAGGTTTGCGCCGATCAATGTGTTGATTGCAAAGTGGTTTTATTTGCACGCTCTTCAATTAACTATGCCGGTCAAACCAACACCTGACTTATTCCTCAAGGCGCTACTCTTGATCTTCGCCTGTAGTTTTATCTGCCAGGCGCAGGCGCCACAGGCGCGAACGCGGCGGCAGTTCGCAGCCCTGGTGTCTCGGGTATCTCCCGAAATATTCCGAGAGGAAGTCGAAGCGATTCTGGGTAAGCCGGACGATATCATAACGAAATACGACGCGGCAGGCATTCGAAGCGTCGAGACGGGGGAAACCTGGCGTTACGGCGCGAACGGTCATCTGACCACAGCCACGCTGGGTAACGAAGCCTGGTCATTGTGATGATCCGGGCTCAATTACTCTGCCTGATGTTCCATGCGTTCACTGTCAAAATCGAGCGCGATCTGCTTCAACCTGTCGCGCAACTCTCTGGTCACGCTCGAATGACATCCAAGACAAAGGGTTCGGATGTTTTCAATTCCGCATTCACCGCCGCCTTCGACGACAGGCACAATATGGTCGGCCGCCCAGGGGCTAATAAACGGCTTGAACCATGGGAATTGCAGCCGAAACATGTCGAGCGCCCCGTAACGCTCCGGCTCGCGCTCCACTTTCCGGGGGAATTGCGCCGCCTTAAGCCCCGCCTTTCGCAGCAATGCCTTAAAGACCCTCAAGACCTTATCGCAATCGGTTCCACAAAGCGCGCAAACCCCGAAATCGCGCTGAAAGATTTGATCCCGAAGGTAGCCCGGATCGCTGCGAAGTTTGTGTTCATGGACGCAGTCATCAGAACAAAATGACCGCCTACCATTCGGAACCTCGACGCCGCACCACCGGCAGAGCGCGCGGCCGTTCGGCCCCTGTGGGAGCTCTTTATGATTTTTCCAGCCTGACCCTGGCCGGATTCTGTGTTTGCTCATCGCAATCCTCTCATTCTCCTACCCGGCGAGGAGACGTGGATATGGGACAATGTGAGCCGAACCGCTCCGACAGCTTTCCGATAAGATGCCCGCTGATGGCGCGTCCGCTAGAACGACTTATTTGGCAAACGAGATGGTGGGCGGTTCCCTGATCTCACACCAACGGCTTTTGCATCGGAACACTCTCACTCTCGGCAGGAGTCGACAGATCACGCGAATAGCCACATCGTTCGTAAAAGCCAACAGCGTCAGCTGCCACATTGGAGCGCGCTTCGTTACAGCCCGCTTCTCGCGCAAAATCCTCCGCCAGGCTGAGGAGGACTCTGCCATGACCAGCCCTCTGCAAATCCTCTCGCACAGCAACTCTACGAAACCATGCCACACGGTCATGTATGTCAACTCGAATCACTCCGATCGGCGTGTTCCTGTCAAACAAAATCAATGGGTGGTTGTCCTTTTCAAATTCATCAGAATGGTTCTCGTTGTAGACACCAAAGCGGCCGCGGTTTTCAAAGAGCGCCTTACGGCGAATTGCGTGGTAGACACGCCATTCCTCCTCATTTTCTGGTCCACGAAGTGTATGGTTCATGTTTTCATTTATAAGTAGTCGCACAACTAGAATGTGGAGTTTGTCATTCGTTTGGCCGGTTTGCCTATAGACCACATTTGACCGTGAATTATCCTGAACAGCGCGAAATTAGCCGAACCTTCGCAGAGTATCAATCCACTTCCACTTCATCGCCGCCTGTCGACCACACCAAAATTTAGATTTCGCTTGACGTCAACTAATTTATACGTTAATGTCCGGCAGTAAACGTATAAATTAGTTTTCAAGGCAAAAAGACTGGGGATATGGCGAGAAAACCGTCTAAAGGCTTCACCGACAGAGAATTGGAGATCATGAACGTCGTCTGGCAGATGGGTGAGGCGACCGTCAAAGAAATTCAGCAGCGACTGCCAGGGGATCCGCATTACAACAGCGTGTTGACGATCATCCGCGTGCTGGAACGCAAAGGGCGTTTGGTCCACCGTGTTGAAGGTAAAACCCATTTCTATCGAGCCGGTGAAAGTGAGGAGAAATCCCGCGCCCGCATCCTGCGCCACCTGATTGATCAGGTCTTCGGCGGTTCGGCCGCTTCGGTCGTTCTCAACCTGGTGCAAGGGGGCGATCTGACCCCCAAAGATCTCGACGACATCCGCGGCAAAATTGATGGAATGAGTAAGGAGAAAAAAGATGATGGGAGTGGGTAGCGCCGATCAGATCATTTCTTTGACTGCTGGGGTGATCCACTGGTTATTCACCTGGAGTTGTCAAGCGTTCCTTTTACTTGGCTTGGCCTGGGTCTGGCTGAAGCTTGATCGATCACGGAGCGCAACCACCAGGTATCGAATCTGGTTGATCGCCCTCCTCGTCGTCGCGGCGCTCCCGTTACTAGGGGCTCTCAGCCAGAGGTTGCGCCTGCCAGCCCCCCCGGCGCCGTTTCCTGTGGGAGACATCGGCGTCATCGCCATTCCTGTTGGCGTACCGCAAGCCGCCCGGCCTGCCTTTTCATGGCCATCAATCATTTGGCCGGCGCTCTTCGTCTCGTGGGCGGCCGGAGTGATGATTTCGCTGGTCCGGCTTGGCAATTCGTTCTGGAAGCTTCATCTCATTCAGTCCAGGGCGCGCGCCGTCTCCCTGAAGGACCTCGACTGCTCGTATGCAGACCTGCTTCATTCAGATACCGGCAGTATCTCAATTGCTTTATCGGATGGTGTCCAATCCCCCGGGCTGGCTGGTCTGTTTCGTCCCATCATCCTGCTCCCGGCTAACATCGTGTCCTGGACTAGCCGAGAGGAAAGAACGGCGATCCTGCGACACGAATTTGCCCACTTCAGGAGGCGGGACCACATAGTGAGTCGCTTTCAGTCGGCGCTGAAGTGCCTCCTGTTCTTTCACCCCCTGTTGCGCTACGCCGATCACCAACTGAACCTGGAAAGAGAGATCGCGTGTGATGACTGCGTACTTGATCTGGGCGCCGAACCGAGAACGTACGCCGAGGCGATTTTGAAAGCGGCGGAGCGATGCTTCTTAACAGACGTCGTCTACCAGGCGGCGTCATTCAACTCAAGAAGAACACTTGAAAGGAGAATTGAGATGATCATGAACACGAACCGGATGCGGCGGCCGCTACGGCAGTGGCCATTTCTATTGTTGCCTGCCATGTTGATCGGAGTGAGCGCCTGGCTGGTCATCCCCGCCGCGAATAGTCCGCAGGCGCCGCAGAGTGGAGGCTCTCAGTCAGCGTCGAACGGACCTACTTCAGCGCCATCTGTTTCCTCTACATCAAGCCAATCCCAACTTCCCCCGGTGGTTAATAGGTCAACCATCATAGTTGCTTCTGTTGAAAGAGGAACGATGACCATACTTAGGCGCGGACTCGGGGTCTTGGCTCCAACCGACTATGGGCGTCTTAAGGCCATAATTCAAATGGCCGCAATTCAGGCCAAGGGCATTCGGATCGGCCAGCCCGCTTCCATCGATACTCGTCAGGGTGTTATTTCCGGCAAAGTCATAAACGTCGGCCCGGATGACTCTGGCGCGGATATCCCTATTGACATTTCATTGGAAGGCGCCCTGCCTCAATCCGCCAGAGCAGGCCTGACTGTTGATGGCGTCATAGAGACTGACCGCCTCGATGGCGTTCTATATTTACAAAGACCCGAATTTGGCCGCGAAGGCGGCGTTTACAGTCTCTTCAAGCTTGAAGAAGGCGGCGCGACCGCGAGCAGGGTCCCGGTCAAGTTCGGCAAAGCTAGCGTCACTGTGGTTGAGATTCTAGAGGGCCTTAACGTAGGGGATAAGGTGATCGTTTCTGACATGTCGGGATATGCTGGCGTGAATACAATCAGACTGAATTGATTGTCCGAAAGCTGTTAAGTGTACGGCGTGAGGTCCGCAAAATTTCAGGAACGCGCTTCTGACCGATGCGCTGCCCGCGCCAGGCTTCAAACCCAGCGCGCCCGAATGCAAATCAGGAGTCGATTTTTCTTTCATCGATTGCTCCAAAGTTTGGCGCCCCCTCGGCGCGCCGGCTTGACAATGTTTTGGGAGTGTCAAGCCGGCGCGCCGAGGGGACGCCATTATTCACACCTCAGTGCGATCATCGGGTCTAAGCGCGTGGCCCGGCGCGACGGCAGATAGCCTGCCACCAGCGCCACTGCGAGCATCAACAGAGCCGCCAAGAGCAATGAGACCGGATCAGTCGGGGTCAATCCGAAGAGCAGCGTCGAGGCCAGCCGGGTTACAGCGAAAATCAATGGCGCCCCCACCACCACGCCGGCGATGGCCACCAACAACGCCTCGCGAAGAATCAGCCAGAGCACATCCCGCCTTTGCGCCCCGAGCGCCATCCGAATCCCGATCTCATTTGTCCGGCTGGCGACGCTGTAAGAGAGTATGCCGTAGAGCCCGATGCATGCGAGCAACAAGGCCAGCAGGCCGAAGAAACCGGAGAGCGTGGCCATCAATCGCTCGCGCAGGAGAGTGGCTTCGATCATCGTTTTGAAGCCCTGAAAATTGACGATGATGGCCGGATTGATCTCGTTGAGGACCCGCTTGACGGCGACGATGACCTCGGACTGGGAGAGGCGGGAGCGGATAAAAACGAATCCGCCGGACACGGCGTCTACAGCTTGTGCAGGAGTGGTGTATGCGATCGGGACAAACTCTTCGCGCAGGTCTCCCAATTTGGTGTCTCTGACCAGGCCGACAATTTCGTAGCGCGTATCCGGGACGCCCAGCCCCTCGATCCAGAACCGTCGGCCGAGCGGGTTTGCTCCATGCAAGAACGTTCGCGCAAAGGCTTCGTTCACAATCGCCGTCTTCGGCGAGTCGGCCCGGTCGCGCGCATCGAAATCCCGCCCGGCCATCAGCGTGATTTCCAGCGTCTTGAAGTAATCAGGGCCGACTCGGCCAATGTATGTTCTCCTTCTTTGCCCAACTTCAGCGCCGTCCATCCAGACGTTGGGATTCCCCTGGCGAGTGATCGGGATCGTATTCGAGAAGGCAACCGCTTCCGCTCCCGGAATCGCTCGGATGCGGTCGAGCAACTCATCTTTGAAAGCCGGAGAGCGATCGGGTGGGAGATTCAGCCGCTGGAAATTAACAGTCGCGATCTGGATGCCTTCCTGTCGGTAGCCCGTGTCGATCGTCAGCAAGTTGCCCAGACTGCGCGAAAACAAGAGCGCGCCCGCTACCAGCAAGAGCGAGAGCGCGACCTGCACGACCACCAGCGCCCGCCGCAAACTGAAGCGTTCTCGGCCATGCGTCATCCCACGCCCGCCGGCCTTCATTACCGCGCCGGGCTCCATCCGCGTTGCGCGGATCGCCGGCGCCAGCCCGAACAGGAGGCAGGTCAAGATAGCCATTCCTGCGGCAAACCCGAGCAGCCGCCAATCAGGAGTCAATTCCAGAAAAATCGGGTTATCACTTGTGCTGAGGAAGGCGACGAGGAACCGGCTTAACCCCTGCGCCAGCCCTGCGCCAAGCGCCGCGCCTGCAGCGGCCAGCAACAGACTCTCGACCAACAACTGGCGGACGAGCCGCCCACGCGAGGCTCCCAGCGCCTGCCGCACAGCGATCTCGCGTTCCCGCGCGCTAGCCCTCGCCAGCAGCAGATTCGCCAGGTTGGCGCAGGCAATCAACAGCACCGACCCGGCTATCGCCAACAGCAGCCAGAGTGATTGCTCGTATCTCTCACGCAACTGAGAGATGCCCGATCCGGCGGTGACGGCGATCAGCCTGGACGCCAGATAATCTTTCACGCTGGAAGCTGGGTAATCCGCGGGCAGCGTTCTCTCGAACAGGCCGGGAGAGAAGGACTGCGCTTGAGCTGTGGCCTGGTCCAGCGACCAGCCCGGTTTCAGACGGCCTGTGACCGTCAACCACCACTGAGACCCCAGGTCGATCATTCTGGTATTGCCGCGAACGAGCGGGTTGGCGCAGATCGGCAGCGCCACATCGAAAGATCGCCCAACCTCCATGCCGAAAAAGTTGGCGGGCGTGACGCCGATGATGTCGAATGAGTGATCGCCCAGCCTGAGCTTGCGCCCGATGACGCTCACATCCCCGCCGTATTCGTTTTGCCAGAACGAGTGGCTGATGATCAGGCCCGCCTCACCGCAGCCCCGCTGATCGTCCGTGGTAGTGAAAACACGGCCTAGCGCAGCCCCGACACCCAGCGTATTGAAAAAGTCGCCACTGACGTAAAGCAGCCGCGCCGGACGCGCCTCACCGCCCGGAGCGCGGTTGACGCTCATAACGCCCCAGGCGAAGATGCCGGAAAAGGCTTGTTGACTCTCCCTGATCTGTTCCCAAATCGGATTGGTGACTGTGGGATACCACGTGAGGGTGAATCCTCCACGCGCCCCTTTCATGTCAGCGATGCGAACTTCGGCCAATTCCTGCGGAGCTTTGACTGGCAGCATGCGCAGTCGCACCGCATCGATCAACTGAAAGATCGCCGTGTTCGCGCCGATCCCGAGCGCCAGCGAAAGGATAGCCACCGCAGTGAAGCTTTTGTGCTTGAGTAACATTCGCACGCCGAAACGCAGGTCTTGAAATAGCGTTTCCAGCCTCGGCCACTGCCAGACTTCGCGGCTGCGCTCTTCAATCAGCGTCACATTACCGAATTCTCGATGAGCTTGGCGGATGGCCTCTTCACGTGACAGGCCGTCTTCCATCAGGTCTTCGATCTTTTCTTCCAGGTGCTCTCGTATCGATTCCGCAATCTCGTCATAGCGCCTGCGACGGGAGAAGATTTGTTTGAGCCATCCCATAGAGAACTCCTAAGATTTAACAGCAGCGAGCACGCGCATGATCCCGGCGAACATTTTTTCGAAGCTCGATCGTTCCTCTTCCAGATGTTTGAGTCCCGCATCCGTGAGGCGATAAATCCGAATCGGACGATTCTTCGCGGAGACTCCGACTTCCGATTCAAGCCAG
>DASTMP010000296.1:0-65197 GCA_035714085.1 Blastocatellia bacterium
GAGTGATATCGCCCGGTCGAAATCGGCGACGGCCCCGGCCAGATCGCCCTTGTCGAGCCGCGCGTTCCCGCGATGATTCCAGGCTTCGGCGTAATCCGGTTTGAGTTCCAGCGCTTTGCCACAATCGGCGATCGCCTTGTCGAGATCGCCTTTCAGATAATGAATCACGCCGCGGTTATTCCAGGCCATCGCGAATTTCGAATCGAAGGTGATCGCGAACGTGTAATCCTCGATCGCCCCGTCCAGATCACCCGATTTCTGCCGCTCGTTGCCGCGGTTATAGTAGTCGGCGGCCGGGTTCCTGTCCGCGTTCTTATCCTGACTGGGCTTCTGCCCAAACGCGGCTCCCGAGGTCGCGGCGACGATGGGGATCAAAAGAAAGATCGATTTAAATAGCCAGCCTTTTGGCGCCATATGTCTTTTCTCCAGTTTTGTTTTTTATAGATTGTGAGCGGACGATCCGCGCTCTTCAGGCGCGGATCAATCAGTACCGCGAACGGTAGCGAGCGGGCTCCTCAATGAAAAGCCGCTCCCCTCAGGCGGGTGAGAAAAGGGGGTCCTCATGGCTTCTGCAGCCGATGGTCGGGCTGGATCCTCACTTCTTGCTTCTTGCTTCTTGCTTCTTGCTTTGTTTTTTGGATCGATGAAGTAGCGATGTGAACATCGCGCGCCTTTGCATGAGTTCGGACACGCAATGCGAGTGCAGGCTAAGTCAGGAGAGCGAGACTTGTCAATGGCGCGGCGCCCGCGACCGCTTTAACGAAAGACGTTGTACGCGTTGAAGGCGCCGATGACGCGTTAATCATACAAGGTGAACGGCTGCGGAAACACCCGAATCGAGAATGCCGATAGCGCAACAGACTAACTGTCAGTCCATGGCATGAATTTGTGAGCGGATAAACTTTGAGCTGTCTCGATTCAACCCGCCGCGAACCCGCTCTGGCCCGCTTTGGATGGCTTCGACGCGAACAATTTGAACCCGTTGAGGCGTGTATGGCGTAGCAGCGGCTTTGATTTGCGGCGACCCTCGACTTATGGCGCGGCCGCGACGAAGAAAACCGCGTGTGATTGCGCTCGCGTCGCCATTTGCGGCGCCATAGTTGCTAAATGCAATGGTGACAGCTTAAGGCATATCAAGGTGAACCCCCGGGTGCGGTAGGAGGCATAGGGGATCGTCTTTGAAGCAACTTTTAGTTGTTTTCACACCGTATCCGGGTTTCAAGGCTGTTCGCAAAGCTCGCTCTTCCAAAAGAAGAGTGATCAAAGCGAACAGCCCTTTTTTTTATCTACGCCGGATGGCGGCGACTTTCGCCCGGCTGTTATATTTCATCTCCTGCATTCGATGGCCCATGTCCTGCAATCGTTGCGGCTCGCACAATTCTTCGGCTAGCGGCATGAGTTCGTTCTCCTCTTCGTCGATGTGGCGCTCGACGCTTTCGCGCAGGTCTGCGAGCGTTCTCTGGAACTCCTCCACATTCGGGGCCATAGTTGAAAGGTGCGAGAGCAACCGCTCGAATTCCTTATGCGCCTTGCGTAAACTTCGCGCCAGGTCGCGTGACTCGTCGAATTCCTTCATCGCCGGATAGAACACCTCTTCTTCGATGAGTGTGTGCATCATCAGCAGTTCGTTGAGATGGTTGAAGACGTCGGTGTTCGTTTGAACCGTCCCGACCTGGCGGTCCGCGGCCTCGAGTTCTCCGATCAGGCTCACCGCCTTCTGATGGTCATTCTTTAAAAGTTCCGTAGCAGTCATGCAATCCTCCTCAGAAAATAACCACGAAGAAACGAAGAAAACGAAGAAAGAATAGAAGAAAGTCTTCGTGCTCTTCGTTTCTTCGTGGTTGATTTTCATTCTTTTCTGGGCGTCGCAACGCGACATGTTTAACTCCTCAGAAAATGGTAGGGCAAACTGGCAGTTTGCCTGGTTTTCCCGAAAGACCGCATCGAATGAGTCATGGCAAACTGCCAGTTTGCCATACCCTCGCGCCGCGATTTTCATTCTTTCAGGGCGTCGCAACGCGACATGTTTAACTCCTCAGAAAAATCGAGGATCGAGGATCGAATGTCTCGAGTCGCCTCACTCATGAGGACGTGATCCTCGATCTTCGATCAATATTATTCTTACATATCAGGCGGCAACCACTATGCCTGATGGCGCGAGAGGAGGCTCATCACGGCGCTCGCGTTGTATGGAATACAACCTGATCGCCTTGAAACAGTGCATGACATCTGTATGAGCTTTTCGCCTGAGCGTTTCGTAATTCGATCGTGACGCCGCAGATCCCCGCCAATCCTGGCTTAGAGGCACATCGTTTGCTCGGTCGAAGGCGATGAACTTAAGCGCTCATCAAACGGATCATCAGTGGCCTCGGGAGTTAGGAAACACAGCTCCCGCCGCCTCACGATCAATCCATATCTCAGAAGGAGCATCAATGTTATGGCAGATGATTACGTAGCCAATGAATTCGAAAGCGATGGCGCCGATATGAAAACCAGGAGCGGACGGGGCAAGAGTGAAGGCAGGACGGCCAGAGTGTCGAGCGGCGCCAAGTCAGCCAGCATCATCGGAAAAAGCGCCGCATCGAGTAAGACCCGATCGAGCGGCGGCAGAAAGAGATCGTCAAGTTCACGCAAAAGCAATCCGCTATCCCGAAGCCGAAGCGTCAAGAGCGCCACGAAGACTGCCCGCAAGACCGTTAGCAGCGCGCGCGGCAAGGCAAGCAGAGCCTCCGGGCCTCTGATGAGTTCCGCGAGCAGAAGCTCCCGCAAGACAAGCAAAAAGAGCGTCAGATCACAATCATCCCGCGGAAAGAAGCGCTAGAGAGAATCAAGAATCGAAAATAGACAGGATTTACAGGATTGCTCAGGATTTCGGCGCCTTGAGTCGCCCACTGAGAAACCCTATAAATCCTGTCTATTTTCCATAAAAACTATGGCGACGAATTCGATCAAACCTGGCGGTCATTACAGGCCGATCAACGTCGGCGATGGCGAGCGGATTGTCTCGGTAGCGGGCGGAGGCGCTCTGTCGATATGCGGATTGAAGCGCGGCGGGCTTGGCGGCCTGATGATGATGATCGCCGGCGGCGCCCTGATCTATCGGGGCGCGACCGGGCATTGCAGTCTATATAGAGCCTTGAGCGTCAGCACCGCAAAACGCAAAGGACTTCGCGCGAGCGTCAAACACGGCGCAGGCATCAAGGTCGAAAAGAGGGTCACCATTAATAAGCCCGTTGAGGAGTTGTTCAGGTTCTGGCATAACTTCGAGAACCTCCCTCGTTTTCTGAGCCATCTGGAATCGGTTCGCGCGATCGGCGGCCAATCCGGCCAACCCGGCCAATCCTGGAGGCTCTCACACTGGGTCGCCCGCCTGCCCGCCGGGATGAAAGTCGAATGGGACGCCGAGATTATCAACGAAGCGCCGAACGAGTTGATCGCCTGGCGCTCGCTTGAAGGCGCGCAAGTCCCTAACGCGGGCTCGGTGCGTTTTGAAAGAAACCCGACCGGGCAAGGCGCCGATGTTAAAGTCGCGATCGAATACGCCCCGCCGGTGGGCAAAATAGGCTCGCTCCTCGCAAAACTCTTCGGCGAAGACCCGGAGCGTCGAGTCGCCGAGGACTTGCGCCGCTTCAAACAGTTCATGGAGACTGGCCGGACAAAGCCAGCCGCCGCCTGAACTGAAAGATATGTAAAAAAAATAGTGGCTCGGCAAACGTAAGAGCTCCAAATTTCATCCTTCCTTCGATTCTCCTCCAACATTATTGCGAGCGCCGTCCATCATGATGGGACCTATAAGTCTCAATGAGACTTATAGGTCCCATCATGATGGACGGCGCCATAGCGGATTCTCTTGTTTCCCTCGATTTACTTCATCGACGGAAGCGTTGCGAGGTCTGGAATTTGCTATAACACAGTATGTCCCCGCAGAAGGTAAATAAGCCTTTTGCTCATTGCTGGGGCTTTAAGCGGTCAGGAGTGGAACGTAGAATCCCGATCCGGGCGCATTAAATAAGAACTGTTGTACGTTTCGGGTGCATTGAAACCGAAAGTACGGTTTCAGGCCAGTGTCTCTTCAGACGCCCCCCGCTCGCGCCACACAATGATCATGAGGACTTTACCTGGCTGCTGCGCCGTAGATTTCAAGTAGGAGGAGAAGGACAGGTAGATTGTGCAACCGATTCTTTCCCGTTCAATTGTGTCTATCACTTTCCCTGGGAGGTAAAACATATGTGCGATTACTCTTTGCATGGCATCAAGAACCGGCTCGCCAATGAAGGCGAGGCGTTGTTCATTCACAAGTTTCACACCGGCTCGAAAGGGCTGGCTTCAGTAACCGATCTCAGGAATCTCGAAAAACCGGCGCCTGCCCCGGCGGGCGCGGGAATCTGGGCGAGATTCAAATGCTGGGTTGAAAATCAACGAAGATGGATAAACGACGACATGAAGAGGGCGCTGCCGGCGGTCTGCATTCCTCCGGGCGCCCGTCTGCAGGTGGACGGGATTCCGGCGCCACTTCAGAAGCAATTCGGGGTAGGGTCGAGCGAGGAAGTGACGTTCGTTCAATTGACCGCCGAACCATTCAGGTATCGCGACGCCATACGCTTCCATAATGGCCAGGAAATCCTTCTCCAGAAACTCTCTGACGGGTTGAGAATGGATGTGCTGAGCCTGGCGCTCGCCGAAGAGACTCCGGCGCTGAAACCCGCCGCGAGGTCTTCGATACTCGAACAGGTCAGCGTCGGATAAGCGTCTCCCTGCACGTGTTTTGTCTCCTCCCCTGCGGTAAAAAAAAATGGAATGCAGAATTTGCAATCAACGGATCAGCTTCGTTAAAGGCAACCATCCGGGGCGGAAAAGAAAATCGACCCGGGCGGTCCACGAAAGCGAATTGTCAGACGCTCTGACACAGGCGAATGGCGAGGTCGTGACGCCACATCCCGGCGTTCAACGCAAATTGCGGCAGGAGCTCGAGGGGAAACACCGTCGCGAACAGCAGGCGACTGCGGAGGCGCAGCAAAACGCCGCGCCTCCGGAATCCGCTGAACAAGCCGAGAGCGCCGAACGGTATTCGAAGGCGACGGCCTGAAGTTGGACCGATCATAACAACACCGGGAGCGCCAGAGGTCGAGCGAGCGGCAGGAACTCTTGCCGCTTGTTCGACCTCTGGCGCTCCCGGTCTTCATGCGCTTCTAACCGTCCACAATTAATTATTCTCGTCCCAAAAGAAAGGCCGCTGACGGCTTTTGCAGTCAACGGCCTTTCTTTAAATCTGAATGCTCGGAGCGAGAATCGAACTCGCACGGGTCTCCCCACACGCCCCTCAAACGTGCGCGTCTACCAGTTCCGCCATCCGAGCTTGAAAAGAATCACACTACTTCGCGGGCGAAGCTTTGGTCTGAGCGCCGCTCGCCGGACTGGCTGAAGCCGCAGGACTCGCCCCAACTGCAGGGGAAGCTGTAGGCGAAGCCACAGGACTCGCCGTAGGAGCCGTGGCCGGCATGGTTGCCGGGGAAGGCTTAGGCGAAGGCGACGCGCCTTCTTCAACCACCGAATGCGTGCCGATCCCCGGCAGCGAGAAAAGAAGCGCGAGGAGCATAAAGATCATCGCCGCGACCACAGTCGCTTTTTCGAGCGGCTTCTGAGCGCCGCGCGGGCCAAACGCTGTTTGGCTGCCCGATCCGCCGAAAGCCGCCGCCACATCCCCGCCCTTCCCTGATTGTAAGAGGATCACCAGGATCAGGAACAGACAGACCAGAACGAAAATAACTTTGAGAGCAATGTACAACAAGGCTATACCTTCCCTGAACGTTGCGAAATCGATCACCGGTCGTAATTGACGATCTTTGCGAAGCTCTCGGCGTCGAGACTCGCGCCGCCCACCAGCGCCCCGTCTATATCGGCTTCGCGCATGAGGTCGGAGATGTTCTCCGGCTTGACGCTACCGCCGTAAAGAATCCGCAAACTTTCAGCAGTTGATTGATCGAAGTATTGTGAAATCCACTGGCGAATGAATGCGTGCATTCGTTGGGCCTGGCCAGGCGCCGCAGTGCGTCCGGTGCCGATCGCCCAGACCGGTTCGTAAGCGGCGATGATACGCGTCAGGTCTTGGGCTGTCAAATCGGCCAAACTCCGCGCCAGTTGCGCCGCCACGACCTCTTCTTCGCGTCCCGCGTCGCGCTCTTCCAGCGTCTCGCCGACGCAGAGGATGGGCGTGAGATTGGAACTCAGCGCCGCGCGAATCTTGCGATTGACCACCTCGTCAGTGTCGCCGTACATCGAACGTCGCTCGGAATGTCCGATGATGACGTGTGAAGCGCCCGCGTCTTTCAACATATCGCCGCAGATTTCGCCGGTGTGCGGGCCCTGTTTCGGCTCGGTCGAGACGTCCTGCCCAGCCACTCTGACATTCGAGCCTTCCAATCGGTCGGCGACGGATTTGATGGCGGTATATGGCGGCGCGACGACGACCTCACAATGGTTCGCGTTCGCGACCAGCGGTTTGAGCGCTGTAACCGTGGCCACAGCGTCGCCGATTAATTTATACATTTTCCAATTTCCGGCAATGACTGGTTTGCGCATAAATTATCAGTTCAGAATGTAAACAATACGTTCGCAATTTGTTTGGCGCGATCAGGCTGTAAACGAACGCGAGGCGTCCTGCCGCTGCGGTCATCAAACATCTTTTTGATGAAGCCTTTGATATACTCCATATTGAAGACCGCGCCCTGCGCCATTTGCCATTTGCTGCGAATGCGCTTTTCCTCATCTCCCGAAGCGTTTTTGATCAGAACTTCACCCATCTGATATGGTTTTCCTTCTTCCACGACTATATGGTAATTCGCCACGCCAGCGCTTTCATCAAAATTGGTCTCGACGGTCATCTTCAGATCGAGATAACCTTGTTTAAGATAGGCCGTCTTGATCGCGTTCAAACCTTTATCAATCTTTGCGCCGTCCGCCGTGACTCCAGTTTTCATTCGGAATAAATCCTGTATGGTCTCCATTTCCAGAGCCTGATTGCCTACCCATTCAAATTTGCCAAGTTTGTAAACCGCCCCTTCGACGACTTGCGCCGAGACGTTAACGCCGCCTTTGCACTTCTTGTTTGCGCCGGCGTCCGGTTGCGCGGACACGTCGCCGAATTTCGCCTGCAAATAACCCCGCCTGCGATAAATCGGCAGCAGCGTGTTCTCTATGCTCTGCGCGAACTGCTGGCCCGAGTATTCTATGTTCATGATCGGCTTGAGTTCAGCCTGCATTTGCTTTCCGAGCGAGGCGGACGCTCCCGGAAACGATACATTGCACACCGGCATAGGCGCGCCGGTCGAAACAAAAACTAACTGTTTCTGGATTCTGGAGCCCTGCGCATCCAGATCTCTGACTCCGATTATGAAATCGACTTCCCGTTGAATCCCGCGGCTCCGCAGCAGTTCTTCCAACGCCGCCTTGATTTTTTTTGGAAAAACCACATGGTCGGCCACGGAGCCTTCGAAGCCGGGAATCTGCTTGCGCACGGCGTCTCGCAATTCCTGCGGCGTGAACCAGACGAAGTTATCGAAGACGCATGAGATGTCCCATTCGAACTCGGTCACTTCAAAGCGCGCGACCATCTGTCCGTCAACTTCGCGGTAGGAAAAATTGATATCGGAGAAATATCCGGTATCCCCCAGACGTTTCGACGCCGCGTTCAACTGTTTCTGGTCGAACACTGCCCCCAACTGTAATCCCAACGCGTTGGCGGCGGTCGCCTGATCGCAGTGTTGCAAGCCGGAAAATTCGATCTTGCCGAGTACGGATGTTTTGGACGCGGCGGGCGCGGGGCTTGGCTCCGGCGGTTTGCTCTCTTCGACATCAAAGATCACATCCAGATTATCGCCGTCCCAACTGTACCTGTATCTAACAAAGGCGAAGAGTCCGGACTCGGAAAGCTTATTGGTGGCGGTCTTGAGATCGGCGAACTTGAGACTCTGACCGAGTCTCAAGCCGCTCACCTCAAGGAATTTCTCGCGGCTGATCTTTTGCAGCCCGTTCACATCGACTTTGTTAAGACGATATGTCTGCGTTTCAGGATTCTGTTGCGCCATTACCCGCAAGCCAGTAAGTAGAAAGAGCGAGACGAAAAGCCCAAGCGTCAATCTTTTCCACATGGGGACCTCCTAAATTGCGCTGTTATTTTTCACTCAACGCGGCGACGCCGGGCAGCGTGTCGCCCGCCAGCAGTTCGAGCGTGGCGCCGCCGCCGGTCGAGATGTGCGTGATCTTGTCGGCGAGGCCCGTCTCCTGAATCGCCGCGACGCTGTCGCCGCCGCCGATGATCGAGGTCGCGTCGCTCTTCTCCGAGGCTTCGACGACGGCTTGAGCGACGGCGCGGGTTCCGCCGTCGAACGGCGGCTTCTCGAACATTCCCATCGGCCCGTTCCAGATGATCGTTTGCGCCGAGGCGATGATGGCGCCGTAAGCCTTCCGCGTAGCCTCGCCGATGTCGAGTCCCATCTTATCGGCGGGAGTGGCCTCGACGCTGACGTTCTTCGCGTTCGCGCCGTCATCGGGACCCGCCGCCACGACGTGATCGACAGGCAGTTGCAGATTGACGCCGCGGTCTTTGGCCTCGGCCTCGAGCCGGCCAGCGAGTTCGGTCTTGTCCGGTTCGACCAGGGACTTCCCTGTTTCCAGCCCGCGAGCTTTGAGAAATGTGTAGGCCATCGCGCCGCCGATTAACACCGCGTCGGCTGATTTCAGCAGGTTTTCGATAACCTGAATCTTGTCCGAAACTTTCGCGCCGCCGAGGATCACAACGAACGGGCGTCGCGGATTGCTCAAGGCATCGATCAGATAGCGTAGTTCCCTCTCCATCAGGAATCCGGCGGCGGACTGTTTGACGAACTTCGTTATTCCTTCGGTCGAGGCGTGCGCGCGGTGGGCCGAACCGAACGCGTCGTCAACGTAAACGTCACACAGCGATGCGAGCTGTTCGGCGAACTTCGGGTCGTTGGCCTCCTCTTCAGGGTGAAAGCGCAGGTTTTCGAGCAGCGCGATATCGCCGTCCTTCATCGCATCGATGATCTTCGCGGCCTCCTCGCCGACGCAATCAGCGGCGAACGTGACCGGCTCCCCGATCAGTTTCGACAGGTGTTCGGCCACCGGTTTGAGCGAGTATTTCATGTTGCGCTGCCCTTTGGGGCGGCCCAGGTGCGAGGCCAGAATCACGCGCGCGCCTTTATCAATCGCAAACTGAATCGTCGGGATGGCCGCCGAGATGCGCGTGTCGTCGGCGACCTTGCCGTCTTCGAGCGGAACGTTGAAATCAACGCGAATGAAAACGCGCTTCCCCGCCAAGTCGAGGTCGCGAATGGAAAGCTTGGACATATTTCTTCCTTCTTGAGATTGTTCGAGCAGATGACGCATTTATCGGGTCGGGATGAATGTGTTTGATGGAAGTAGAGTTTATTGCAAATAGTGGCGGAAGTTACCACAACTTTGCGGGTTGAGCAAAGATGCGCTGCGCTTCCCAAGCGCGGTTCCGTCCGACCACCGGTACTCTGGATTGCCCTTCTGAATTTGAAGTAGATAACGCTGTTGTGAATGCGATTAATTATGCGGATAATTGGGTATTCCTCGAACTGAGAGGCGCAACAAAAACCCAAAGATAGGTTTTCACTTTCTCGGAGGGGCAGGCGTTCGCAACGCTTGCAGACGCGCAGCTATATCCTTCGCCAGTTTGGGCGACGCTGTCCCGGCGGTGATCTCCCTTATTTTGCCGTTGGCGACCTGAATGTCGCTGGATTGATGCGTGACGACGTAAGTCCACATCCAGGTCAGAAAAGGCAACGTCACTTCCACCACCAGATCGGCGTCTTTGGCCTCCGGGACGAGCTTCAGTCCCAGCGACTGAAAGTCGGGCTGCTTGAGCAATTCATCTTCCAGCAATTTCGGTTTGAGGTAGATCGTCTTTGAGCGGACGTGAATAGTCTTGGCTGCGCGGATCAATTCAGCCGGGCCATGCTTGGCCGGCGGCGCTCCGCTATCGGCGACGGCCAGCGCCAACTCATCGGACTGGTAGCCTTCGATAACCGCCAGCGGACGCTGCTCGGCGCCGGCGCCCAAATCGCGCCGGGCCTCCGCCGGCACATTCGTCTGCAAATAGTTGACGAGCCGATCGAGCGTGACCTCACGCCCACCGCCCGCCGCACTGCCTCTCAGAGCCTCGATCAACGCGGCGGTGAAATAGCCCAGCTTTTTCGCCTGTGACTCGTAAGCGCGCTGCCCGACGCCCGTCGCCAACAGCATTGCGAACGCCGCCGCCTCCTGATTGCGGGTGTCGAAGGTCAATCCGCGAGTGAACGCTTCGCTCAGAGGCTCCTGTCGAAACGCGTCGAAGACGAGCATTACCTGGCTGGCGCCGCTCGCTCGTATCAACTCTTTGAACCGCTCTACGCTGATGGCCGTCTCCGCGAGCAACGTGTCATTGCCGGTCAGCGCATCGGACGGAAGCAGATAATTCTTTCCGCCGCGCTCGACGACATGGCCGGAGAAATAGATCAGCAAAAGGCTGTCATCCGGAACGAGATCGGGCAGGTTCGCCAGGCGCCGCAGGATCACGCTGCGCAGCGGCTGTCGCTCAGCCGGTTCGCCGGTCGCAAGCAGGACGACCCGGTCTTTGCGAAATCCCGCGCTCTGCTGAAGCGTCTCGGCCACTTCGCGCGCGCCGGACGCAGCGTAATTGAATTTGCCGACGCGCTCGTCCAAATAATCTTCGACTCCGATGACCAGCGCGAAGCGCTTCTCCTCCGCCGGCAGCTCATCGAGGAGTTCGGTTCGCCCGGCGAGGCAGGGCCGGTCTGTGGTGGAGAGCGATTTGAGCGCGGTCAGAGCCTCCTCGTGCAATTGGCGCGAGCCGGAGGACGCGCTCAGGGAAATGACGCGCGCGTAGTCGTCTACCAGGTTGCCTGCGATCGGATTGATTTCGGCGCAGAGTGATTGCCCCTGTTTGCCAGTCCTCCGACTCTTTGGAAGCGCCTGATACTTCTCGATCAACTTTTGATAGATCAGGTCGTAGGCGAGCGAGCGCAACCAGTAGGTGTTAGGATCGTTGGCGCTCGGACCGTCCTTCAATTCCGCGGCTTTGGTAAGAAAATCTATCGCCCGTTCGGCGTCGGGATTCGGCTGACGCAGCAAGTAAAGGCCCTGGCATTGATAAATGAGGCTGAGGCTGTTGGCGCGCAGCCTTGCGTAACTCGCCGCGTCGAGGTCGGGCGGTGGAGTCGTCTCTCTCAACAGGTCGAGCGCCCGATTGGCGTATGCCCGGCTCTGTTCGAGATCGCTGTAAAAATCGCCGATCATTCCGCGTCCCGTGGCCAGGGCCAGTTGCGACGTGATCTGCGCGGCGACTGCCCGATCAGGTCCCTGACTCAATATCTCGCGCCCCATCGCCAACAGCCGTTCGAGACTCGCCGCATCGGGGTTGGACGAGAAAGTCTTGTAAGCCGCGTTGAAGATTTCGATCGTCGCGCGACGGTTATCAGATTCGACATCCGCCGCGTGTTCGCTCCGCGGGTGCCGGCGCAAGAACTCTTTTCCCAGAGCCAGTCGCTTCTCGGGGTCCTGCTTTTCATTCAAGTAAGCCGCGTAAGCGGCGCGCTCTTCCTGCCGCAGAAGCGCCTGCCTGGTCTGCTCGCCCGCGCCGCGCCTGATCAATTGTTCGAGCGTCGCCGCGGGAAGCCTGAAGGCAAGGCCCCGCTCGCCTATCTCGCGCGCTATGATCTCATCGTCAACTCCGCTCTCGATCAGTTGTTCAATTTGTTTGATTGACAATGGGCGAGTGTCTTGAGTCGACAAGGGGCCCTTCGCCGAAGACGAAATCAGCGCGGCGGAGGTGATGACGAACAGAGTGAGAATCAAAGACATTTTTGGCATACGCGGTCGCTTCTCAGAAAACGGCCGCGTAGTAACGAATTTTTTCGCTACGTCACATAACGAATAAATTCGCTACTACGTGGTGTTTTCATCTGGATCCGGCAGGTTAAGTTTATTGGGGTTTCAAAATTTCGATCGTCTTACTGATCTGGTTTCTAAGCCTCCGAGCGAACCTATGCTGCGGGTTGAGCCTTAATGCCTCATTGCACTCTTTGAGCGCGTCCCGATACCGGCGTTGCCCAACCAGCTCCACCGCCCGATCATAATGATTATTCGCCAGTCGCCGATTGTCAGGCTGTGGGCGATTTGTCGGCGCCGGAGTCTCCTTCGGCCGATTCCCCGGAGGGGTTGTTGTTGCTGACGGCGGCGTTACAACAGCGGCTGGCTTCGGCGACGGCGTCGTAATCACTGCGGCGGTCGCCGAAGGCGACGGCAGGGACTCGACCGAAGCCGGCGATATCGCCTGCCGCTCGTCGCTCGCGGCTCCATCGGAGAGGTAATGATAAACGCCGAAGCCGGCTGCGGCCAACGCCGCTCCAATTATCGCCACATATACCGCGGGAGTTTTAACGCGTTTTGACCGCACAACATTGGTCGAGAATGTTTCCCGCGGAGGCGCATCAGCGGACATCCCTTCCGTTGTCCGTTCAAGCGGATTACGCGCTCTTTGAATGGTTGTGTCTCCGGTTGGAGCGACATCGGTTTTCTCCGGATAAGGGAGCGCCTGATCGAGCGCCGCAATGACTTCGGCGGCGCCCTGAAGCCGCCGCGCCGGGTCTTTCGCCAGCATGCCGGCGACCAGGCGTTCGACCGCATGCGGCGTCTCGGGCCGTCGCGTGATGAGCGGCTCCGGCTCCGAGGTCAACTGCATCTGGATCACTTCGCCCAATGATGGACTGTTGAATGGCAGCTTCCCGCCGATCATCCGGTAAAGAATGATGCCAAGCGAGTAGATGTCCGAACGGCCGTCGATACGCCCGCCTATGGTCAACTGCTCGGGGCTGGCGTAATGCGGCGTGCCCACCACGGTCGAGACCATGGAACTGGCCTTCGTCTCTTCGATCGCCTTTCCGATGCCGAAGTCGAGCACTTTGACGTGATCGCGCGCGCCGGGAGAATCAATGAGCATGATGTTCCCCGGTTTGAGATCTCGATGGACGACGTGTTTGCGATGAGCTTCGCCGAGCGCGGCGGCTATCTGGCGTGTGATTCCGGCCGCGCGATTGAAGCTGAACCGCTCCTGCTTCAACAGTTCTTCGTCGAGCGTGCGCCCCTCGAGCCACTCCATGACTATGTAAGCGATGCCTTCCTCGGTGCGCCCGGCGTCCGTCACGTCAACGATGTTTTCATGCGAGAGACGTCCAACCAGCTTCGCCTCGCGCTCGAACAGCTCAACCACATGCCCTTCGCTGAGGGCGACGTTCGGCTGAAGGATCTTGAAGGCGACGCGGCGGTCTATGCCGGAATGATAGGCGTAATAAACGGCGCCTATTCCTCCCAATCCCACCAGGGCGTCGATACGATATTTGTCGAGCAACGTCCTGCCCACCAGATGATAGGGGTCGTTCAACGACAGAACCGAGCGGTCGTCCGGACACAGGCGTTCAGCCGAGGTGAAGGTTTTTTGGCAAGTCGGACAATATTTCGTGGCCATCGCAGGCAAACAGTATGGGATGTGAGGCCACTTTTCAATACGAAGGGGAGTGGGGAATAGGGAATGGGGAGTGGGGAAAAGAAAAATCCACTCCCCACTCCCCACTCCCCATTCCCCACTCCCCATTCCCCATTTACTGCGATCCGGTCATGACGCCCTTCTTAAAGACCAGCGCGCCGCTCTGATAGGTCCAAACGTCGCCAGCCGCCGTGCGAGCGACCTTTTCGGGCTCGCCCCAGCTCATCTTCACCTGCTCCTCGGTCATTCCCACGTAGACCTGTCCCTTCTCAATCGACGACCATACGTCCGCTCTCCATTTGTATTTCAGCTTGGGGTCTTCGGCCAGAAGGTGGTCTTCAAACCTGCTTTGATATCTGACCTCTTTCTGGACGTTTGTTCCGCTCAGATTCAGATCGACGAAGCCTTGTTTGCCGTCGGGCGTTTCGAGCCTGAAGCGAACGGGTTTCTCTTCATCCCAACCCGGAACGACATCGACCACTTTGAGAGGCCCGAATTTTTTGACCTGTGTCATTGTGATCGCGTCGCTCTGTTCGTCGTAACTCGAAATCATCAGCATTTTGCTCCATAGCGTTTTGCCGGCCCATTGTTTGCGGGCGTTCTCGATGTCGTCGAGGAGCGCCATTCCTCTGACCGACTCCTTGTTGGCCACGGTGAAGACGCGCAGCCTTTCGCCGTCGTCTTCCATCTCGAACTCTATATAGGCGCTCGCGCCGGAATCGTTGGCCGAGACGACCCGCGCGACGCGGCCCGCGTATTTCCGATGCGTGACCGCGCGATTGAAATCTTCGTAGGTCCCGGATTCGGAGCCTTTCGGTTTTGGGAGAAAGACGAATCGTTTGCCGGCCCACGACCCGATCGGATGATAGGGGAAGAGCGTAGTCTCGGCTTCGCCGGGTTTCGATTCGGACTTTTTCTCAGCGGTGATATTTTGGCGTTTTTCCGGCTGCGCCAGAGCGACGCCACAACAAATCGCAACGAGAGTGAACTGAAGAATGGTATGGGCAGTCTTCTTCATCGCAACTCCTTATCTCGACTTTATCCATTCACGCGGCGTAACAAACCGCGTCAGTTAATCGCTTCAATAACGAGCGCGGGACTTTTACGACATCCCTGTTCTGACCCGAGGTTGAAAAATGGCGCCCGCTCCCCTGGCGCCGCCTTACGACCGCAACCGCATCCGCGAAGGTCGGCCCTTTGAGGGCCTGTCGAGATCGGCAAGCTCGACCAGGGATGCTGCGCTGCGCCGCTCTGGCTATTTACGTTTGCGCCATTGCGGGCTTCAGGTTCGACAAACCAGATTTTCAAACGCAATTAGTAGCCTTGAGGCCGGAACCCCTGGACATGCTCAAAATCCCTCTCCGATATCTGATGCCAAAATCAGAAAAGTATTTCATGGATAGAGTCGAGCTGATTTGGGTGATTATTTAGTTGAGAATTGTTCAACGAGCTGGATTGATTGAACGCCGATGGGTGGTGGCCTTGCGCCACGCGCGCGGATTATAGCACCCGATTCCGTGATAGCAAACGCCAACTACGAAGCCTGGTAGTAGTTTGCTTTCCAGGCTATAGAATCAAGAAAAAGGATTTCAGCCACTGATGGTCGCGAATGTTCGCGAATGGCTCCGGGGGTAGTAACAATCAAAAATTACCATCACTATCCGCTCATGCTACGAACTACTTCAAAAACGACGAGGTGATTGAAATGACAACCAACAATCGATTGCGCTTGCCACTGCTCCTGATTGCGCTTTTTATCTTCATCGCGGCTCCGACTCGCGCGCAGTCTCCGAATACGGCGACGATGATCGTCGCCGTGGTCGATCAAGCCGGCGCGGTCGTGAAGGGCGCCAAAGTGTTAATAGTGAACAACGCGACAGGCGCCGAGCGCGAGGCAGTCTCGGGAAGCGACGGCGACGCCACCATTCCGGCGCTGTCGTTGACGGGAACCTACACGGTGAGCGTGTCCAGGGAAGGATTCGGCGCCCAGGAGCTCAAGGACGTCACGCTGCGCTCGGGTGAGACCGCGACATTGAAAGTGAAGCTCCTGGTCGGCTCCGAGAAGGCGGAGGTCATTGTCTACGGCGCGGCGGAAGGCGTGCGCGCGGATCCGCAGATCGGCCGCCGGCTCGATGGGCGCCAAATTGACGAGACGCCGATCCTCGGCCGCAAGGTAACAATACTGCCTCTTCTCAATTCGGCGTTCCGGCAGGCGAAGGGCACCGGGGACCTCTTCGTCAACGCGACATACTTCGTCACCGGCGTGGGCGGACGTCGCCAGACCACGGTTCTGCTCGACGGCGCCAACAACGATGAGGGGTGGGGCCGCCAGACAGCGATCGCCACCGTGCCGATCGGCGCCATCCAGGAGATAACGGCGCTCTCGAACGCGTTTTCTTCCGAATTCGGCTGGACCGCAGGCCCGGCGTTGAACATCGTCACCAAGTCCGGCACGAACAGCCTGCACGGCGAAGGGCTGTTCATGATCCGCCCCGGCGACTGGCAGGCGGAGAAGTTCTCGACCAAGAACTTCTGCCCGCCGTCCGTGCCGAGTTGCGTGACTCCGACCACGCTCGCCGCAATCAACCCGGTGGACATTCCCGACGCGCTGCAACAGGTTTCCGGCTCGATCGGCGGGCCGATCATCATGGACAAGACCTTCTTCTTCGCCACAGCTGATTACACGCGGCAGGATCGAACGACTTTCCTCTCGACCGCGCTGCCGGCATTTCTGCTGCCGGCGGACGGAAGCCTCGATTACACGGGTCATTATCGCCAGTTTCTCTTCGACGGGCGGCTGGACCACAAGCTCACCTCGAGGCAGACGTTGATGGCCCGTTTAAACATAGATCGGTTTTACGACGACAATCCACAGGACGCCGTCGGCGGCACGAGCGCGCCGAGCGTCGCGCGCAGGTACACCCGAAGGTCCGTGACCGGCCAGCTTAATCACACGATGGTCATTAACGCGAACCTTCTTAACGAAGCGCGATTCGCTTACCTGGATGGCGATCCGGTCACGCTCTGGGAAGCTCAAAACCTCTCGACCACTTACACACGCGGCGGGGCTGTGCCGTTCACCATCGGACAGTCGCGGGCCTCCGACCTCTGGGGTCATCAGGCGCAGTTCGCAGACACGCTGTCGTGGTCGCGTGGCAAGCACTACCTCCGCTTAGGCGGAAGTGTGATCCGTCACACTTCGGGTGGCACGGGCAGCGAGCCCGGCACGGCGATCCTCGGCACGTTCACGTTCGTCAGCACGGGCGCGCGGGGCGCGTTGCCCTTCGATCAATTGACGCTGGGCGACGTGCAGAACTACACGCAGCCGATCGATTTCGGGATCAACCGCTACGAGCTGTCGCAGTGGCTCTTGACCGGGTTCGTGCAGGACAGCATTCACTTGCGACGGGACCTCACCGTCGACGCCGGAATCCGTTACGACCGGCAGACCCTGACCGACGCGACGAAGGACTTCGCGCCGCGACTCGGCTTCGGCTGGCGCCCGGGCGGCAGTTCGCGCCTGTCGATTCGCGGCGGCTACGGCATGTATTACACGCAGATTCGATCCAATGCGGTCGCCGGCTACCTGGTGAACGGGCTTGACGGATTGACGACTTACACCGCGACTCCCACGGGAACCGGCTTCCCGACCTGCCTGACTTGCGTTCCGGTGAACGTTGATCCGAAGATGATACCGACCAATCAATTGCCAGCGCGCGACATCACGATCAGGGCGGGGCTGCGCGACTTCTACCGGGCGCAGTTCGCGAGGTACGGGCTGAACTTCGACCTGCTCCCGAACTACCCCGATAAGCTTGTGAATCCCCGCAGCCACGTGGCGACCATTGGCGCTGAGACCGAGGCGATAAGGGGGTTGTTCGTCGGGGCCGATTACGTGCATCAACATTTGACCGGCATTGATCGCACTGTTGATTTGAACGCGCCATCACCGTTGGATCGCACGTCCGTGGGTCAGTGCCGTCCATTACCTGTAGGTGTCGCACCGTGTAACAACGCCGCCAACGTGAACGCGGCCAATCTCACCCGTCCAATCTTCCCGGCGAACGGTCGCGTGCGCCAGGTCAACGTGTTGACAAATCTCGGCGTCGCCGATTACGACGGATTGCAGACCCAGGTCAGCTATCGCGGCAATCGGAAGATCTACGCCGCGATCAGTTACACGCTATCCAAGGCGACCAACAACAGCGAACCGGATGGGAACGGCGTTAACCCGAACGACGGTAACTTCTCGCGGCAGGGCGAGTTCGAGCGCGGACCCAGTCTGCTCGATCAGCGTCACCGCGCGGTCATCACGTTCAGCTACCTGTTGCCGTTCAACATCACGGCCGGCACGCTGACCCAGCTCGCGTCCGCGCGCCCGTTCAACGCCACCACCGGCGTTGACAACAATGGTGACGGCGCGAACAACGACCGCCCCGTCATTAACGGAACTGTTATCGGCAAGTCGACGTTCCGCGGCACTGCGACCTCCGACGTGGCGGTCTTCATCGAGAGTCGCATCAAGACGTCAGAACGCACGTCCATCCTGCTCAGGTTGGAGGGCTTCAACATCTTCAATCACGGGAACTACCTCGGCCGCGGAATAACGACGTACGGTGATACGGGGACGCCGCTCCCGACGTTCGGCCAGTTGGCGTCAGTCGGGACGGCCACAAACGCGCTCCCGGCGTTCGCAAACGTCGACCCGCCGCGGATGTTCCAAGTGCAAGCGCGGTTCACATTCTAGGCGCAAACAAACCGCCACAGAGACACCGCAGGCACAGAGCGGAAGAGAAAAAAAAGCCTGTCTATTGATCTTTATTTTTCCTCTGTGGCTCTGTGGCAATCCGTTTCTGGTCACGATGAATCTGCTGACTGTCGAGGGCATTTCCAAAAAATTCGGCGCTCGCGCTGTATTACAAAATGTGAGTTTCAGCGTGCGGCGAGGCGAGGTCCTGGGTTTGATCGGGCCGAACGGCGCGGGCAAAACCACGCTCTTTGAATGTCTGGCCGGCATTTTGCCGAGTGACGGCGGGGCGCTCATTACGAATGAGCAAGCGCTTGCTCCCGCGCAACGCAAAAACGCGTTGTTCTACATGCCTGACGGCGTCACGCCCTGGGCGGAACAGTCCGTCAATTGGGCGCTCGGATTTTTTGAGCGGCTCTATTCGGCGTCGGTCAAAGCGCCGGATTTGCTGGATGCCTTGAAGCTGGAAAGCCTGCGACACGCGCGCATCGGCTCGCTCTCGAAGGGCGAGCGTAAACGACTGCTGCTCGCGCTGGGCTTGCTGACGCCGCAGTCCCTGTTGATGCTGGACGAGCCGTTCGACGGCCTGGATTTAAGGCAGGCGCGCGACGTGATGGCCTTGTTGCGAAGTCAGGCGGAGCGCGGGCGGACATTGATGCTCTCAATCCACCAGTTGGTTGATGCGGCGCGCGTCTGCGACCGGTTAATTCTGCTCAGCGACGGGCGCGTAGTCGGCGAAGGGACGATTGATGAACTCCGCGCTCAGGCGAATTTGAGCGATGGCAGTCCATCCAAAGCGGGATTGGCCAAAGCGGGATTGGCCAAAGCGAGATTGGCCAAAGCGGGATTGGCCGAAGCGGGATTGGAGGAGATTTTCCTTGCTCTCACTTAGGCTGCTTCTCTTCTCCAAAGAATGGCGCGAATTGATGGTCTCGCGCGCCTATTGGCTTTTGCTTCTGGCCATCGGCCCGCTCGTCGGCCACAGCTTTATCAACGCCGTTAATCTTTACGCCGAGGCGAGCGGCGTTGGGGGCGGGTCGGCCGCTTTGCCGCAAGGATTGACTCCGCTCGACGGGATGCTCGCGCCCACATTCGGCGCTTACGATCTGGCCGTGACGCTGCTCTTTCCGTTCGTGGCGATCCGTTTGATCGCGGCGGAAAAAGATAGTGGCGCGTTGAAACTCGGGCTGCAACTGCCTTTCGGCGTTGGAGAGACGGTTGCGGCGAAGCTGCTGGCGCTCGTCGCGGGATGGCTGATAGCGTGGCTGCCTGGATTGATCGCCGTCGCGATGTGGAGGGCTTACGGCGGCCATCTATACGCGCCCGAAACTTTGAACCTGCTGCTGGGGCACTGGCTGCGAATGCTCCTTAGCGCCGGCGTTGCGATCGCCGCGGCGGCCTTGTCCGAGAGCGCGGCGAGCGCGGCGATTGTGACCCTGGGCTTCACGATCGGGACGTGGGCGCTCGATTTTATCGCGGCCGGGCGCGGCGGATGGTTGGCCACGCTCGCGGCCTATACGCCGACCGCGGCGCTGCGTTTTTTCGAGCAGGGGCTGCTGCGATTGAGCGCCGTGTTTGTGATGTCCGCGATGGCGCTGGGCGGTCTCGCAATTGCGGCGATCTGGCTGCATACGGGGCGCAAGCTCGGCGCGCGGCTGCTGGCCGCCGCCGTTCTGATGGGCTTCATCGCGGTCGCCGTATGGCTCGGATCGCTTTCGCGCGCGAGCTGGGACGCGAGTGAAAACCGTCGCAATTCGTTCTCGAGGACCGATGAAGCCGCGCTGCGCCAGATTCACGCGCCGATGCGCATCACCGTCAATCTGGCCGCAGAAGACCCACGGCTGATGGATTACGAGCGCGGCATTCTGAACAAGCTGCGGCGCATCCTGCCGCGTCTCGAAGTCGATTATGCGGCGCAGAGCCGCACGGGTCTGTTCGAAGGCGCGGAAGAAAGCTACGGAGAGATCTGGTACGAACTCGGCGGGCGTAAAGTGATGAACCGCTCCACGACCGAGCCGATTGTCGTCGAACAGCTTTACCAACTCGCTGGAATCACGGTTCCGGCAAATTCGGACGAGCCTGTGTTTCCCGGCTACCCACTCGCGGCGCATCCCAAAGGCGCTAGCCTGGTCTTTTATGCGCTCTGGCCTCTGTCCGTGATATTGGTCTGGGGCCTGGCGCGCCATCGTAGGAGATGAACAATGAAGAATATTTTCGCTTTTGTGACCACACTGGTTTTAGCTTCCGCGCTCTTCGCTCTTCCCGCCGTCGCGCAAAAAACGAAGAAGCCCGCGGCCGCGCCGAAGAGCATTCGAATTGACATCAGCAAAGATAAAGTCGGCGGCGAGTCATCGAAGTTCCTTTCGGTCGTCGGCAACTGGTCGGTGGTGGACGACGGCGGCAAGAAGGCTTACGCAGTCGACGGGCGCGAGTGGCTGCGAGGCAACCCATCGCGCAGTCTGGCCGAGAACGCGCGCGCGATCTACGGCTCGCGCCACGAAGAGTTCATAGACAACGTGAAGGCCTTTGCCTACTTCCCTTACTCGGTCGCCAAGGATATTCCTGATTTCCAGAACGGCGAGATCAGCATGAAATTCAAGATGATCGAAGGCAAGTTGGACAAATGCGCCGGAATCCTCTTCAACCTCAAGCCTAACGGCGACTACCTGACGGTGCGCTTCAACGGCAAGGAAGACAACCTGGTGCTCTGGACGTTCAACAAAGGCGTCCGCAAATTCGTCAAGAAGGGCGTGGAGAACATGCCGCTCGAGTTGAACAAGTGGCACGAGATCAGGATCGTCGTTCATGGGACACAGCTCGAAGGGTGGTTGAACGGCAAGCATCTGCTCGATTACACGCTCGCCGAGCCCGTTGCCGGCAAGGTCGGGCTATGGTCGAAGACCGACAGCGTCAGTTATTTCGACGAGTTCACGGTCACGCCGGCTTCGAAATAGGGCGGGACGCTCAAACGGCGGGCGATCAATTCGTTTGACAGATGACGCGCTGTTACGAATACTCCCCCGCATGAAACCCCTCTTTACGCTACGCGGATTCAAACGAACTGGGGAAGGCGTCGCATCCGACCTTGGACCTCTCGAACGCGAAGTGATGGAACTGATATGGCGGCGTCCCAAACGGGCGGCCGAGGTCAGTGTTCGCGACATCCATCTCGCTTTCAACGAGCGCCTGGCCTACACGACGCTGATGACGACGCTCAACCGTTTGCACAAAAAGGGCTTGCTTGAAAGGCGCAAGGAGGGGCGCGCTTTTTTCTACTCGCCACGTTTTTCTCCCGATGAATTCGAGCGCGGCGTCGCCCGCGCCGTGATCAATATGTTGCTTGGTCGAGGTTCGGACGGTGTCGAGCCGATCCTGGCCTGCATAATTGACGCGGTGAGCGAGCGCGACCGCGCGCTGCTCGACGAGCTTGATCGATTGATTAAGGAGAAACGTCGCGCGGCGCCACGAAAGGAGTGAAGCCGATGTTCGAATTGCTGGGAATCTGTCTGGCTCTGGCGGCGCTGCTTACGTTCAACGCCCTGGCCGCGACGCTGGCCTCGGCGTTGTGGAGCGCGATCCGCGTCCGCGCCGAAGACTGGCCGGCCGCGGCGCGCGCGCGACTGCTCTTCGCGCTGCGCGTCTTTCCCGCGATCATTGCCGTCTTTTGCGTCGGCGCGTTGCTATTACCCGCCTACATCGCGCACGAGCCGCGACCCGCCGTCGAGCCGGTCAGTCTGAAACTCGGCGTCCTGGCGGCGATTTCGGCCGCCGGGTTGCTGCTCGCGTTATGGCGTGGCGTCGCGGCATGGGTTGCGACCCACAGGCTGATCAAGAATTGGCTGCGCGTCGCCGAGCCGATCAGCTTCGATCAAATCCCGGCTTACCGCTTGCGACATCAATTCCCCGTCATCGCCGTAGTCGGCGCCATTCGCCCGAAACTCTTCATCGCCGATCAATTATTTCAATCGCTGACCTGCGAAGAGATGGCCGCCGCAATCGCGCACGAGAGCGGACACCTTGCGGCCAGAGACAATCTCAAGCTAGCGGCGCTGCGTGTCTGCCGCGACGCGCTGGCGATTTTCCCCGGCGGAGCAAGTTTAGATCGCGCGTGGGCCGAAGCTTCGGAAGCGGCCGCCGATGAACACGCTGCGAGGGGCGGAAGAGCCGTTGCGCTCAATCTGGCTCCGACGCTGGTCAAAATCGCGCGTCTCGTCCCCCAGGGGGTCAAGCCCGCAATGCCCGCCGACGCGTCGCTTATCGTCTATGACGCGGACGGGATCGCGCAACGAGTTCGGCGATTGATGCGCATGGCGACGCTGGGCGACGCTTCACACCGAGGGCGCGTTTTCAACTCGAAAGCCTGGCCCTGGGCCTGTTTTGCGGCGATTCTGATTTTGGCGATCTTGTCAACGACAAGCCCATCCGCGCTCCGAGCCACCCACGACGTGATCGAAATCGTCGTCTCGAAATTACAGTGAGACTCTAATAACTCGATCTGAAGTGGTCCCGGCAAATTCACCCCGGAGCCATTAACAAAATCGCGGTTCGGCGGTATATAATTGGGCGTCTTCATCCACATTGACTGACCATGAAAAGTCCGCCAATTCACTGCATGTTTTTACCGTTACTGGAGGATACTGATGTTGATATGCCCGACCTGCCGTAACCAAAACCTGGACACCGCCAAATTCTGCGGTAATTGTGGAAATTCATTCACGCGCCAATCCACTTCAACGTCTTCACTGATCAATTGCGCGCAGGGTCATGTTTATAGCGCGGTATACGAGCAATGCCCCTATTGCCCGCAACCACAATACGAAAGCCGGGATACGGATTTCGCGACCCGCGTGGAGACGCCGATCACGGCGGTTGAGCCGTCTCGAGGGGCTGGCACGACCAGTTACGCTCATCCGCAAAATACGAACGATTTCGTGACGCGTATTGATACCCGCGAGAATTTGTTCGAGACGCTTGAATCTCCGACTCTCCCGCCTCCGCCGTCGGCGCCGCTCGCGACGGCCTCTGCGTATATTCCGACCGATGCCACCCCGGCCGTCCCTCCGTCGGAGGCGTTCGGTTCGACGGCCGCTGAGCAGTTCAGGGTGTCGGCGCATATTGAGCCTCCGGCCGCAGGTCAAGAAAGTGGGCATTCTCAGACGTCGGCTCCGCAAGCAGTCCCGCCCACCCTGGATCGCCGCACGATGGTGCTATCCGACCAATCCACGACGCTGCGCAAATCCAAGGGGCGTATCATCGGGTGGCTGGTCACTTTCAGCCATAATCCCGATGGCGACGACTTTCGCATTTACGCCGGATACAATCGGATCGGAGCCAACCCCGTCTGCGACGTCCTGATCGAGGACGAAACTGTCAGCGGGTCGCACGCGATCATCGTCTACCGCGACGGGCGGTGCCTGATCAAAGACGATCTCTCGCGCAATGGCACTTTCGTTAACGGGCGGGAGATCACTGAGGCGCAGCCGCTCCAAAGCTACGACCAGGTCCGCGTCGGCAACACTAATTTGACCTTCGTCGCGGCGCAGCGCGCCGAGTAACACCTCGGATTGCGGATTGCGGATTGCGGATCGCAAGAAGACCAATCATACCTTCGAATTTACAGGATAATTACGTCTCAAATCATTAAGACGGAATGAAACCACCTCTCGTCAATTCTCCGCAATCCGCAATCGAAGAATCCGCACTCCCCACTCTTCTGATCGCGACTTCGAACAAAGGCAAAGTGGCCGAGATCGCATCGTTGCTCAAAGGATTGGACTGCCGCACGATCGGTCTCGATGACCTGCCGCAGGTTCCGCCTCCGGTCGAAGAGACTGGGACTACGTTCGTCGAAAACGCGCTCATCAAAGCCGATTATTATCATGGGGCCACCGGATTGCTTACGCTCGCGGACGATTCAGGGCTGGAGGTCGATGCGCTCGAAGGGCGACCGGGAGTCTACTCGGCGCGATACGGCGGCGAAAACTTGAGCAGCGCTCAACAGGTCGCGTTGTTGCTTGAAGAGATGAAAAATGCGTCTGAAGAGAAGCGGTCAGCTCGATTTGTATGTGTCGTTGCGTTGGTCGGCGCGCCTGGCAAAACATCAGATATGCGAAGTTATGGCTGGCATCTTGATGGAGCGTTGGTTGACGCCACGGTAAGGCCGCAGATCAGACAAACCTTCGAAGGACGCTGCGAGGGCAGAATCGCCCTTGCGCCGCGCGGCGCTGGCGGCTTCGGCTACGACCCGATCTTCATCGACGCCGAACTCGGACGCACTTTCGCCGAACTCTCGCCCGAAGAGAAATCGTCCCGCAGCCATCGTGGGAAAGCCTTGAGAGCGGCGATCAAATACCTTGAAACGCTATTGAAGAAGTGAAGAGGGAATGGGGAGTGGGGAGTGGGGAATGGGGCAGCGACGACCTTGTCCCCATTCCCCACTCCCCATTCCCCACTCCCATTCACCCTGCATGAATCAGGGTCTTCACTTCCCTGCCGAATTTCACATCGATCTTTCCGGCGCGGACCTCGACGACGACGCCTACGCCGAACTTAGGATGATCGACGCGGTCACCAGCGACGAACCTCTCCTGCATGGAATAGGCGCGCAGTGGGCCAATCTTTTCAGTCACAGGCGCGGACTCTTTTTTCGCGCCTCTCGTCGAAGAACGAGTCGTTGCGGCTTTGGACGAGCGCTCACGATAGATGTGATTGCTGTGGCAGGTGCGGCACTCGACGCGTCCGATGGAGCCATCGGCGTTGATCGCGGCGATGACGTGTTCACGAACGTCTTTGCACTTCCCACAATAAGCGTCCACGTCGCCCCCGACCTGGGAGCGTTTAACGATACCGAGCGAATTCTTCATCATTACTTGATTCCGTTTCTATTTTCAACCTTACCTTCAATCATCTGGACAATCATCTGGACAATCATCAGGGGCTAGACCGGGCCGCCGGATCAAGCGGCGCCAACGCCCTATTCCAGATTGACGCTCTTCCACTCGCCGCGAATGATCAGATCGCGAATCTCAGATACGCCCTTCCCTTCTTCGTGCAGCTGTTTGACAAGGAGCCCCTCCTTGAGACAGAGCGTTCAGGTTGCGCCATGATCAGTGGCGAAACAGTCGAGCAGACTGCGATGTCCATTTCCAGCGTCGCAATGACAATAACAAGGCTGCTGCGAGAAGATTTCTGGGAGCTCCTTCGCGTAACTGTAAGCCTTGACCACTGACGGTTCGGAAAACTGCCTCGGGTCTAAAACAGCCGGGAATGGCTTTGCGTCCGCCACATTCGAAAAATAGGCGGGGATGCGCTGGGTCGTCGCCGCATGATCGCCGGGCGAATGCCCAGGGGTCGCGCTTGCCCCTGAACTCGAACTCGATGCTGACGACGAATCGCGATTCGCGCCGCATCCGAACAGGAATAGACTGGTCAGGAATAAACCGACCAGGAACGACTTAGTCATCGGTATTTCTCCGAGTGTGATGATTGAATTCCGGCGCTTGGCCACCGCAGACACAGAGAGAAGAAATGGAGATAGATGTCCAATGCGCTCATTTTTGATTTTTCTCTGTTACTCTGTGTCTGCAATGGCTGGTTCTTGCCCACCCATATGAAATTCGCCATAAGCATTACCGGATTGTATCATCATTTCGGCGTCATTGCAGTTACCGAGGCGCGTTTTACGAAGAATTAAGCCGCTCGATGAGGCGGTTCAATGGATCAAAATGCGAGACAAACAATTCGCCTGATGCTATGATCTGCACGCATTCGTGAATCACGCCGCTCAATTCCCCCATTAGCCCCACATCGGGCAAAGGTCCAAATCACGGTTTGTGACCGCGAAGAAAATGAAAAGATCGGTTGTCGAAAAAACTATCCACCTCCTGATCGCAATCGCTTTTTCCATTCCGGTTGCGCTGGCGCAGAGTCGCAGTTTTACAATTCAAGTCGAGAGCGCGCTTTCCGAAGCCGAGGCGAGATCGAGCGTCGCCAAATTGCGCGCGCAAGGTCTGGAAGCTTATTGGGTCAAGACGACAATCGCCGGCATAGGCGCACGCTACCGCGTCCGCATCGGGCGGTTTCAAAATCAGGCGCAAGCCAAAGCCAATGCCGATCAGTTGGTCAGCGCAGGCGCGATCAAAGAGTTCATAGTCGCCGTCTACGACGCGCAGCCTTCCGATTCCGTGGCTCCGGACGAATCGAAACCTGCGACCTCGGCGCCCAAAGACCCCGAACGAGCAAGCGATAAATCGGGACCGAGGGAGAAAAAGAACCCTCTTGAAGCAAAGCCGGATGCGAAGATCGAATCGGGGCCCGGCGCCACGCGGCCGCGCAAGGCTACGAACGCCGAACCGGCCATCGCCGCTCCGGCGACGGCCGAAGCCCCGGCGGATGTGAAGATCAACAATGGCGCCTGGACGGTCGTGAAACACGGCGCAGAGATCGACAAGAACCTGCGCGCTATTTACTTCGTCGATTCGACGACAGGCTGGGCGGCGGGCGACGCCGGCGCGATCTACCACACAACCGACGGCGGCAGAGATTGGAAGCCTTTGTATAGCGCCGGCGCTGCGGACATAAGCTTCATATACTTTATCGACTTGAATCGCGGCTGGATGCTCGGGAAATCGGAAGGCAAGACGGGCGATGAGGCCGAGAGCGGGACCATCCTTTTCATCACCGCCAACGGAGGGCGCACGTGGATCCGCAAACCGCTGCCGAATGTGACGAGCCTCCATTTCATAGACGCTAAAACCGGTTGGGCCGTCGGCAGGAACTTCACGCTGCTGAAAACGATCGACGGCGGCATGGAATGGGTCAAGGTCGTGGGCATCGAGAAGTTGATCATATCGCCGATCGAATCATCGGATTACAATTTCGGCTTCAGCGACATCCATTTCACCGACGCGAAACACGGCTGGCTGATAGGCAATTTCTACAAAAAGGCGCGCGGCGACATCGGCGGCGTCTTCACGACATCGGACGGCGGCGCCACGTGGAGGCGCGTTCCGCTGATGATCCAAACCCGGAATAACTCCGGGGGATTCACTCCCGGGTCGCTCCACTCGGCGCATTTCACGGACGCAAACACGGGATCAATAACCGGCGAGATGTACGACGGCGAGAGCAGATTCTTCTTCGCGCTGCACACGCGCGACGTCGGCCAGACCTGGAGCCTATACCGTATACCGAGCCGCGCCACTCATAACAGTCAATTCCTCGATCCTGCTCGCGGATGGACGGCGGCCTTCGCCCCGCGCGCAAGCCGAGATGAAGCAACGGTCTACGACACCACACTGATGCGAACGGATAACGGCGGCCTGTCCTGGCGCATAGATTTCATCGCGCGCGGACGCCGCATTCGTGGGGTGTTCTTCTTGTCGCCAACCAGAGGCTGGGCCGTCGGAGACAGAGGAATGATTCTCTCTTATGAAGAGAAGTCGAAGGCCAATTGAGGTGTCAGGTTCCAGGTTCCAGATTTCGGATAATGAATGACGTTGCAGATTCTATCCTGACACCTGACGCCTGACACCTGACTATCTCAACGCCAGAACGCCAGGACCAACTCCACCAAAATCAAAATAACGATGATCGATTCGAGCGCCTGGCTCTGCGCCGTGTGAACGCGGTCGTTCAGCATCTGGTAAAAGTCGGAGATGATTTCGAGCTTGCGCGAGATGATTCGATCCCACTCGTGCAGGTAGAACCTGCTCGCCGCCGACGAATGCAGCCTTGCCAGGTAGAGGTCGCCGATCAATTTCAAAGCGTTCTCGACTCGCTCGTTCACCAACGAGGACTCGACCCGCAGTTCGGCCAGGTCCTGAATGGCCTGTTTGTATGGCGTCCGGAGCGGGATCGGCCACTCGATCCGTTTTCGCACAAGCGCGCCGTACTCGTTGATCTTCCTGTCCAACTGCTGATCGATGTAGCGAGCTTCCAAGAGCTCGACATTGATCAACTCCAGGACGCTGGCCGTGTCCTCGTAATCGCGGTCATAGATGACCGCCGCGTTCCAGTCCAACAGCGCCAGATCGTTTTCGTAGTATGAAATCGCCTGGGCCAGGGCCTCGTCCTGCTGAGAGCCGCTCAGAGCGGCTGTTTCAAACCGCAGCGTCCGCGCCAGCAACCCGCGGTTTTCGGACAACAACTCCGAGGCGCTCATCGGGCGATCCAGCTCCTCTATGATGAACAGGTAGTAATCCTCGACCAGGTTGGACAGCCGGGGACGAAAGATGGCAGGCTCTATCTTCCTCATCAGCGATTCGACCTGCTCTTTCGCGTGAAGCCCGAGATCGAGGTTGTAAAGATCATGGCTGACCTGCGGCAGGTCTTCGAGCGACACTTTAATCCCCTGCCCTATCGGCCAACGATAAGCGACGCTGACCGCGCCGAAATCGAAGATCGTGGCCTGAATGCTTCCCGCGATGGCGAAATGGCCCGTGGCCAACCCCAGGCTCAGAATCTGCGGCGTCTTCGAGTACTGCATATAGGTCGGCGTCTGCTTCTTGCGAGACAGCGGCTGAACCGGCGTCGTCGCTAACATCGCGCTCAGCCTCTCAAGCGACACCTCATACCCGACATCGAAAGCGAATAGAGCGAGCACTTGACCTTGAACAATCCGCGCCATAATCTCTCCCGTCAGGATAATCGTGCGACCATCCGAGACAATAAAAGCAATTTTGGCAAGCCAAGTCAAAGATGAACCATCCGGCCAATACCGCCGCCAATTGCCTTCGGTGCTCAGGCGCCAAGTTGACGCGCTTGCCTGAGTCGCCGGAAGAGATTACCTTCTTCGAGTGCCCATCATGCCACCGCCATTACGCCCAACGACCCGGACATTCACTGACTTATCGCTGGTTGCACCCGGTTTCCCTGGCGCTTTACCTCATCCTGTTTAACCGGGACCCTATTTCCGCGGCGCCGTCTGTGGCTGAGGAACTTATGCGTGGCTGTTCCCGCGACGCATTGCCAAAAATGATCGAGGAAATTGAATTGGAGCTACAGCGCCCGACGCAGAACGTCAGAGAGATACTGGATAGTCCTCAATCCGAAGAAGAGTGCCGCGAGTTTCTACAGGCGGTTGTGACTTATATTCGCGCGCAAGACGATCGACTTAGCCATTGACCCCGTGCAGTTCTCAATCTGGGAGGGTACACTTTTATGCTGCTGGAAGCCAAAGCTGCTAGTTGCTTCTCCTCAAAATTCGTGCTCAAAGCCAACGGGCGTGCCTCAGGACTGTTCCAGGGACGGTGGTTCAGCGAGGGCCTTGACATAGACCTCACTGAACGGCGTCATCTGCAGTTTCGGAAGATAGGTTGGCTGAGCAGTCAATTTGAGCTGGTGGATCCACTCTATAAACAGGTTCTCGGCAGCTGCAATCGTAGCGGTTTCTTTACCAACGGTTGGGATTTGAATTTGAGCATAGGGCCCGGTCGATTGGAGAGAGTTGGTTGGTTCAATTCAGCGTATGAGTTTAAGCAGGGGGCTCAGGTTCAGGCGCGCGTGGATCGCCTGGGTTGGTGTGAGAGAGGCTGGGTCGTTGAAGGCGGGGACGTCCTGAGGCAAGAAGACCTCCTCTTGATCGGACTGGTATATCATGTGATCCAGCAGCGCGCCGCCCGGCAAAGCTCGAGCAGTTGATCGGTTCAAAGATATCAATAATCGGCCACTGCCCGAGAAGCCGACTTTGGGAGAAAAAATCGCTGGCTGCGCTACGCCTGATTTGAGATAGTCAGGCGCCAATCCAGCGCGAAGCAACAATACGCTTATGCCAAAAGAAGCGAAATCCCCTCGCACCCCCACAGATCTACCTACACTGCCATTCGAGCGCCAAAAAGACTGGGCCGTCTGGCTTGAGAAGAACCACGCCACGTCCTCCGGCGTCTGGATCAAGCTGGCAAAGAAGGCGTCCGGCATAAAGTCCGTGACCTACGACGAGGCGCTCGAAGTGGCGCTGTGTTACGGATGGATAGACGGCCAGAGGAAGAGCCATGACGAGACGTCGTGGCTGCAGAAGTTCACGCCGCGCGGCCCGAGAAGCATCTGGTCGAAGATCAACACCGAGAAGGCGCTACGGCTGATCGAGAGCGGGCAGATGAAACCGGCCGGTCTGAAAGCGGTGGACAGCGCCAGACAGGATGGGCGATGGGACGCGGCATACGCTGCGCAAAGCAAAGCCGTCGTGCCGGACGATCTGCAGGCCGAACTGGATCGCAATGCGAAGGCGAAAGCCTTCTTCGCCACGCTGGACAGCCGCAACCGTTACGCGATCCTCCACCGGATTCACACCGCCAAGAGAGCCGAGACGCGGGCCAGGCGCATCGAGCAGTTTGTTCGCATGTTGGAGAAGAAGGAAAAGATACATCAATGAGATCAGTCACCCACTCCACCTGAACGCGAACGCGTTGTAGGTGGAGCTTGTCGCTGTACTACGCGGCTTCCTTAAGCCGTTTTTCCGCGACTTCCCGCCAGGCGACTTTGGCGGCGCAGGCAATATTGGTTGCGCCGACCACATCCGCATGGTCAAAATGACCGCATGATCGACACAAAAACATTCCGCGAGTAAGACGATTGCCTTCTTTTATATGCCCACACTTCGGGCACGTCCTGCTCGTGTTGCGCGGATTTACGGGGATCACCGGCACGCCTGCCAGTTTCGCCTTGTATTCAATGAATCCGCGCAATTCGCCGAACGACCATTTCGACATCTTGTCTCGCTGAGTTTTCCTGAACCGAGTCCATTCGCGGATGCCGGTCAAGTCTTCAAGACCGATCCCGCGTTTGGTGTCTGTGGCTTTCTCAACGATTCGTTTAGAGATCCGATGATTTTCGTTCGCTTTAAACCGGCGTTCCTTGCCGGAGAGAGCTTTCAGCTTTCGCTTGATGTTCTTCGGGCGCGAGCCCGCACGTTTTACTTTCCCCGCCTTCCGGCCCAAAGAACGTCTGATCTTATTTTGCTTCTGGCGTACATTTTCAGTCTCGATGTTGGTATAGATGGCGCCGTCGTTGTCGGTGGCGAGATTGACCACGCCGAAATCCACGCCGATGAACTCTGTAGGAGCAATCTGGGTTCCTTCTGGCACGTCCACGGTGACGAGCAGAAACCACTTGCCGTCCTTACGGCGCACGAGATCACATTCCCCTTTTGCTAGACTGAATCGTTCGCGCTGATACTTGCCCATCACAAACGGGATGATCAGGCGTCTTTCCAGCGTCAGAATCGAAACCCTGTCAATGCCCTTAAACGAAAGGATGCGGCTGTCGTAGGGCATCGCGGCGTCAGGGCGAAAGTCGGGCAGAACGCTTTTATCCCTGCTGTAAGTCCCTCCGACGTGACGAATGCAAATAGACGCCATCTGCGCCGACAGACCAAAGCGTTCGCGCAGTTCGTAATAGAAGTGTTGCTGAAGAGTGATCTTGTTGGCGGTCTTCAATTCAAAAGCCTGTTCGGCGAGCCAGGAGCAAGCCTGATTAAACCGCGCTATGGTGGATTTCAATTGATGGGCCTGTTGTTTGTCTGGCAGAAGCTGTATTTGCAAAGTCAGTTTCATCAAGATACTGTATATAGACAAACACGCTCTATAGCAAGAAGATTATCGCCTCGCAGACTCGGCGATGCCAAATTCCTCCCCACCCAAGCTCGAAGACTCGCTATGGTGTGTGGAGAATCCTATGGCGGGAATGTTGAAGGATCAATAAACACAGACAGGATTCACAGGATTTCTCAGGATTTTTCTCATCAGGTCGAATCCTGAGAAATCCTGTGAATCCTGTCTGTGTTCTTGAGAGGCCTCTCGACCTGCAGTTATAATTCCAGCCGCTTTCATGATAATCCAATGAGGGAGCCTATGGTGATCATCAGCGTCAAGTCATTCTCAATTTTTAAGCTGGCCGGGATCGGCTGCGCCGCCCTGCTGCTGGCAATCACGGCGCGCGCGCAGCGAGCGGATCCGAACGATCCTAAGAACGTCGAACGCGGGGCCGAACTGATCAAACAAGCGGTTCAGGCGCGCGGCGGCGAGCGCTTTTTGAGCTTCACCAATATCATGTCGACCGGCATGTACACGCAGTTCGACAAAGGACTGTCGCAAAACCCGATTCAATTCGTCGACTGGATAGTCTATCCCGACAAGGAGCGGACCGAATTCGGCAAAGGTAAAAAGAAGAACCGCCGCATTCAGGTCAACGTCGGCAAGACCGGCTGGGTTTATGACGGCGACGCCGAGACGTTGAAAGACCAGACTGACAAACAGATCGAGGAGCATCTGGAAGGCTTGGAGTTTGACATCGACCGCCTTCTGCGCGCGGCGGCGAAAGGCGCCGGAGTTGAGGTTGGCTACGCCGGCCGCGAAGAAACGCGCCCTGGCGAGCGCGCCGATGTCGTCGCAATCAGATTGAAATCGGATCAGACCGCCTACCTCCTGCTCGATCAGCAAACACATCTGCCGATTAGCCTGAGTTACGAGAAGACCGAAGACGGCGGGCTGGCCAAACAGGAGGTTCGATTTAATCAGTATGTCGATTACGACGGAGTGAAATTCCCGAACATCGTCGATTTCTTCCGCGACAGCGTGCAGATGGGCCGCCTCAATGTCCAAACGATAAAACTCAACACGCAGGCGTCCGATGAACTGTTCGCCAAACCGGCGAACGTAAAAGCGATTAAGTGAGCGGTTAACCTTATGAATCCACATATTTCCAAAACGAGCCGCCCGCATATCCCCGACTACGGAATTCTCGGCGCAGACGAAGGCGAAGGGCTGTTGCCCTGGGAGTGGGCGGCCGAACGTCTATCGGTTTCACACAATTACCTGGTGGCGACGACGCGTCCGGACGGGCGACCGCATGTGATGCCGGTATGGGGGCTCTGGCTAGACGACGCGTTTTATTTCAGCACCGGACGGCAATCGCGTAAGGCGCGGAACCTGGTCGCCAATCCGCATTGCGTGATATCGACCGACCGCGCCGACGAGGCTGTGATCCTCGAAGGAGTGGCCGAAGAGATTACCGACCGCGCTTCGCTCAACCCGTTTTACAAGGCTTATAAGGAAAAATACGACTGGGACCTGGAGGAGATGGGGTTTGATAAAGAGCCTGTTTATATCGTCCGGCCTCGTGTCGTTTTCGGCATCCGCGAGCGCGACTTCACGAGCAGCGCGACTCGCTGGACGTTCGATAAAAAAGTGGTTGATGGCTAGTTGGCGCCTGGGTGGCTGGTTCGTCGTTGGCCGCGATTGATCTCCACCTAAGCCTGGAGACTGTTGGTGAAATATTCCCGGCGCCGGAAGACAAAAACGAACCACCAAACACCAACTACTAACCACCAATAAGATGTCTGACTTTGTGTTTTTACAGAACCTTTCCGCGGCCCGGGTCGTTAAGCGCTTTTGGAGACAAGGGTTTGATGACAGGGCTTGCAATCGCCAAGACAATGATCAGGAGCGAACAACCTACAGTGGGAGCCAATGCGGCATTGATTAAATCGGACGCAGAATTGGCGCGGCGATGCCGCGCGGGAGATAGCGCAGCCTGGGAACAGGTGGTGCATGAGTACTCGCGGCGCGTCTTCAACCTCGCATACCGGTTCACCGGACGTCACGAATCGGCTGAGGATTTGGCGCAGGAGGTATTCGTGCGCGTCTACCGCTCCCTCGACCAGTATGACCCGCAGGCCGGCGATCTAGCCAATTGGCTGATGCGGCTCGCGCGCAATCTGGTGATCGATGATTACCGCCGGCGCTGCCGAACTCCGACCGATATGGGCGACGACATTAGCGATCACGAGTACCACCTCGAATCGCGACACGACGCGCCTGATCGCGGGGTCGAGCGCTTCGAGCGCGCCAAACAGGTGCATGCCGCAATCGCCAGACTTCAACCCGATCTGCGCGAATGCGTCATCCTGCGCGACATCGAGGAGCTGACTTATCAAGAGATCGTCGACATACTCGAAATTCCAATCGGCACGGTCAAATCGCGCATCAACCGCGGGCGGATCGAGCTGGCGAAAATTTTGCGACGGATGAAGGTCGTCGAGACGCTGTAACATGGTGGTTGATGATTGGTGGTTGGCGGTTGGCGCCGTTACTTTAACACGCCACCACAAACCACTAACCAGTGACCACTAATCACTAATGCTAATGAATTGCGTAAAGTTTCAAGATTCACTCTCTGATTATCTCGAAGGCGCGCTCGACCCGCGCGCCCGCGCCGAATGCGCGGCTCATCGTCTGATCTGCGGCGAATGCCGCGAGCTTTACAACGACGTGCGCGGCGCGGTGCAGGCGCTCAACTCGCTCAGGCTGTGTGACGCCGAGCCCGAAGGGCTGCCGGACCGCATCATCGCCCACACGACCACCGGCGAGATGCTCAGTTGCGGCGAATTCGACAGACTGCTCGAACGCTACTTCGACGGAGTCATCCTCGCGCCCACCTTCCAGACCTTCCAGTCTCATTTTGAACACTGTCTCAAATGCCACCGGCTGCTCAATGGCATCGAAGAGGCGATCGTCATGCTTCAAGAAGCCAAAGAGGCCGAGGTCGAAGTCCCGGGCTCATTGCACGACCGGATCGTCGCGGCCACGATTGGAAGAGCGCGTTCGAGGTGGATCGGGCGCGCGAAATCCTCCCTCGTCAATTTCACCCAGAGGTTGATGTCGCCGCAGATGGCGGTGGCGGCAATGATTATTGCGCTGATCAGCCTGATGGTCATCTCGCGCTTCGGCAGCGTAGGCAATCTGACCACAACCGCCGAACAGAAGGTCGAGAGCCTGGTCGCTCGGGGTCATCAGAAGATCAATGGAGCTGGCGCCATGGCGCGTTCGGGTTTTCAGCGAGTCTCTTACGGAGTGAACACCTTCCTGTTCAGCGGCGCTGAGACTGCCCCGACCGTCCCAACTGAGGGCCCGGCCCCGACGACGAGTCCTGAGCCGGGCCGCGCGCATCCCACCCCTCAACCGCCGCGTTCCGACCACGCTCCCGATCCGGCTAATCCCGGGAATCGGGACGCAGGTCAGAAACGCCCGAATCGGAGCGAGAGGTGAACGCCAAGATGAACTGTGTCTTTCATTCAACCAACGCCGCTAGCGCGCGATGTAGCGCCTGCGAACGTCCTCTATGCCCCGCCTGCGACCATCGCATCAAGGGGATTCCCTGCTGCCAGGATTGCATTGTGGCCGGGATCGAGACGTTGCGGCGTAACGCGGGCGCCGGACGCCGCATCTTTCATCAAACCGGGCGCCAGGAAGAGAAATCTCCATTGATCGCGCTGGCGCTCGGGCTCGTGCCGGGCGTGGGCGCGGCCTACAACGGCCAAAACATCAAGGCGCTGACGCACTTCCTGGCCGTCGTGGGATTGTGGGTGCTCGCGGACATTTTCGGCGCGCCGCTCGGAATAGCGTTCGGCCTCGGTGGCGCCGGTTTCTACTTCTATTCGATCTACGACGCCTTCCAATCGGCGCAGCGTTTGCGCAGAGGCGAAGACGTCCGCCTGGAAGACGAACGGTTGAAGCTCTTCCTGCAACAGCGCATGAATCTGTTCGGCGCCCTGCTGATCGGCGTCGGCGCGCTTGCGATGCTGAATTTCTGGATCCCCAATCTGCTCCATAATGTATGGCCGGTACTGCTGATCATCGCCGGCGCCTATCTGGTCTGGAGCTATTACCGCGGCGTTCGCCCGCCACAAGTAAAAGCTGTTTATGGCGCCCCGCCGCCGTCCGTAATCACGTCAAGTCTCGACCCGGGCGCGCGAGATTTGGCTAGCCCTCAGTACCGCGAGCGGTAGCGAGCGGCGCTGATTCTTAAATGTATAGAAACTGTTAGCCACAGAGGCGCGAAGACACAGAGACGTAAGGAAGGAGGGACCACAGCGAAGCTTTTTCTCTCCATCTCTGTGTCTCCGTGTCTCTGTGGCTATTCATCCAAATGTCTAAACGCATCGCGACACTGCTGTTCGGAATCGGCCTGATCGTCATCGGCGCGCTGTTCTTCGTCGCGCCGGAGCAGGCTTTCGCGGTTCGATGGCTAATGCGGCTCTGGCCCGTCGCTCTGATCCTGGCCGGGCTGGTCCGGGTCGCGGGCTATTTGATCGATCGCCATCCGCGATCTCCCGCGGGCGGGCTGATGATTACGGCGATCGGAGGGATCCTGCTCTCGGCCAACCTGCTCCACCACAATTCATTTATCCTGATTCTGGGCAAATACTGGTTCTGGATCTTACTGGCCTTTATCGCAGGGCGGTTGTTGAAGCAATACACCCACCGGTTTGAAGACGGTCCCCGCCCCAACACATTCTCTCCGGGCGCGATCGTGGTTATGATCTTGATCGTCGGCGCCGGACTCGCTGCGAGCTTCGCCGCTAAAAACAACGGCGCCGGATTCAATCTGCGGTTAGGCGGCATGAGCGTCGGCGATTACGTCTTCGGTAATCAGATCTCCGTCGAAGACGAAATGCCCCAAAGCTTCGCGCTCGCGCCCAATTCGCGCCTTCTCATCAATAACGCGAACGGCGACGTCGAGATCAATTCGGCCCCGCAGTCGCAGGCCACCGCGAGATTGATCAGGCGCGTCCGCGCCGCCAGCGTTGAGGAGGCCCGCAAAGTCGCAAAGAACATCAGTCTGCAAATCACCCCGAATGGCGTGGGTTATCAGTTCAACATCGCCGCCACTGGAGTCCAACAGGATTTCGGCGTTTCGATCGTCGTCACGTTGCCGCAAAATCTGTCGACGGGCGTCGAAATCAACAACGCGCTCGGAGTCGTGAAGCTCACCGACTTGCAGGGCGTCCATGTCATCCGCGGTTGCGAACGCGCCGAAATCGCCCGCAACACAGGCGGCGTGACGATCGAAAACCCGCGGGGCGCAGTCGAACTCAGCCAGATTCAGGGGCCGGTCTCCTTGACCAACACGCATCAGTCGGTCAACCTCAGAGCGATCAACGGCCCCGTCACGCTCGAGGTCAAAGGCGGCAATGTCAGGCTGGATAATTCTTCCGGCCCGCTCCAATTACGGACTACGGACGCGCAAATCGATATCACCGAGGTCGGCAATGACGCCTCGGCGGCGGCGCGCGTCGTCACCATCGAACAGGCCCGCAACAGCCGCATCAAGCTGCAAGAGATCAAAGGAGCCGTTGCGATCAAAGCGGAACGCTCGCGCGTCGAGGCCGAGGAGATCGCCGGAGATTTCAAGGTCGATTCTTCATCAGATCGCGTCAGAGTAAATCGAATCAACGGCGTCTTGTGGATCAAATCGGAGAACGGCGTGGTCGAGGTCGAAAAGGTCAGAGGGCAGGCTACGATTGAAGCCACACGCGACGTGACGATCCGTGACTTCCAAGGCCCGCTCAAAGTCAGCTCGCGGGAGGGCGCGATTGACCTCGAAACACCTGAAAAACTCAACGGCGATATCAGCGTCGTCAGCGAGCGCGGCAGGATTCGAGTCTCGATCCCAAAAGACAGCGGCTTCCGACTTGACGCGAACGCCGGCGCAGGCCGCGTGAAGGGTCAGGAAGGCTTTGATGACGCTGAATGGACGCGCGTGGAAAGGTCATACGTCAGCGGTTATAATATTAGTTCATCCTCGCCTCTGGTCTCTTTGCGTTCGAACCACGGCGAGATTCAAGTGCGATCCTCAGGGCTGGCAATGGCCAGCCACGATAAAGACGATTGACGAATCCGGTCCCTTTTGGATAAAACGATGACCGCAATCCTTAAAGTATTGACTCTATTGACTTCTCTGGCCACGACCATCGTGGTCATCGTCGCCAGCGTGCGGCAAGGATTAATTATTGCCTGGGCGATTTTCAGTGTTGCAAAAATCGTCGTTGTAGTAATATTTGTCGCGTTGCTCCTACTGATTCTTTACCTCCTCCTCACTCAAAAAAAGTTTCCCCCGGACCATAGCTAACGCCACTTGATAAGTCTCAATTCCTGACCAAATGGCAGGTTGATGCCCCGCAAGAATTGATCCGCGAAATCCTGCAAGGTAGGCAAAGACAACCCCTGTCGGTTCAACGCCCCGAGCGGTAGAGTGCGCGTCTCCGTAACCTGTGGAGACCTATGGGAACCTATGGGCGAAAGACGTATGGGCGCGCTACCACTGGCGGCGCTGAACTGAAATCTGACAGCAAGATGCCTGCCGTAAACAGGGATGTAGCGATAAAACTCAATTCACATGCAAAATGTAACCACTTGCTCCGAACTTTCATCGGATAACCGTTTTCACAGCTCCGGGCAATCGTCGCCCGGCGGCATCCATTATTGGAGGACAAATAACGTGAAGAATAAAAGCACCTTAGTCCTGGGCCTATGCTTGTTGACCGCTTTTTCTGTCTCGGCCTTCGCCCAGCAAAAATCACTCTACGAGCGCCTCGGCGGCAAGGATGCGATCTCGGCCGTGGTTGACGACTTCGCCGGGAACGTGCTCGGCGACACGCGCATCAATAAGAAATTCGCCAAGACCGATCCTGCGCGCCTGCTCGCCAATCTCAAAGACTTCGTCTGCTTCGCCACTAACGGCCCGTGTCGGTATACCGGCCTTAGTATGAAGGAATCTCATAAGAATATGGGCACCACGGCGGGCGAGTTCAACGCGCTGGTCGAAGACCTGGTCAAATCTCTGAACAAATTCAATGTCGCGGCCGCAGATCAGAAAGAGCTGCTCACCGCGCTGGCCGGATTGAGGCCTGACATCGTCGAAAGCGAATCAACCGCCACCGGCACGGATCTGCCCGCAAACTTCAAGCCCGCCCCGCCCCTGGCGGAAAGAGGCGCGCCAGTCGCTTCAGCGCCCGCCCCGGTAAAATCGCTATTCGACCGACTCGGCGGCAAGGATGCAATCTCGGCCGTGGTTGACGACTTCGCCGGGAATGTGCTCGCCGACACGCGCATCAACAAGAAGTTCGCCAAGACCAACCCGCCACGCCTGCTCGCCAACCTCAAAGACTTCGTCTGCTACGCCACGGGCGGCCCCTGCGTGTACAAAGGGCTAAACATGAAGGATTCCCATAAGAATATGGGGACTACGGCGGGCGAGTTCAACGCGCTGGTCGAAGACCTGGTCAAGACTCTGAACAAATTCAATGTCGCGCCTGCGGATCAGAAAGATCTGCTCACCGCGCTGGCCGGATTGAGGGGCGACATTGTGGAAAGCGAATCGGCCGCCACCGGCACGCCGCTGCCCGCGAGCTTCAAACCCGCGCCGCCGCTGGGTGGAGCTCCAGCAGCAGCCGCCGCCGCGCCTGCTCCCAGCAAACCGAAATCCGGCTCGCTCTTCGACCGTCTTGGAGGCATGTCGGCGATCTCGGCAGTGGTTGACGATTTCGCCGGGAATGTGCTCGCCGACACGCGCATCAACCAGAAGTTCGCCAAGACCGACGCCCCGCGCCTGCTCGCTAACCTCAAAGACTTTGTCTGCAACGCTACGGGCGGCCCCTGCAAGTACAACGGGCTAAGCATGAAAAAAGCGCATGAGCACATGCGTACGACGGGTGGCGAGTTCACCGCGCTGGTCGAGGACCTGGTCAAAACCCTCGATAAATTTAATGTCGTGGATCCGGAGAGGAAAGAATTGCTCAGCGCGCTGGCTGGATTGAGGGGCGACATTGTCAAATCCAAATACGATACTTCCGCCACTGGCACGCCGCTTGGACCATCGTTCAAACCGGCTCCGCCACTGGGCTCCACAAAAGGCAGTAAGGCGATGAAGAACGCCAAGGATGATTAAGGAGTAGATTCCGCAAATCTCCATTCTCATCAGACAGCCACACCGATTGCCATTCGGCCGGTGTGGCTGTAATTTTATCCGACGCCATATTTCATATGAAAAATGGCCTTGCAACGTCATGAAACATTGAAAACCAACCATGAAGAAACGAAGAGCACGAAGAAAAATCATAAAAACCTTTGCGCTCTTCGTTTCTTCGTGGGTGACTTTTTGAGGAGTTTTTTTGCAGCTTGATCTATCCGCGCATCACGAGCCGATCAGCGATCTGTTTCTTCCGCCTGTCGACAGTCAAGGCTGGGACAGCTACAGGTTGAGCGACGAGCAGGTTCGGTTTTTCAACGAGAATGGCTACCTGGCGGGCGTCCGGATTCTGGACGACAGACAGGTCGAGAGGCTGCGCGAAGAACTGATCGACCTGACGAATCCCGATCAACCCGGGCGTCAGCTTTATTACGAATTCCACTCGAACGAATCGAAGGACCGGACGAAGATTCTCTTTCACGCGTTGGGCGCCTGGCGCATCAAGCCCGGCTTTCACGACATTCTATGGCACCCGGCCTTTACAGTTCCTGCTTCGCAGATCCTCGGCGGCGCGGTGCGGTTCTGGCACGACCAGTTGTTCTGCAAGCCGGCGCGTCACGGCGGAGTGGTCGCGTGGCATCAGGACTATTCTTACTGGACGCGCACGACGCCGCTGGCGCACTTGACGTGCTGGATAGGGCTTGACGATTCGACGCGCGAGAACGGCTGCGTGCATTACGTCCCGGGCAGCCATCTCTGGCCGGACCTGCCGATTACCGGGCTGACCGGCGACATGGAGGCCGTGCTGCGGATATTGACCGCCGAATTGAAAGAGAAATTCAGACCGGTCGCTGTCGAATTGAAGAAAGGAGAATGCTCGTTCCACCACGCGCGGATGATGCATGGCTCTTACGCGAACACAACCGATCGCCCGCGCCGGGCGACGGTCATCAACGTTTTCCGCGACGGGGTGACATCGAATTCGGATGAACCGTTGTTGGAGGGGACGCAGGTGATTCCGAAAGGAGAAAAGATGGGAGGGCGATTCTTCCCACTGCTCTTCGATCCGTCTCGAATCGCCCTGTGATTTTCCGCTTCCCTACCTGCCAAAGCGTCGCGATCTGAAGCCGCCTCTGCGAATCAGCGAACGCGGCGGTTTGGCTGATAGAGTTATGCCGCCAAAGCCTGGTAAGACGACTCGCTCCACTTTTTGTCCGGTCAGCTTTTCTATCTCCAGCATTGACAGCTCATCAACCGGCGTCAGCAGAGTTATCGCTTGGCCGGCGTTTCCGGCGCGTCCGGTTCTGCCGATGCGGTGGACGTAATCTTCCGCCGTGGCCGGGACGTCGAAGTTGATGACGTGAGTAACCAGATCGACATCGATCCCCCGCGCGGCGATGTCAGTCGCCACCAGCACGTGGCAGCGCCCGTCTTTGAAACCACGCAAGGCGGCTTCGCGTTGCGATTGCGAGCGATCCGCATGAATGCGGTCCACCCGGCTCCCGCTCGCGGCTAGCGCAAGAGAGAGGCGCTCGGCGCCTCGCCTGGTGCGAGTGAAGATCAGGGCGCGCAGGCACTGCTCGCGTTCAAGGAGGTGGAGCAACAACGTCGTCTTAGATTCCGTCGCGACCGGATATGCCGTCTGCTTAACGGTTACCGCAGCCTTGTTACGAGGATTGACCTCGACGACCTTGGGCCGGCGCATATATTCGCGCGCGATCTGTTCGATCGGCGGCGGCATCGTCGCGGAAAAGAGCAGCGTCTGCCGCTCTGACGGAAGCCATTTGATAATGCTGCGAATCGCAGGCAAGAAGCCCATGTCGAGCATACGGTCGGCTTCGTCCAATACCAGCGTCTCCACGCGTGAAAGGTCAATGGTTCCGCTTTCCAGGTGATCGAGCAGCCGTCCCGGCGTCGCGACGACTATCGTCACACCACGCCGTAACGCCGCTCGCTGTTTGTTCATACTAGCGCCCCCGACGATGATAACTGAAGTGGCTTTCTTCTTCGCGTCGAGCGTCCGTAAGTTCTCGGCGATTTGTGATGCAAGCTCGCGCGTAGGGGCCAAAATCAAAGCGCGCACACCGTCAGACGGTTTGACGGAAAGCCTTTGCAACATCGGCAACAGGAACGCCGCCGTCTTGCCTGTGCCGGTGGCGGCGCAGCCAATCAAATCAGAGCCGCTCAAAATGACGGGAATCGCCTGTCGTTGAATTGGAGTCGGCTCGATAAACTCTAGTGATGCGCACCTGCTTGCGAACGCAGTGTGCAATCCCAGCTCTGCAAATGTCATTATTTTCCTTCCAGCCACGCCGCAGATCGTGAACGCGGCGCGCCTGATGTTCTTTAAGCAAAGCGCCTCCGGCGTACATCGTACTCCCGGAGGCGCTTTGTGTTATGGAATTCCGGTTATCGAAAATGGCGCCTTAGTAGCGCCCGCCGCGCCCGCCGCCAAATCCACCACCACCGCGTCCGCCGCGCCCGCCGCCACGTCCGCCGCCTCCTCCAAATCCACCTCCACCGCGATTTTCACGCGGTCTGGCTTCGTTCACGGTCAGACTGCGACCATTGATTTCGACGCCGTTAAGCTGCGTGATTGCGGCTTCGCCTTCGGCTTTCGATGCCATCTCGACGAAACCGAAGCCCCGCGAGCGCCCCGTGTCGCGATCCATCACGACCTGGGCCGATTCGACGGCGCCGGCTTGTGAAAAGAGTTCAAGCAAATCCTCGTCGGTCGTCTGGAACGCGAGATTGCCAACATAGAGTTTCATGGACATGAAATGTACCTTTTTTTTCCCAGATGGGATGTTAAGAGAAGCTATGGATCAGATGGGCTTCGGTGTAACGGCGCCAGCGAAAGCTCTTGATCGGACGTTCTGACGAACGGCTTCTGAAAATTTAAACTAGCCTGCTCTCGAACTATCCATAACGCCGCCGCTATATTTTAGTGGCTGATGGCGCATCACCGTTGATGCGCGAGAGAAGGAGTAACCACAAACATGGTGCATCATCGGGGGCGGGTTTGCAAGCTCATAGATAAAGGCGGCGCGCGCCTCACTCTCGGCTGTCGCGGCGACAAGCGGCGGAATCGCTGAATCCGATTCCGGCCTTCATATCGCTAAGGGTATGGCTAAGACGCTGCGCGCGTAAGCAATCTTCGCCTTGCGCGCAACCGATTGCTTACGCGCGCGGTACTCTGGCCTATGCCTCACGGTTGCGCGATTCTATTTAACTTAGCCTTCACACTTCACTGACTCCAACTAAAAGTTTTGCGTTAATTCTAGGTCTTAATATTTGGCCAAACAAACAAATCGACCGAGGCCGGCTTGTGATTTTTGTTTGGAGTTTGCTCGATTGTTACCGCCAGACAAAGTTTCCTAAAACGCGCAGGCCAGGGCGGATTGCAAATACAGGTACGGTGCGTGGCGATTTGTTTAATCGCCATGTTTGCGGCTTTGTGGAATCGGGAGTCCAATCAGGAACCAGCGCGAGTAGAGAGGCAAAATCTTGCGTCTTTACTCGCGCTATAATCCGGTACTCGCGTTACATATTGATCTAAAGTCTGTCCCGCTCCGAGCTGCTTCGATTCAGCGTAAAAGCGACAATTCAGAGCGTTGAAGACTTCACTGTGAGGCGTCACACGGCGACCGAGCCGCGCGACGCCTCGGCTCTCGTTTCAATATGCGCCGGCTGCGGCGCGGATCAGCTTAAAGAAGATGTCGGTGTTCTCCTGCACGCCGTAGAATAGCTGAAAGGCCTTGCCGCCTGAGCTGTAAGCGGAGATCGGGATGTCGGTGGCGGTATGGACCGCCTGATCCCTGCCTACAGCCTGGCCGCGCAGGTAATATCCGGCGTTCCTGTCGGAGGCGCGATCAACCGGCGTTGACGAGTAGCCTTTGCCTGTCAACTCGGCGCTTATGTCCGCGGGCAACAAGCTGTCTCGGACGGGAATCGGCTTCGACAACCAGGTCTCGTAACGGTCGCCGCTCGAGCCGTAACCAATCAGCAACTTCCCGTTGATATCGAAGGTCTCAGGATAGCCGTCGTCGAGGATTTTGTATTTCGGGAAACCGGCGAGGTCATAGGTCCCGACCAGTTTTTGGCGCTCCGGTTGCGTGGAAGGATCCAGTGTCGCGCTGTCTGACGAAAGATTTTGCAGGTTCTCCACCGTGCCCGTGAGGGCGCCGATCAGGCTGAATCCCGAGCATTCGTGATCCGCCAGAACGATGATCAGGGTATCGCCAGCCCTGTCGGCGAAGCGTCGCGCGACTTCGACGGCGCGATCGAGTTCGAGGGCGTCGCCGATGGAGCGTTCGGCGTCCATCAAGTGCGCCTGTTTGTCAATGTGCGCGCCTTCGACCATCAGCACGAATCCATCGCGGTCCCTGGAAAGGACGCGCAGCGCGGCGTCCGTCATCTCATCGAGCATCGGCTGATCCGGCGCGTGGTAATCGTCGACGACGAACGAGGTCGAGCCGGGCAGCGGAACGCCGCGGCGTTTGGCGATTTTGTCGAGCGCCACATTCATATTTCCGTAGCCGAACAGGCCGAGCAGTTTTTTAGGCGTCCCGACGCCGTTCAACGCAGTCGCTGAATCGACATAAGCGAACCCGGCGCTTCTGAAATCGTCGATCAGATCGCGATTCGGATCGGACGCGCCCGCGACAGGCAGATTCCATGCGCTGACCAGATCGGCGGGCAGCGCCGTGTAATCGGTGGCCGCGGCGCGGCTCGAACCGAACTCTCCCGCCGGCAGGAACCAGCGGCGGCCGCCGCCCATCAGCACTTTCAGGCCCGTGCCGAACCGGCGAGTATCGCTGAAATCGCTTTCGTCCAGATATTGATCGCAGACCCCAGTGCCGTTGTTGCGGTTGGCGGTATGGACCGCATTGGCCGCGGGCGTGGCGTCTTCGATGTCGGCGGTCGTGACAATCCCTAGCGATTTCCCCTGTGTGCGGTGCAAAAATTCGGACAGGTATTCAACTCGCGGTCCGAAGAACGGATTGGTCACGTGCGACGGGAAGACGCCTTCCTGGTTGTTGTTTTGATGGTTGCCCGTGACGTATCCGCTCATTCCCGGCGCCGAATCGGTGATGATGCTGTTGAGCGAGTGTGTGGTGACGAGCCCGGTGCCCGGGAACTTATCCATCGCCAGGTAATCGTTCGACGAGCCGTTGGTCACTCCGTATCTGACGATGCGGGCCGCGGTGCGATGCGCGACGCCCATCCCGTCGCCGATCATGATGATTATGTTCTTGATCGGACGGCTGTCGTCGCGCCGAAAGCCATGTCCGAACTGATGGCCGAACGGAGGACCGATCAAGTTTTTGATCTCTACAACCAGAAATTTAGAGGTCACTGTCACAGTCCCGGTCGAGTCGGTGAAGGTCGCGGTGACTGTATGGATCCCGGGAAAGTAATTCGAGTATCCGCGCAGGTTGAACCCGCCGTAACCGGCCGCCGTGACGCCGTCGGTGGTCGATGAATTCTGCGCTCCTGACGTGAAATGCAGCCGAACGCCGTCAACCGCAATGGTGGCGGAATAAGGACCGGAGCCTTTGCCTTCGACTCGCAGATCGAATTTCTGCCCGGCGACAAATCGCGCCCCGTTAGGCGGCGTAATCGTAACTTCCGTTGGCAGCGCATAGACCGCGCCGGCTGCCCCCAATGCAATGATAAAAAGCAATGTCTGTAATGCTTTTATTGATTGCTGAATCGGATGACACATCATTTTCTCCTTTGGTGGTTAGAAGAGGCTTTCAGGCTTCATTGCCCGCTTTGTTGCGGATGACGAAGGGGATCGGAGTTATGAGGCTGCTCTGGGGCGTCAAGTATCAATCTGACGGATGAGACCGTCCCGTCATCTTCGGCTTTGGGGCCGACTTCGAGAATTCCCGTGACTTCGATCGAGCGCGCGATGAACGGAATCTTTTTCTCCTTCGCCGAGCGGACGATTACGCGCACGCTTCCAACCGGCAGGTCCGCGGTTCCGCCGCCTGACTCATCAGCGAAAACGGGCCTCGGACAGAGATAGAAAACTCCATTCGGAGGCTGCTCCAATTGCGCCATAAACCCGATGAGCCGAGCGCGGCGGCCGTTCAGGCTGAGAAGTTTCGCCGAAGGTTTTATCTTGCCTGCGCCCGCTTCAAAAAATTCGCGGAATTCGATATATGTGGCCTCGTCTTCCGGCCTGCCGATGTGTTGAGCTTCATTGCCGGCGGAGCCGCCTTGAGATTGCGCGCCGAGGCTGCAAAAAGAGGGCGTTAATATCAAGAGAAGTGGCGCCACTACTGTAATCAACCAAGTCATTCGAATCTCGCGAAACATCTACGGTCTCCATCTACGGTCCCCATCTACGGTCCCCATCTACGGTCCCCATCTACAGTCCCCATCTACGGTCCCCATCTACAGTCCATGGACCGCGATAAAATTCAGATCAGAGTCAACGAGGATTGCTAAGTAGAATTGTTAAGAGTGTACAGTCGTGGGCTTAAGCGAGAATCAACCGAATGTAAAGACTGAGTTAAGTCTGACGGCTACTGTGTTTTGGTTGTTGTTGGCGCCGAAATCCGCGTTAATACGCGCGGCGCCGCCGATCAAACGTGGCGACCCAAATGACAAATGGAAAATGAAAACGATTACAACTAAAAATTTTCGTCAACGATCTTAGTTCCCATCCGCGCGCTTGAGCCTCATCTCGAAAAACTTGTTCCAACTTGTCCCGTCGCGCGAAATTTCGCCGATCTCGAGCCACCGTCCGGCCTCGTCCAATTTGATCGTGAAGCGAATCTGTCCAGCGCGCTGATCACGGAACCCCCAAACCAGACTCTTTTCTCCAACCGTGATGTCGGCGTCCATCGCCCCTCCCACGCGCCATGCCATCATCCTAAACCGCCGCGCTTCGCCGTCGTACCAGACTACGCCGAAAGCATTATGAACCACTGTCTCTTCGTCCTTGCTCGGCGGTTTGGCTTTGCCCAATCCTTCGAGCGTCAGAACAGAACCTTCGGCTTTGCCCTGAACCGATTCTTTGACCTTGACCGCGCGTCGTTGTCCGGGCCCGAAATCCATCCAGCCTTCGCCCTCCCAGGCGCCGAGCAGAAAATCGAGTTTGCGCATCTCGGCGGAATTCCCGGCGCTTTGTGTTTGAGCGAACGCTAGCGCCGGCGCCGCCAGTAGAGCCAAAACCGCAACCATTTTTTTCATCACATTCTCCTTTATTCACTCGCCCGAGATCATCAACCGCCTGGCCAACGGGGCAATGATCATGCAGGCGGTTCCGGCGAAGATCGCATACTTCCAAGACATTAGGCTGAAAGCCATTGCGATGTAGAACAGTATTCCGACTATCCGAATGGCGTGAGCGACCGCATTGGCCGTTCTGATTTTTGCGTTTGCTTCGTGAGTTTCCATTTTGCGTTCCTCCGAGTTTAGAGATCTCGAGTTCGATCGACCTGACCGACTGAAGGCGGAACTCCGAACATTGGCAATTTACGCCGGCGCCCTGTGGAATCGCCGGACGATCCTCCGAACGGTCGTTTTTCGCTACTGAATTGTCACTGCGCGCCACGGGGGCGATTGGCAAGAGGCGGCCCTTTCTGTAAAAATCCGGCGGCGATGAGAGAGGAATGGAAAAACTTCTGGCGGCAATGGGCGAAGCATTTGTGGCATCTGCCGTTCGGGCCTCTCATCGCATTCGTCTTTCTTTTCATTGCGATTCCGCAATGGCATCGAAGCGGAATGCTGTTGACAGGTTTGATGATATCCGCTGTTTACGGCTTTGCCATACCGGTTATGGTCGCGCTTTGTTTCGCCGCGGCCTACGCCGCCAGATTGCAAATCGCGCTTAAAACCGGGCGCTCCTTCAAAATCTCGCTGCCCATCAACATTCTGACCAACGTCGTCGGCCTGGCGATGGGCCTACAGTTAGGTATGATGATTACTCATGCGACTTTCGGCGCGACGACGACCGTCGGACTTTATCTGACTTCGATGATCTTCGGCGGCGGCGTCATTGTCGCCTTCTCTTTCTACTTCGCTTACAAACAGGCGAAGGAAGAGGCGCTGGCGTTACGAGCTGAAGCCGCCGAGGCGCGTTACCATATACTGGAAAACCGGATGCGCCCGCACTTCCTCTTCAATGCTCTGAATAGCCTGGCCGAATTGATCGAATCGGGACAGCAGAACGCCGCCGAGACCACCTACAAACTCTCGGACCTTTATCGCCAGATACTAGCCAATTCCGGTTTGAAGACGGCGCCGCTCGACTCTGAGATCGAGATCGTCCGCTTGTACCTCGAACTGGAACAGCTTCGCTTCGGCTCGCGGCTCAGTTTCAGCATCGAACGGCTGGAAAACAGCCACCAGATATTTCTGCCGAGCCTGACGCTGCAAACACTGGTTGAAAACGCTATCAAACACGGCATCGCGCCATCGATCCAAGGCGGACACATCAAGGTAGAGGTCATGGCCGTGGAAATCGCTCAACGCCCCGACAAACTTTACGCGCTTCGCGTAATCAACACCGGAACGCGCTATCGTCCGCTTGTCTCGAACAATGGGACGGGGCTGGCCAACACGCGGGCGCGACTGGAACTGCTCTACGGCAATCGCCACGACTTCAAGATCGAAAGCGACCGTCAAGGTCACACGGTCGCAAGCTTCAATTTCACCGGAGAGAAGATTGACTGAGCCGAAACGCATACTGATCGTTGACGATGAAGCGTTGGCGCGGCAGCGCGTGGCGCGCTATGCGCGTCTATCAAAACAGGAGGACGGGCCGGAGGTTTTGATCGAAGAAGCCGAGAGCGGAGTCGACGCGGTGGAGAAGATTCAAAGCTTCCGCCCAGACGTCATTTTCCTGGATGTCGAGATGCCCGGGCTCGACGGGTTCGAGGTCTTGCAGCAATTCGGCGAGCGCCCTTTTCACGTCATCTTCCAGACGGCTTACGATCAATTCGCCATCCGGGCGTTTGAAGAGAGCGCCTGCGATTACTTGCTGAAACCGTTCACGGCGGAGCGGCTGCGCAAAGCTCTTGCGCGCGCGCTCGACCGCTCGGCGGATGAAGAGAGGCTGCGCGCGCTCGAAGCCAGACTGGCCGCGCGTGACGGGGGCATAAGGCGACTGCGGCGATTGACCGTCAAACAGGGCGTGAGACTGCGAGTGGTTGAAACGAAAGATGTCTTCTGTTTCATCAGCCGCGACCATTACACGCTAGTCTACTTCGGCGATGAGCAAAGTTATCACGAAGCCATCTGCGATCTTTCGATAGCCAGGCTCACCGAAAGGCTCGCCCCGGCGGAGTTCCAGCGATTGCATCGCAACAATATCGCGCGTATATCGGCAATTGTCGCGCTGTCTCGATCCGGACAGGGCGAACTCATGGCGGAGTTGTCGAACGGGATGAAGCTGCCGGTGTCACGCAGCCATCGAAAAATTCTTCGGGAGGCGCTCAAGAACATCGCGGACGGCGAATGAGCCTCACCCATATTGTATTGACGTCCGCCGCCAGGTCCTTTTTGCCGACAGCAGGCTGGCCGCCGATGGTCGCTCGCCCGCTGATTGAAGCCGTGCGCGGTTTGATATCAGGCGCTCGCGTTTGTGAAAGGTCGACCGCGCGCAGGCTGAGGAAGAATGTTGAAATAACGCTGGACTGCGGAGACGTCGGGAGACTCCATCAGCTACGGCTTCTTGTACTTTTGGATCAATTCCTTCAATCCGTCGGTCTTATTTTCGTGGCGGAAGGCGTAGTATTCCTTCAGTTGATCCATAACTTGACCGTTCACCGCCTGATATTGGGCGTTGCCTTCGGTGACGGCGGCGGCGCGCGCCAGCCATTCGATCAGCTCATCCATCTTCTGCAAACCTTCGTTGAGCACCGCTTGTTTCTTCTCCGCCTGGTAGCGCTCGGCCAGTTTGGTGTATTCATCGCTGAGGACGCCGCTCAGCATCAGCAGAGTGTTCGGGTCATAAGGATCGAGGCCGGCGGCCTTCTCAAGTTTATCCTTCGCTCCGACCTTGTCGTTGTTGGCGAAGAGGATCATGCCCTGAGCCTGGTAGAGGCGCGGCAGCCACGTATTGCGGAAATTGTTCCAGTACGTGGCGTCCATCTTCTCAGGCTTCTTGTCACCCTCCAACAACTCGACGGCCTTCGCGCCGGCCTCCGAAGCCTTTTGCAGCATGGCGGCGGCTGGCGCCTGGCTGGATTGAACCTGTTTATTAGCCTGATTCGCGCCAGCCGAAGCCAACATAGTCAGGACAACGACGTCATCGGGCTTCCTTTCGACATACTTCGAGCCTTCCTTGAACGCCTCGTCGAACTTGTTTAAAGCGATCAGCGATTCGATCAAGCTGGGTTTGACAAGATCGGCCTCTTCCGTCTGGTTGAAAGTCTTGATGAAATTTTCGATGAAGCCGATGCGCTGATTGTTATCGCTCACTTTGGCGATCTCGTCAGAGACGTAGCCGGCGACGCGCGGGCGCATCTGGCTCTTGCCGTTCTTCTTCAGATAATCGGCGGCGGCCTTCAACTTCTCGGCCACGCCACTGGCGGAATTGATCTTCTCAATCGCCTTCTGCTCGCCCTCGGAAATTTTAGGCGCGTCGTCGTTCGCCTTTTGTTTATCCTGAACCGCCGCGAACGACGCGGAACAAGCCAGAGAAGCGCAAACGATTATCGCCAACGCTCTTAGTCTTGGAGCCAAACCTGATTTCATTTTTACCTCGTTTTGGATTTGGATTTTAATGACGATGATGTGAACGACTCGCCACATCACTGCGGCGCATTATAAAAGAGGAAGCAAAAAAGGCAAAAAGGGTGAAAATAAGCATGCCGATGCTATCGCTTCGTCCGTTCCTTCGCTTGCTGGCGGGCTTGGCGCAGCGCGTCCAATATCGCCGCCGGGGCGACCGCCGGTTCCGCCGGCTTCATTTCCGGTTCCGCTTGTTGATCAGCGACTGGTTGCGACGGAGCGCGTTTGGCGGTTTCAACCGGCCTTTTCTTTCGCGGCCATCTCAACTTCGCCGGCATGACTTCTCGAATGCGCTCGCGCCCTCGTTTCAATTCTGGCGCCAGCCGCGCGGAGATCAAGCTGGTGTGCCGCTCCAAGACTTCAATCAATAACAACACCGTCGCCAGCATCAGCAGCCACGGCGCAAGCTCGACCAATCGCGGCAGACGCGGCAAATCTTTCCATGCGCCGGAAATCTCCACGCGCTCCTTGCCGCCCGTGGCCAGGGCCAGATGCGCGAGCGCGGCCCGCCCTTCCTCGCCGCTCACGGGTTTGAATTCCGGCGAGTAAGGCAAGGCCACCGGCGAGAGCGTCACGCGGCCCGCGCCAGGGACTTCGACCGTCGAGAGCGCTGTCTCATTGCCGCGCAGCGGGATTTCGATTTCCAACGTGTCAGCCGACGCCCAACGCATCTCCGCCTTCTCGCTCGAAGGCTTCGACCCGGCGACGCCGCGCAGCGTCGTCACCTTCGGCGGGTCGCTCGGCGACAGCGCGGCCACCTCGTCGCGTTCGGGGTCGAGATGAAGCTCGATCCGCGCGACGCCGTTCTTCACGTCCTGCGTGAGAAGCATGCCGCCGGGCAGGTCGCCAGCGTCGCCGGCGACCCAGCGCGCCAGGCTCGTGAAGAAATCGCCGGCGTCCTTCCAACCCGCCACCGCGCCCGCGTACTGGCCGTCGGCCTCTCCCAGATAGCACAAGACGCGCCCGCCGCCCGCTTGCCACGAAGCCACCACCGGCGCCTTGTATTCGTCGGTCGTGACCGCCGCCAGATTCGCCTTGGGGCGCAGGTAGGTGAGATTGTAACCACCGATCGATTGTAAACCGGTGAACTGCTTCCCGGTCAACGTTATCATCCCACCGGTGAATTGGATCTGGGCCGGCTGATCCAGGAACATGCTGCGGGCGACGATGATCGTATCCTGAGCGAAGAGGCGGGGCAGGTCCTCGGCGTTTTCGGTGAAGAAGATTTGCCCGCCGCCGCGCCTGGCGATGTCGCGCAGCAGTTCGGCGTCGCCGTCCGTCGGTTTGCCCAATCCGATGACGCTGACCGTGATACCCGATTGCTCGCATTGTTGGAGCAATTCCCGGTACTTGCCGGGCTCTTCCGAATCGGCGGCGTCGGCGAAGAGGACTATGTGGCGCGTGCCCGATTGGGCTTTGAGCAACATGTCGGCGGCCGTGGTCAACGCCTCAAAGATGAAGATGCCCCCACCTCCCGAATCGATCTTGAGGATTCTGTTTCGGACGCTTCCGGGGTCATCTACTTTTCGCAGATCGGCGATGATGTGTGACGCGCTGTCGACCGCGACGACGCCGAATTCGTCCACCGGAGTCAGCATATCGAGCACTTGCGCGGCGGCCAGATTGGCCAGGTCCATCTTCGTGCGCCCTCCGCCGACCGAGACGGCCATACTGCCCGAACGATCCATTGCGACTACTATCGCCATGGCGAGCTTGCGATGCTCCTGCCGCAGCTCCATCGAGACGGGCAAGGCCGGTTCGAGAGGCGATTTGAAATAACCGCCGGGGCCGTAAGCGTGTTTGCCGCCGCTCATCATCAACCCCGCACCGGCTTCGCTGACCCAGGAGACGATTGACTCCATTCCGCGATTGGTGATCTTTTCGGCGGGAACGTTTTCGATCAGCACGCCCGAATACTGCGCGAGCGAATCCAGCGTCCAGTCGCAATCTTCCGGCGCGGCGAGCTTGATCTTCATCCCACCCGCCGACAACAATCGCGCGAGGCCGGAGTTCGGAGAGGACGAGACGAGGAGCAGCGGTCGCGGCCCTCGCACCCCGATGAGAACCTTCGCCGAGTTGTTTTCGGGAACCGGGTCATCGCCGGCGCCGTTTTGGGCGCTCGAAACTCTGATCGTATAACCTTGCGCGCCCGGCTCTCCGGCAAGGTCGCGGAAGGTCAGACGGCTCAAGCCCGCGCCGGCGTTCGTCTTGCCCGCCGCCAGGACCTGCCCGCCACGCCGCAATTCGTATGCGATCTCCTGCTGAAGCGGCGACTTTACCCACGCCGTGATCATAAACGCTTCGCCCGGCGTGACTGTGACCGGCGCGTCGATTTGAGCGATGGCCAGATCGTTCGCCGACGACCGCTGCAGCGAGCGGTAATCGATCGCGACGCCGCGCGTGGCGGCCCTCGAGGCGGCCACCGCCGGATCTTTGCCCGTCCAGCGCCCGTCGGAGATGACCAGAATCTTTCCGGGAGAGCTTTGCGGCATTATCGCGAGGGCTTTATCAATCGCTTCGGCCAGGTTGGACGCGTCGCGCCCGACCTCGTTCGTGAACCCGCCGAATGCGCCGGTCTGAGGCGAACGCTCGATCGCGGCGGATTGCCCGAACGAGACAACCGCAAGGCGGTCATCGCTCGTCATCGCGCGCCCGATCAGATCAATCGCCTCTTTCTGCGCAGCCTCGGCGCCTTGCGGCATCGAGAGGCTGCGGTCGGCGACGACGACGATGGTTCCGTTGCGGCTGGGCAGCTTGACCGCCAATCCGCAAAGCGCGAGCAGAATCAGCAAGAGCAGCGCCAACCGCGTGAATCGCAGAAAGCGCGACGAATGCCGCCACAACAGCCACGAGGCGGCGAGCGGGATCGCAAGCGCAAGCCAGATTGGATGGACAAGAGTGATCATCGCCGTTCCCTTCTCGCGATCATCCATGCGTGAACCGCCAGCGCGCTTAACGCCAGCAGCAGCAACACCCACGCCACGCTGCGATACTCCCACTGCAACGCCGTCGAATTAGCCCAATTGCCCCAGCGCCCGGACGAAGCCCGCGTCAAATCCGACTCTTCGCGCTGCAGGGCGTTCGCGGCGAATGAATATCTGTTCTGATTCGCGCTGATTTCATAAACGCCGGCGACGTCCGCTCTGATCAACACGGCCTTGTCGCGCGCCGCCAGTCGGCGCGTGACTCGCCGCGGGTCGACGACGCTAACCGATTCGACGCCCGATTCGACCGTCAAGGCGGCGGCGCTGCCCAGACGAAGATTCTTTTGTCGCAACCCAGGCGCGATCTGCGCTCGCCAGTTGATCAAGTTCCAGAACAGGATCGGCCAGTTCGGCGACTCTTGGAGCGTTGAAAGATCCGGTCGCAAGCGCAACCGCAATTCGTGTACTCCCGCGCGTTCGACGTCGGTGAGCAAAGGTACGTCGCCCGCGTTGACGACTGGCGTCCCCGCCAATTGCCGCGATTTGCCCCCGCCCCAAACCACGCCGCCGAGCGACAGGCCTTCGGACAACGGATGAGAGCGGTCGATCACGAACGGGCCGAGGAAGCTCGCGGCGTCTTTTTCACTGATGATTTGCAGCGTCCATGCTTCTGGGGCTTCGGCGTCTTCGATCTTCGTGTCGCTTTCATCAGTGATCACCAGGTCCGGCTTATTCGCGCTCAAAGAAGCGTTCGGCGACGAGGTGACCGCTTTTTCGACCAGCGCTCGCACGGCGGCGTCGCGTAAGCGCAAATCAACGCGGACGTTCCTGCTCGATTCCGCGAGCAGCGTGACCTGGTTATCGACGAGCAGAGCGTCGTCGCTCAAACGCGCTCGCAGCGTGGGGGCGCCGGGTTTGAGCGTTAAAAGAACGCGACGCGTCTCTCCGGCGCCGAGAGCGATTGATTGCGGATTGCGAATTGCGGATTGCGGATTGTTCGATTCAACTGATTCGACGCTGAGCGTAGTTGAGCCGGATGACGACGAGAGATTGGCGATTTCGAGCAATACCCGGTCTTCGTCATCGCGCAATGTGCGAGCGGCGTTGACAAACGCGAAGTTCGGCTGCGACGAGCCGAACGACCACCATTCCAATCGGCTGTCGCCCAGATCTTGTTGAGGCGCGTGATCAGTCACGACCAGCGCGCGCGCGCGCGGACCACCCAACTCGAACGCGAATGCAATCGCCCCTTCAAGCTCCGCGACGGGCGCGCCGGACCGCCAGTTCCGCAGAAGCTTGACGGCTTGATCAACATTGTTCGCCGCTTCGCCCAGAAGCTGCGGCGATTCGCCGGCGAGGACGAAATATACAGGTTCATAGCGGTCACTCTTCAACTCGGTCTCAATCGCGCGAACGGCGCGATCGCGCGCGCTGCCAACCGTGTCGTCCTTGCCCGCTCCGGCCAGCATCGAGAACGAATCGTCCAACACGATCACCAGCGGCCGCCTGCTTTCGCCGGCGCGCATCATCGGTCCCGCCGCCGCAGTTACCATCAACATGATCACCAGCAATTCCAGAAAGAAGAGTAGAGGCGTTTGCAACCGATGAATAAGCCGCCCGCCTTCCCAAATCTGCCTCTCGTCGAGCCAAAGCATCAGGCTCGACACTCGCCGGTCGCGCGATTGGTTGCGCAGCCAGTAAATGGCGATCAGCGCAGGCGCGGCCAGCAAGGCGATGAATGCAAATGAGAACGTGAAGACAGGCATCACTACTTAATCCCGAAGCGCAGGAGCATAGCCAGCGGCGCTATTGAATCGCTATTGCCTCGATTCGGCTATACAGGTCGCCCAGCTTATCAAACCTTGTTTCATTCTTTCTCGCCCACGCTTTTATGTATGATAATTTTTCATTGCGGGTCCGGAACATGGCCGATGGACTTTTGATATACCGCGTATATCGATCTGATTCTCCAGTTATGATGAGATAGGCCGCGAATACCGCGCTGGAGTTGCGCTGATTCAGAGACTCGACAATGAACGGGAGCGCATAGACACCGTATCGTCTGATCGGAATAATGCTATCGGGATCTACTTTTTTAGGCGCTATCCCATCCACTGGATCTTTCCATTCACTTTTCAGCAACTCGCTCGCCTTCAGGTAAATGCCTGAATCCCATTTCGCGATGAACTGCTCTATCAACGCCGGAGTGGCATCCCAAAGATTTTCTGCGCCGCTGTCATAATAGAGATTGATACCGCTAACTCCATCCAGCAGGTGGATCAGAATATATTGGTGAAAGTGATCTGTTTCTGTCCTGAGTTCCTCCACAACGAGTGGTGTTAGATTGGGGCCAATGGAGAGTAGATTCCGGGTCGCTTTTCGCAGCTCAGGAAGACGGATGTCGGGATCAAGCCACATTGGCACGTTCAAAACTGGATTGGCATCTATCTGCTTGCGCCATTCGTCGTAGACCGCCTTGTAGGCCGGATCTATCTTCTGTGCTGGCCTGGGAGCAGCCATAAAGACATGATAGGGCATCAAGAATACAGCTATAGTAAGAAACGTCAATCCGATACGCATTCTAGTTGCCTCCCACAATATTGGCGTATTCCGTATTGGAAGGGCACAGCCACTTCCACACATTGGGCGGCAAAGCCGCAGAAAAAACACGGTTCATACTTTCATCACACCGGCCTTGACCAGAGCTTCGAGGTTCCAATCGGCGACGAGTTCTTCGGCGATGACGTTGACCATGACTGCGCCGATCTGCCGGCAGGCGCGATGCCAGTTCTGTTGATGCCTCGCCAGCGCGTCGCGGTAACGGCGGATCGCGCCGTCGTCAATAAAGATTTCACGCCGCTCATCGGTTTCAGAATCGAGCAGTCGCACGCGACCGCGCTCCGGCGGATTGGCGTCTACGGAAGCCAGTGTTTGCGCGACCACCAGCGACGCCGCGCCATGCGCCAGGCTCTGCAGAACGGCCGTCGGCTCTCCCAACCAGAGCAGATCGCTGATCAAAACGCGCATTCCCTGCCGGTGGAATCTCGGCGGCGTCGGCGTGAAAGCCTCAGCCGGACTGCCGCGAAAATCGAGGTCGAGCGATTGCCATGAGGCTGGGCGGTCGGAGCCATTGGCGACAGGCTCGACATATGCGCGGGCGAGCCAGGCGTTGTGCGAATAGCCGGCGTTTTCCGCCGCGACGGCGAACGCGGCGGCCAACCCGATCGCGGCCCGCGCCTTCGCCGTAGATTCGAGCGCCATCGAACGCGACCCGTCGAGCACGATGTCGAGATGCGGGCTGATCTCCTCGCGGTAGAGCTTGACCGTCAATCTGTCGGAGCGCGCGAAGGCGTTCCAGTCGATCCGCCGCAGGTCGTCGCCGGGCTGGTAATCGCGGTGGTCGCGGAATTCGAGAGAGGCCCCGGCCTGCCGGCCAAGCTGCAATCCGGCCAGCGCCGCCGAAACCGTTCGCGGCGGTTCGAGGGCATACCGCATCCCGGCGCGTTCGCCTTCAATCAGGTATGTTCGGTGTTCGTCATTCGTCATTCGTCGAGAACAGAGTCGTTACCACTCGCGGCGCTGACTCGATAGTGTCATCCGCCGCGACTCGCGACGGATGCTTGAACATTTTCACGCGTTCGATGATCCAGGGCAGGCTCATCGCCACGACCAACACGGCCCACAAGCCGCCGACGCTCGCATACAACACGCGATGTCCTTTGTTTCCCCAGGCGAACGGACTGCCGACCCACCATGCGCCTAAATCTTCCGACCACCATTGGTCGTTGAAGAAGATGATATACCCGATCATAAACGGCGTTACACTGCCCACGAGGAGCAGTGAGACGCCGATCAACCATATCAACTCAGACCCGACCCTGCTGAATAAAAGCCGTCGCAACAGCGCGCCCGTCATTGCGTAGCAGAAGAAATAGAGGCACATTCCGCCCATCCATTTCGCGCTGTCGACCAGATCACTCGCATTGCCGTGACGCGGAAACGACTTCACCCACACCCAGGCGGCCGCCAGCGTCAGGACAATCATCACAGAAGCCCACGCGACCCCGTTCGCCGCGCCGCTGAAGAAGAAGAAGGCTCGCGCCCGTCCGAACAGAGATTTCGGGATCGAGCGCAGCACGCGCCTTCCCGGTCGATCGCGCTCACTCACCGCCGCGAAGAGGGACAGCGCAAAGACGATCTCGAACCCCACCAGCCATAAAATCAACGGTACGCTCGAATCTTCGATCATGCCGTCGGCCACCGCCGCCACACCCGTCAACAGCCAGGCTGCGGTGATGAACAGCCGCACAGGCAGCGCTCTGTTCGACGCGACCGGCTTTATCAGCGCCACCGACATCACGAAAAACAATCCGACCAGAAAGCAAATGACAACGCTCATTGCGATCATCGTCTGCCGGAATCCGGTTCCGCCGACGCCATAATTGACGAGCGAACTCACGCCACCCATAGTCGCAAAGTAGGCGATTCCGAAAATGACCAGCGCCACCAGCCCGAAGATGACCTTGAATGCGCGGTTGACCGGGATGAGCGCGACGAAAACCGCAACCTGCGCGCAGGCCACTACCGCCACAAACCCGATGGCGAGCGAGATGAAGATCGAAGGCAGATCGATGCCGCGCAGAAAATAGGTGAAAGCCATAAACGGCATGCACGCGCTGTAAATCAGGGCGGTCAGCGTCATCGCGGCGAACATCTTGCCCGCGATGACGCTGCGAGGCTTGATCGTCGTGATGAAGAGGAGGTCGACATTGATGTCTGAACGCTCGGCGGCCAGCCGCGCCCCCGTGTAGAGCGGCACGAAGACAGTGCCGATGACTTGCAAAATGCCGAAGAGCATCAGGAAGGACTGCCGACCGGCGTCGAAACTGAACAAGGAGGCGCCGCTCGCCAGAATGTAGATTCCGATCGCGACAAGCTGAACCGCAAGCAGCGTCAATAGCATGGAGATTACGAAACGGCTCTGCACGGCCTGCCGCAGCTCTTTGATGACTATCGGGTTGATGCGGTCGCCGAAACTGACCTTCTCTTTCAAAACCGATTCAGCGGTCACTGCACTGCTCCTTTCGTGACGTTCATGAAAATCTCCTCGAGGTTGGCGCGTTGCTGTTTGAATTCGACGACGCGATGGCCCCGCCCGATGAGCGCCGCCAACAGATCGCAACAGGCTTCTTCGTCTCCGTTGATTTCGGCGGCGATATCTTCGCCCGCAAAATTGACCTTCTCGATTCGCGGCGTTTCGAGCAACTCGCGGTAAAGCCTTTCCTGCCCGCCCATCACGCGGATCAAGACCGTGCGATGCGGCGCGCTGTTCGTGAGCAGGTCGCCGATCTCGCCCGCCATCAGGACGTTGCCCCGCTCGATGATCACAGCGGCGTGGCAGATTTCGGCCAACTCCGTCAGGATGTGCGAGCTGATCAGGATCGCCTTGCCCTGCGACGACAGCGCGCGCAGCAGCTCGCGCAATTCGATTCGCGCGCGCGGATCAAGCCCCGCCGCCGGCTCATCCATCACCAACACCGCAGGGTCGTGCAGCAGCGCTCGCGCCAGGCTGACGCGCTGTTTCATTCCCTTCGACAACGCCACGAGCATCTTGTCGCGGAGGCCGGCCAGCCCGGTGAACTCTTCGATGCCCTCGATCACTTTTGCGCGATTTGCGCCTTTCAAGCCGTAAGCGCGGGCGAAGAAATCCAGATATTCGTGAACCGACATGTCGCGATGCGTGGGCAATGAATCCGGGACATAACCTACCAGATGTCGCGCCCGTTCCGGCTCTTCCACCACCGAGACGCCGTCAATCAAGGCGTCGCCAGCGGTCGGTTCGTCGAGCGTTACCAGAATTCGCATCGTGGTGGTCTTGCCGGCGCCGTTCGGGCCGACGAAGCCGACGACCTGGCCGGAAGAGAAAGCGAACGACACGTCGTTGACCGCGCGCGTCGCGCCGAAATGTTTTTTCAGGTTGACGATCTCGATCTTCATCGTCCAGCCTCCAGAATGGGCGCGCTTATGCCGTAAACCAGCGCGCGCCCTTTTCGCGTCGCCACGTTCTTCAACCCCTCTTCGACGAACGGGCTCGCGTCGAGCTTGGCCAGATAACACCCCGGCGCCAGGAAACGCTGTGGGTTCGCATCGACTTCCTTCATCTTCCCGAGCCAGTCGTCGGCGGTAAACAACTCGCGCAAGCCGGCTTTATTTTCGACGAGTGTGAGAGGCGACGGGCTCAATTTCGCCTCCGCGCCGGCCCGAATCCGGCTCGCCGAATAAACCTTGCCGTTGCGGTCCGCCAGCCAGAGTTCGCGGATGTCAGCCCCCAATACGTTGACGACGCTGATCGCGCCATCTCCCTCTTGCCTGATCGTCAGCCGCTCGCGCCGCGTTTCACTTTTGCGGTATTTGAAATATACGGGCACGCGCGCCATAATCCACCCCGAATCCAGATGCTGGTCGTTTGAAAGATCGATCGTGCGATTGCCTCCGCGCCTGAAGGAGTACCCCACCTCCGGCGTGACCGACGTCAGTTCTGTGTCGTAGCTGAAATGCAGACCTTCGCTCGGCGTAAGCGGCGCATAGAAAGCCATCCAGCCGATCGTGGACGCGCGATGCGATGATTCATCAAGGATCGTGAAAGATTCGGCGCGTGACATTGCGCTCACCCCCTCGCTGAAGAGCGCGAAGCCCGTGACCGTCAAACACGTGACCAGCGCGATCGCGGGAACTGTCCACAACATCCAAATCTTCCTGCGTCTTCGCGCCAGCCAGATCAGATTGATCGGCCCTATTACGATCACGAACATAAACATCAGGACGAACAGTCCGCGCACTGGAATCCCGATCCTTTCAATGACGGGAAAATCCTTGTTGATATCGACGATGTCTCTGTAGGCCTTTCCCCCCGTATGCGACCCCTTCCAACCAAATTTTATCGCGCCCCACTGCTCGGGAAGGATGCTTTTTACGCCGGCGGCGTCAATGATCGTCACATTCCCGAATCCGACGTTGTAATTTTGCGCCGCCTCCGGCAACGGCTGCGAAAACTTCTTCCACGCGACGCCCGATTTCTCCTCCTCCACTTCGACCGATTTGACTCGCCGCGACCGCCATTGCCCCGGAATCTCCCAGTCGCCGATGATGACCATCGATCCTCCACACTCGACGTAACGCCACAATGCGGAACTCACAACGTCGGGAGCCAGGCGCAACTCGTCCGCAGAGATGATCACAGCGTCATAGCCTGAATAGCTCAACCAATTCCCGCTCCATTCAGGCATCGGCGATTTGTAAGTAAGGTACGAAACGTCGTTCTCGCCACCAGAGTCTTTGAATCCCTGGTCGACCGCCGCGGCGTTCATCAATCCTATTGTTTCGACATCTCCGCTGACGAGCAATTGAAATCTGTTGATGGAATGTCTGACCCACGCGTTCGTGCGAGACAGATCAATAGGCGTCGCAACGCGCTGATCCACCCCATCAATCAATACGCCGGCGCCTGCGACTATATCGCCGCCCTTGAACATAGTGACCGTCGCAGCCGAAGACGGCGCGGACTCGATCGTCCGCCGGACCACATTCGCTTTATTGCTGTAAGGGCCTGCGTAAATCTCCACCGTCACGAGATGAGATTTCGCGTGGGAGCGATTGACGATCATCACCCTATACTCATCTCCCGTTACCGCTTCAACTCTGACAGAAATGTCGTCATAGTCCGTGGCGTTAGCCGAAACCGCCATCAGCGACGCGCACAGCAACGCGGCGAAAAAGAGCGCAAATTGTTTCATAACTATTCTTCCTCAAGCATCGATTCGCACGTCGCGCGGCAATTTGATCCCGGTCTCGTCCATCCGCTCGATCAACTTCGCGATGATCGAGCGCGACGAGACGCCGTCGAACCGCGCTTTGTAATTCAAGACCAGCCGGTGATTGAGCACGGGCGATGCGACGGCCTTCACGTCTTCAAAACCGACGGTCGGCCGGCCGGAGAGCAACGCGTATGCCCGCGCGGCTTCGGCCATGGCTATCGCGGCGCGCGGCGAAGCGCCGTAGCCGACGTAATCGCGCGCCTCGTCAATCGCCTCTTCCGAATCGGGGTGCGTCGCGGCCACCAGGCGCGAGACGTAGCGCGACACCGGTTTCGGCAGAAAGACGCGGTCCATCGCCGCGAAAATCCGCTGGAGCTCATCACCGTTCATCACGAAATCGGGCGCGGGGGGCTCGCCCCGCCGACGCGTAGAGATGATCCGGTCGAGCGTCTCGACGTCGGCGCCTGTCACGTTGAGCTTGAATAGAAATCGGTCGAGCTGGGCTTCGGGCAGCGGGTAAGTGCCTTCGAGTTCGATGGGATTTTGCGAGGCGAGCACGAAGAACGGGTCGGGCAGCGAGCGGGTCGCGCCGAGCAGCGTCACGGAGCGCTCCTGCATCGCTTCGAGCAGAGCCGATTGGGTCTTCGGCGAGGCGCGGTTGATCTCGTCGGCGAGCAACAGGTTGGTGAAGATCGGGCCGGGGTGGAACTCCATGGCGCGGCGGCCGTCGTGATTTTCCTGAAGGATGTGCGCGCCCAGGATGTCGCTCGGCATCAGGTCCGGCGTGAACTGCACGCGGTTGAATTGCAGGTTGAGCAGACCGCCGAGGGCCTTGACCAGCGCCGTCTTCCCGACCCCGGGCAGACCTTCGAGCAGAATGTGTCCACGGCTCAGAACGCCGGCGAACACTAGACGATGAAGTTCCGACCGGCCAAGCAGAATGCGGTCGAGTTCGGCCAGGGCTCTATTCGCGAGTTCGACCGCGGGGTTCATTTCTTCGGGTTGCAGGATGGTTTCCGTCATATTTTTCTGTCGACATTTTTCTGTTCGATGACAGCAAAATGGATCAGCGCCGCGAGCGATAGCGAGCGTTGTTGCATCACTCTGTCGCCAACTGGGAATCGCTCGCTACCGCTCGTGGCGCTGACTCGATAGCGATGAAATGGAGAATGCGTCTTATTTTGTCTGTGGCCTGTCAAAATAGCGCTTCACCGCGCCTCTATGGCGGGGCAGTATTGTTTGCGTGTAAGCTGAGCCGCCGCCGGAGGCGGCGCTGTTCAACGCGCCATGCGCCGCGACGCCGCTCGTCGAGACCGTCGGCGCGCTCGCGCTCAGGCCGACGAGCTGGCTGTCATTCAATCCGGCGACCGAGGAAGGCGGTAGAACCTTCTCCTTGAACCTGGCGTCTTTCTCGCTCGAGCCGTCAGTCCAGGTCATCGCCGCGTCGCCGCGCCCGCGATCGACGCCGCCCTTGCCCTCACACCACTGGAGGGTGGCCTCATCTACAGACATCTTCTCGGCGTTCTCTTTCAGAAACCGCGCCAGGCCGGAATTATCTCGGCGATTGGCCTGCGCGCCGCCTTTGAGCGCATTGGGGTTGATCATACCTGATTTGCTCAATTTCGAGAGCTTCTGGCTGAGCGCGGATTTACTTTGGCTGAGCGCCTGTTCGACGCCTTTGAGATTTTCCGCCTTGAGCGAACCCGACCTGATCGCCTCCAGCGTTTCGGGCGAGAGGTCGCCGGCGAGCGATGCGTTCTCCTTGATCGCGTCCTGAGTCATTTTGCCGAGCGTCCGCATCGCTTCGGTCATCGTCTTAGAATCGAGTTGATCGGCGCCGGCCATCAAACCTTCGGTGAGGGCTTCGGCTCTGGCCAATCGCTCCTGCCTGGCGTTGGCGGTTTCGGCGGCCTCTTTGGCGGCTTTTTCGACCGCGTCGTTCAGATGATCCAGAGCCTCCCAGGTCTTGGCCGGGTCTTCGCCCGAAGCCTCCTGGCTGAGTTGCTCGAGCTTCTGTTCGAGGGCCTCGGCCCTGGCCTCTTCGATGATCTGAGCCTCCTTCAACGCCTCGATCTGAGCCGACAGGTTTTCGACTTCGCGGCTGACATCCATCGGGCGGGCGGCGCCCGTCGTCGCAAACCGGACCGGCGCGAGAAGGCTGATGAGGACGAACGCGAACGACGCCGCCAGCGATCCGAACGCGCGCGCCTTCCGCCAACGCAACCTCGGCAGTGTGATTTCGGGGATTTGCCAGCCGCCGATCTCGGCGTCGGCGCCGGCCATCAACAGCCCGCCACAATCATTTTGATTGTCGAGCAGCGCGCGCACGGCGTCGCGAGACGGCAATCTCTTTCTCGATAGCGCGGCGGCGGCGATGACGGCGACAGCGACCCCGATTGCGCCCCACAGCAATTGCCTGCGTGGCGTGGAGGACGCCGCGCGCAGAACCAGCGCGACGGCGCCCCAGATGAAAAACCAGACCGTTACGAACGACAATGACTGTTTGAGCGCGAGCAGCAGCGCCAGTCTCCGAATGAACCGGCGAATGGATTGGTCGTGATGGGCCGAACTTGATCGAGAATTCATCCAAATCGCTCCTGCCGAATGTCATCCACGAAGAAATGAAGGGCGCGAAGATTTTTTGAGCGCCCAAGCATAACAGACCGCGTCAGTCGCGCTCCACGAATTTTTGCGCCGCCCGTTCAAATTTAGACGCCTGCCGCGCGGCGCAGGTTCCGTAAACTTTTCGGACGTCGAGTTTCAACTTTGCGCAAACCCGGCGCGATGTCGTATCGTAGAGCCGCTGCGCCCCCTTCGCGCTGAAACATCCAATTCAAACCCGGAGGGGAATCAATGCTTATAACGGTCTGTTTTCTGCTCTTAAGCTTATTCGGCGATTCAAATAGCGCTCCAGTTTCCACTGGCGACCAGGTCGAATACCGGCTGCTGGCCACGAACAGGACTTCGACTATGGAAAAAGAGATGAATCAGGCCGCGGCCGTCGGCTTTCGCTTTGAAGGCGTGATGGGCGGCGAGACTGCGGGCGGCGGCGCGGAGATGGTGGTCATAATGTCGCGCAAGCCCGAAGCCGGCGGCCCGCGCTACGAATACAGGCTGCTGGCCACGACAAAGACTTCGAAGATGCAGAAGGAATTGAATGCGGCTGGCGAGGCGGGTTTTCTATACACCGGCCAGACGATCTACGACTCGGCCTTCGGCGGGCGCGAAGTGGTTGTCATCCTCGAGCGCCCGGACGGCGCGAAGACGGCTTACGAATACAAATTGCTGGCGACCAGCCGCACTTCGACGGCGCAGAAAGAGCTGAATGAAGCCGGGCGCGCCGGATTTGTGTTTTGCGGAGTGACCGTCGCGGAAACGGCTTTCGGAGGACGCGAAGTGGTTTCGATCCTACGCAGGCGGGCGCCCCAGGAATGAGATGAACGATTTCGAGATTATTCGCCGGAAGCTCGGGCGGCGGCTCGCGCCACCGCGCCACATTCAGATTGAGCCTGACCGCGTCCCGCAGGCCGCGGTCTCGCTGATCCTGCGGGACGCGCAAGGCTCGGCGCAGACGCTGATCATCAAACGCGCCGAACGGCCCGGCGATCACTGGTCGGGGCATCTGGCCCTG